>NZ_JACCQA010000058.1:0-29682 GCF_015712215.1 Burkholderia sp. 9779_493
CCCCCGGACCCATCATGAACGACTCGATCGAACCCGTCGCCCCGCCGCCCGCCGCCGAAGCGGCCACCGTGGCCGCAGCCGTGCCGCCCGCCGCGCGCGGCGCCGCCTCCGATACACCGCCGCCCCGCCGCGGCCGCAAGCTGGCCGTGCCGCTCGCGGCCGTCGCGCTCGCCGCCGCGCTGCTCGCGCTCGGCATCGTGCCGCGGATCGATGCACGCGCCGCGCAGCGCGCGCAGGTCGCCGCGCAGCAGGCGCTGCCGGTGTCGGTCGTCATGCCCGGCGCGGCGCCGGCCGACCAGACACTGACGTTGCCCGGCTCGGTGATGCCGTATGCGGACGCGTCGATCTATGCGCGCACGAGCGGCTATATCGCGCACTGGAGCGCCGATCTCGGCGCGCACGTGAAGGCCGGCCAGACGCTCGCGCAGATCTCGGCGCCCGATCTCGATGCGCAGCTGCGCCAGGCGCGTGCGGACGAAGCGAGCGCGCAGGCGAACTACGACTATGCGAAATCGACCGCGCAGCGCTGGCAGGACATGCTGAAAACGCAATCGGTGTCGCAGCAGGACACCGACACGAAGGTCGCGGACATGAACGCGAAGCGCGCGATGCTCGCGTCCGCGCAGGCGAACGTCGCGCATCTTGCCGAACTCGTGTCGTACGAGTCGGTCACCGCGCCGTTCGACGGCGTGATCACCGCACGCAACGTCGACGTCGGCACGCTCGTGACCGCGGGCGGCACGCCGGGCAGCCCGGGCCTGTCCGGCGAACTGTTCCATCTCGAACAGACGAACACGCTGCGCGTGTTCGTCGACGTGCCACAGGACAGCGCGACCGGCGTGTCGGCCGGCACGTCCGTCTACCTGACGACGCCACAGTATCCGGGCCGGCGCTTTGCCGCGCAGGTCGCGCGCAGCGCGGGCGCGATCGATCCCGTCACGCGCACGCTGCGTGTCGAGATCGACGTCGACAACCGCGACGGCGCGTTGATGCCCGGCGCGTATGCGCAGGCGCATCTCGTCGTGCCGAGCGCGGCGCCGGCGCTTGAACTGCCGGTCAGCGCGCTGCTGTTCCGCCCGAACGGCGTGCAGGTCGCCACCGTCGGCGCGAACGGGCGTACGGCGCTGAAGACCGTGCAGATCGGGCGCGACTTCGGCACGCGCGTGGAGATCGTCGCGGGGCTCGCGGCGGCCGATCGCGTGATCGACAACCCGGGCGATGCGATCACGGTCGGGGAAGCCGTGAAGGTCGTGTCGACTTCGCACGATGCGGCGCCGGTTGCGGCTTCGTCCGCTTCGTCCGCTTCGTCCGCTTCGTCCGCTCTGCCCGCGCAACCGGCCTCCGCGGTCAGTGCACGCGACGTGCCGCCGGTACACGCGGCCGGTGCCGCGCCGGCTGCGTCGACACTCGCTCCCGCGCCCGCCCACGGCTGACCCATCGACGACCACCCACGAGATGCCTGCCATGCGTCTTCCTCATCCGCTCCCGTTCGCTCGCCGCATCGTCGCGCTCGGCGCCGTCGCCGCACTGACCGCCTGCTCGACGCTGCCGCGCTATTCGCCGCCCGCCGTCGCGGTGCCCGCGCACTATGCAGGCGCACCGGCAGCACCTGCCGAACAAACCGGCTGGCACGTCGCGATGCCGGCCGACGCCGCCGCGCGCGGCGCCTGGTGGACCGTCTTCGACGATGCCGATCTGAACGCGCTCGAAGCGCGCGTCGACGTGTCGAACCAGACGGTGAAGAAAGCCGTCGCCGATCTGCAGCAAGCCCGCGCGATCGTCGACTATCAGCACGCCGGGTTCCTGCCGACGATCACGGCCGGTGCCGCGCAGAGCCGCGCGCGCGTGTCGCAGAACCGGCTCGGCTCGTCGCTCGCCGGCAAGACGACGCCCGACTACCAGGTCGGCGTGGCCGCGAGCTGGGAGCCCGACCTGTTCGGCCGCGTGCGCGACGCGGTGACCGGCGCACAGGCGAACGCCGCCGCGAGCGCGGCCGACCTGCAGGCCGTGAAGCTGTCGGTCACGGCCGAACTCGCGACCGACTATTTCGCGCTGCGCTCGCTCGACACGCAGAAGCAACTGCTCGACGACACGGTGCATGCGTACGCGGACGCGCTGACGCTGCTCAAGCAGCAACTCGCGGCCGGTGCGATCGACGCGTCGGCGGTCGCGCAAGCCGAGACGCAGCTCGAATCGACCCGCACGCAGGACACCGACATCGATGCGTCGCGTGCGCAGTTGCAGCACGCGATCGCGACGCTCGTCGGCGAAAGCGCGTCGACGTTCGCGCTGCCGCCGCACGTACAGCCGTTCCACGTGCCGGCCATTCCGGCCGGCGTGCCGTCGCAACTGCTGGAGCGGCGGCCCGACATCGCGGCGGCCGAGCGTCGCGTCGCGGCCGCGAACGCGCAGATCGGCGAGGCGCGGGCCGCGTTCTTCCCGGATCTCGTGCTGTCGGCGAGCGCCGGCCTCGAAAGTTCGTTCTTCGCGCCGTGGCTCGCCGCGCCGAGCCTGTTCTGGTCGCTCGGCCCGCAACTCGCCGGCACGCTGTTCGACGGCGGCCGCCGCAGCGCGTCGCTGCGCGGCGCGCATGCGCAATACGACGGTGCGGTCGCCGACTACCGGCAAACCGTGCTCGTCGCGTTCCAGCAGGTCGAGGATCAGTTGTCCGCGCTCGATGCGCTCGCGTCCGAGGCCGGCAGCCAGCAGCGCGCGACCGACGCGGCCGACCTGTCGCTGCGGCTGACGACGAATCGCTTCAACGCGGGCGCCGTCAGCTATCTGGACGTGGTGACCGCGCAGACGATCGCGCTGACGAACCGGCGCACGGCCGACCAGATCGACGCGCGCCGGATCGAGGCCGAAGTCGGGTTGCTGAAGGCGCTGGGTGGTGGCTGGCAGGTGAGCGCAGGCGCGAACGCGAAGTCGAAAACCGGCGCGAAGGAACACGCGGCCGCCGCGCGCCACGAACCCGCCGTCACGCAACAGGCGGCCGGTTGAACATGAGCACGAACCGCGTACCGCGCGCATCGCTTTCGACCTGCGCGCTGCCGCCGTGCAGCTCCATCACCGAGCGCACGATCGCGAGGCCGAGCCCGGCCGTGCCGCCCGGCGCACCGCCGCTGCGCGCGGGGTCGCCGCGCACGAACCGGTCGAAGATCCGCGGCAGCAGCGCGGGATCGATCGGCTCGCCCGAATTCGCGACGACGACGCGCACCGCATCGGCCGTTTCATCGACGCTCAGCGTGATGACGCCGCCGGCAGGCGTGTAACGCAGCGCGTTCGCGAGCAGGTTGCCCACGGCCCGACGAAACAGTTCGACATCGGCCGTCAGCTGCCCCTGCCCGTCGACGCGCAACGTCGAGCCCGCTTCGTCGGCGAGCCCCTCGAAATACTCGGCGATGCGCTCGAGTTCGTCGCGCACGTCGAACGCGCGCTGCCGCGTGACGAAGCTCGGATGCTCGGCGCGCGCGAGAAACAGGACGTTCTCGATCATCCGCGCGAGACGGTCGTATTCCTCGAGATTCGATTCGAGCAGCGTCTGGTACTCGTCGACCGAACGCGGCCGCGCGAGCGCGACTTCGGTGGCGCCGCGCATGTTGTTCAGCGGCGTGCGCAGGTCGTGCGCGAGATCGGCGCTGAATTGCGACAGATGCGCGAACGCCTGCTGCAGGCGGCCGAGCATCGCGTTCTGCGCGTCGACCAGCGCGCGCAGCTCGGGCGGCGCGCGCGACGCGTCGAGCCGCGTGTCGAGCTTGTCGACCGTGATCCGGCCGGTGTTGTCGACGATCTCGCGCAACGGCGCGAGCGCCGTGCGGATCAGCCAATAGCCGAGCAGCAGCGCGAACAGCGCGCCGAGCCCGCCGGCGAGCTTGAGCCGGTCGCGGTAGCCGTCGAGCAGATCGGCCCGGTCGCGCATGTTGCGCGCGATCGCGATGCGGATCGGCGTACGGTCGCCGAGCGCGGCCTCGATCACGACGCCGCGCATCGGCGTGCCGCCGTCGGCGGTCCACGTGACGAGCCGGTCGTCCGTGATCCGGTCGTTCGCCGGAACCGGCACCGCGCGTGGCGCAAAGAGCTGCGCGTCGGCCAGCGGCGCCGAGGCGGCTGCCGGCGCGTCGTCGAGTGCGGCGAGCCGGACGTTGTGGCGCGCGAGCACGTCGCCCCCCGCATCGACGACGACCATCGACAGCGCCTCGTTGCCCAGCACCTGGCTCGTCAGCCGCTCCGCGTGCGAGCGAACCGCGTCGAGCGACGCGAGTTCGCCCGCGAGCCGGCGCGTGTGGCGCGCGGCCAGCACGATGTCGAGATCGTCCTGGGTGTTCACCTGCCGCTCGAGGCCCGCATACACGTACGCGCCGACGAGCGCGAACGCGGCCAGCGTGGTCGCGGCGAACGCGAGCGCGAGCGTCGCGGCCAGCGAGCGCGGCCGCGTCATGCGTCGTCCTTCGGTTCGAGCACGTAGCCGACGCCGCGCACGGTATGGATCAGCTTGACCGGGAACGCGTCGTCGATCTTCGCGCGCAGGCGCCGGATTGCGACTTCGACGACATTGGTGTCGCTGTCGAAATTCATGTCCCACACGTACGACGCGATCTGCGTGCGGCTCAGCACCTCGCCCTGGCGGCGCGCGAGCAGCTGCAGCAGCGAGAATTCCCGCGGCGTCAGGTCGATCCGCGTCGCGCCGCGCTTCACGCGGCGGCGCACCACGTCGATGTCCAGATCGCCGACCGCCAGGTGCTCGGTCTCGCGCGGCGGCCCGCGACGCGCGAGCGTGCGGATCCGGGCGAGCAGCTCGACGAACGCGAACGGCTTCACGAGGTAGTCGTCGGCGCCGAGTTCGAGGCCGTGCACGCGGTCCTGCACGTCGTCGCGCGCGGTCAGGAACAGCACCGGCGTCGTGTGCGTGTCGCGCAGCCGCTTGAGCACGCCCCAGCCGTCGAGCACGGGCAGCATCACGTCGAGCACGATCACGTCGTAACGCTCTTCCTGCGCAAGCATCAGCCCTTCGCCGCCGTCCTTCGCGAGATCGACGCTGAAACCCGATTCCTCGAGCCCCTTCTTCAGGTACGCGCCCGTCTTCGGTTCGTCTTCGACTATCAGGATGCGCATCGCCGGCTCCGTCGCATTCGTGGGGACATGCGGCGATGTTACCGGGAAACGGCGACGCGGCGCCGCTGCGTGCAAGCGCGAATGGCGTAGATGACAAAACCGTAATCAGCCGGTCAGCCTGGCGTGCGGTTGCACGAAAACAGGGACACATTGGCATCGCGGGGCGGTTCGGCCGCGCGCGCCAACGCCGGCCGTCCATGCGGTTCATCGCTGTTCGCGCGCGCCGGACGGAACGGCGCGGCCGGCGCCGGTCAGGCTAACGCCGCCGGCTCGCGCAGGGCGGCTCGCTCACCCCGACGCGGGCGACCCAGCCGCGGTAGAACGCGCGGTACTTCAGCACGAGCGTGTCGTACCGGCTGTACGCACCGCCGCCGTCCGGCTTCATCCCGTTCCAGATCCTGACGTCGTACCCCGCCGCCTGTCGGGTCTGGAGCCCGAACAGCCCGTAGTCGATCGCGCGCCGCGGCACGCCGCGCGCCTTCCTGATCGAGATCAGCATGTGCATGACGTTCTTGCCGTCGCTCACCGGCGTCACGCACTGGAGCAGCTTGTATTTGACGTCTGCGTCCAGCGCGACGGTCGTCACGCATCCGCCCGGGTAGCCGTCGAAGTGCAGGTTCATCTGCGACATGTTCATGCCAAGCGCGCGCGACAGCATGCCGAACGGCCCGAAGAGATCAGGCGTGCCGCGAGCGCGTGGATCGTTACCGCGGTGTCCTCGAGCCCGCGGGAGAACAGAAAGGCCATGAAGACGAGCACATTCACGGAAGCGCGAATCGCATTCGCGCTGAAACACTTCAACGGCGTGCCAGCGCTGGCCGGCCGCGAACCGCGACACTGACGAATCGAGGAGGCCGCGTGCCCATCCAGGAAGCCTTGCTGAAGATGTCGATGTACGTGTCGCTGGTGCCGATCGTGCCGGGGCCGACCAATACGCTGCTGCTGTCGTCCGGATTGAAGGTCGGCCTGCGTGGCACCTGGCCGCTGATCGTCGCCGAGGCGCTCGGCTACGCGATCGCGATTGCCGGATGGGGATTCTTCCTGTCCGCGCTCGCTGCGGGCCGGCCCTGGCTTTATGACGCGGTCAAGCTCGCGAGTTCCATCTACATCTTTTTCCTCGCGCTGAAGATGTGGACGCATAAAGCAAGCTGGGCGGCGCGCGGCGCTTCATTGCGCGACGCCGCGCTTCGGAAACCGCATCGCTATGACGAGCCCGCCGTCGGCCGCGTTGGCAATTTGCAGCGTGCCGCCGTGATGGCGAACGAGGCGGTGAACGATGGCCAGGCCCAAACCGCTGTGCGAGGTGCCGCCGCGAGCGGGATCGAGCCGGACAAACGGACGCAGCACGCGATCCAGATCAGGCTCGGATACGCCGGGCCCGTGGTCTCGCACCACGAGTTCGTAGTGCTCGCCATGCGCTCGCGTGGTGATCTCCACGGGCGGCTCGCCGTAGGTCAGCGCATTTTCGACGAGGTTCGAGAGCATGCGGTCGATGTCGACCGCAGGTAGCATGAAGTCGGGCCCCGCGTGAAGATCGAGCGTGACGAGCGCATCCCGGTGCGCCTCGCCGCTCGGACTCGGTGCGTCGGTGTAATCGCGACGGCAATGCGTGTCCACGCTGATCCGCGGCGAACCTTCGGGGATCTCGCGCGCAAAGTCGAGAAACTGCGTGATGACACGCGACATGGATTCGGTATCGCGCAGAAAACCCTCGCGATCGCCACGATCGGTCAGCAGGTCTGCCCGCACCTGCATGCGTGTGATCGGTGTGCGCAGGTCGTGCGCGATACTCGCCAGCATCACGGCGCGCTCGCGCTCGGCCACGGCCAGCTCGCCGGTCATGTCGTTGAAGTCGCCGATCAGCTCGCGCAATTCGCGCGGCCCGCGCTTGCGCACCATGTTCAGATGGTGGCCGGTGCGATGTTCGCGCGCGGCTGCGGCAAGATCGCGAATGGGGCGATTCAATTGCCACGCAAGCACGACGGCAACCACGATGGCGAACATCAGCGTCAACGCCAGCGCCCCGGTGAAACGGCTCAGCGGCACCTCGGCTTGCGGCAGCACGATGCCACGCGTGCTGCCCGCGGGGAGCACGCGCAGCGTGCCGTCGTCGTCCATTGCCACGTGAGTGCCCGGCGGCAGCACGTGCCGCAATTGCCGTTCGATGGGCCCGTTCGTGTCGTCGCGAAAGCGCCGCGCGTCGGCGGCCGGCAGTTGCTTCAGGTCCACGAACGAAATACCGAGGATGTCCGCCCCGGACCGCTCGCCGTCGCCGCCCCGCCCGTCCATGCCGGCGGCAACCTCCACGACGCGCGAAATATGGAAGGCGGCGAGGCTCGCGCGCGTTCGCTCGATCAACAGCAGCGACGTGAGATGAACCAGCATCAGCAGGCCCGCCGTGGTGATGACGAGCCGGCCGAACATCGTATCAAGTGGATTCTTCATCGGCCGGGTTGTCGGGAATGAACATGTAGCCGATCCCGCGCACGGTTTGCAGCCGTCGGGGATTGGACGGGTCGTCCTCGATCAGGCGGCGCAGGCGCCATACCGGCACGTCGATGCCGCGCTCGGTCACTTCGGCATCCGGACCGTGGAGCAATTCGATGAGCCGCGTACGCGAAAGCGTTTCCATGGGGTGCGAGGCCAGCACCTCGAGCAGCGCGTACTCGCCGCCGGTGAGCTTCACGGGCGTGCCTTCGCACAGCAGCGTGCGCGTCGCGAAATCCAGTTCGAAGCGGCCGAACCGGCACGGAGCGGGCTTCTCCTGCACCGCTGTCGTCCGCGGTGGCCCTTGGCGGCGCAGCACTGCCTGGATGCGCGCGAGCAGTTCCTGGGGCATGAACGGCTTGCCCAGATAGTCGTCCGCCCCGAGTTCGAGCCCGAGCACGCGGTCAATGCCGTCGGCGCGCGCGGTCAGCATGATGACGGGAATCGTGTCGCCGCTCGCGCGCAGCTGCTTGAGCGCGGTGAGGCCATCCACGCCCGGCATCATGAGGTCCAGCACGATGATGGCCGGCCGTTCGCGCTCCAGCCGCCGCGCGAGATTCGTTGCATCGTGCAGAACGGAGAACTCGATGCCGCGCTGCTGGAAGAACCTGCGCAGCAGGTCGCGCAGTTCCGCATCGTCGTCGACGAGCAGGACTTGCGGCGCGGAGCCGGGGATGGAAGGTGGGTGCATTTCAGGTATTCAGGGCGGCGTGAGGACGAAATGATGGTAGCCCGGATACGATCTGACTGGCTTTCGAAATATTACTGTGATTTGCGATTCCTAACGGAACCAGCACAAGGGCCGGGCCGCGAGGGTATTACGTATGCCGAAATCCCGATTCTCTTCCCCCTCTCCAGGCGCGTCACTGGACAGTAAGTTTCCGTAAGCACAAAAAAATGCGCCGTCGGTAGCGTTACGCCTTGTCCAGCACCGGCACCGCCAGGTCCCCTGAAGCGTCCGGAGCCGTCCCGTTCTCGCATCGCGCGACATCGCGATGTCCAAACAGGTCAAAGATGAAGACGCCCATTCTCGCGAACCACGCGCACCACCCCATGACGTACAGGCCGCGCCAGCTGTTTGCCGCACTCTCGATCCTTGCGATAGTCGGAACCGCCGGCTGCAACAGGCAAACCGGCGCACCGCCCGGCGGCTTCGCCACGCAGACCGCCCAGGTGGGCGTGCTCTCGCTCGCGCCGCAGCGGATCGTCGAAACGACCGAACTTTCCGGCCGCCTTTCCGCGCAGAAGGTCTCCGACGTACGACCGCAGGTGAGCGGCATCATCCTCAAGCGCTTGTTCGTGGAAGGCAGTGACGTGAAGGCGGGCCAGGTGCTCTACCAGATCGATCCGGCCACCTACCAGGCTGCCTACGACCAGGCACGCGGCACGCTGGAAAACGCCCGCGCCACGCTGGCTTCGGCGAAGACGAAAGCGGACCGCTTCACCGAACTCGTGAAGATCAACGCCGTGAGCAAGCAGGACTACGACGACGCCGTCGCCGCGGTTCGCGCAGACGCCGCGAGCGTCACGGCCGACGAGGCAGCGCTCGAATCCGCGCGCGTGAACCTCGAATACACGCACGTGCGTGCGCCCATCTCCGGACGCATCGGCGCATCGACCGTGACGGAAGGCGCGCTCGTGACCTCGAACCAGACCACCGCGCTCGCCACCATCCAGGCGTTCGACCGGATGTACCTCGACGTCACGCGCCCCAGCACGGAATGGCTGAGGCTTCGCAAGGCCTTCGCTTCCGGGCGCCTGAAGAAAACGGGCAGCGACAGCGCCGCCGTCACGCTCGTGATGGAAGACGGCACCGAATACGCCCACCCCGGCGCGCTGCAGTTCTCCGGCGTCACGGTGGACGCCACCACCGGGTCGGTCACGCTGCGCAGCACGTTCCCGAACCCCGAACGCGAATTGCTTCCCGGCATGTTCGTGCGCGCCCGCCTGGAAGAAGGCGAGAACGACAACGCGATACTCGTGCCGCAGATGGCCGTGACGCGCGCGTCGGACGGCAAGGCGAGCGTCTACGTCGTGGATGCGGCCGGCAACGCGCGGCAGGTGCAAGTCACGGCCGACAACGCATTCCGGGACCAATGGATCGTGACCTCGGGCCTGCACGCCGGCGACCGCGTGATCGTGAGCGGCCTGCAGAGCGTGCATGCGGGCGCGCCGGTCAAGGTGGCGGCCGATACGCCGCAGACGCAGGCGAACGCGGCATCCGCGGCACCCGCGACGGACACGGCCTCGACCGTGTCGGCACGACGCTAGGCGGAGAACGGCATGGCAGAGTTCTTCATCAAGCGCCCCATTCTCGCGTGGGTCATGGCCATCGTCATCATGCTGGTGGGCGCGGCGGCGGTCACGAGTCTTCCCGTCGCGCAGTACCCCACCATCGCGCCGCCCTCCGTGCAGGTGACGGCCACTTACCCCGGCGCCTCCGCCGACACCGTCGCGGCAACCGTGACCCAGGTGATCGAGCAGAAGCTGAGCGGCATCGACAACGTGCTGTACATGTCGTCCACGAGCAGTTCCGCCGGGCAGGCCACCATCACGCTGACGTTCAATCCCGGAACGAATCCCGACATCGCGCAGGTACAGGTGCAGAACAAGGTGACGCAGGCCACGCCTACCCTGCCCCAAACGGTGCAGGAGCAAGGTGTGCAGGTCGCGAAGGCGTCGACGAGCTTCCTCATGATCGTCGCGCTCTCGTCGCCGGGCGGCACCTGGAATTCGGTGGATCTCGGCAACATCATCGCGACCCGGATCGAAGATCCGCTCGCGCAGTTGAACGGCGTGGGCGACGTGACGCTGTTCGGCGCGCAGCACGCGATGCGCATCTGGCTCAACCCGGTGAAGCTGCACAGTTTCGGACTCGCGCCCTCCGACGTGACCACGGCCATCACGAACCAGAACGTCGAGCTTTCCACGGGGCAGGTCGGCGGCTCGCCGGCAACGGATTCGCAGGCCATCAACGCGACCATCCGCTCGTCGAGTCTGCTGACGAGCGCCGACCAGTTCGCCGACATCCTGCTGCGCGTGAACAGCGACGGCTCGCGCGTGCTGCTGAAGGACGTGGCGCGCGTCGAGGTGGGAGGCGACAGCTACGACACCGCGTCTCGTCTGAACGGCAAGCCGGCATCCGCGCTCGCCATCAAGCTCGCCACCGGCGCCAACGCGCTGGACGCGGCCAACGCCGTGCGCGCGAAGCTCGCCGAGATCCAGCTGCAATTGCCGAAGGACGTCGCGATCAGTTACCCGTACGACACCACGCCGTTCGTTCGCATCTCGATCGAAGAGGTCGTGAAGACGCTGTTCGAAGCGGTCGTACTGGTCTTCCTCGTGATGTACCTGTTCCTGCAGAACGTGCGCGCCACGCTGATTCCGACCCTCGTGGTGCCCGTTGCGCTGCTCGGCACGTTCGGCGTGATGTCGATGATCGGTTTTTCGATCAACGTACTCTCGATGTTCGCGATGGTGCTCGCCATCGGCCTGCTCGTGGACGACGCCATCGTGGTGGTGGAAAACGTCGAGCGCATCATGAGCGAGGAGAAGCTCGGCCCGAAGGAAGCCACGCACAAGGCGATGGGGCAGATTACCGGCGCCCTGGTCGGCGTGACCACCGTGCTCACCGCCGTCTTCATTCCGATGGCGTTCTTCGCGGGCTCCACGGGCGCGATCTACCGGCAGTTCTCCATCACCATCGTCTCGGCGATGCTGCTGTCGGTCATGCTCGCGCTTACGCTCACGCCGGCGCTGTGCGCCACGCTGCTCAAGCGCGCCGACGTGGAGCACCACGCAAAGCGCGGCTTCTTCGGCTGGTTCAACCGGTGGTTCGCCAAGCGCAACGCGGGCTACAGTTCCTCGCTCGCACGCGTGGTCGCGCGACCCGCGCGTTACATGCTGCTCTACGGCGCGATCGCCGGCGTCGTGGCGTTGCTCTACGTCACGTTGCCCTCCTCGTTCCTGCCTGACGAAGACCAGGGCTACTTCATCGTGTCGATCAGCGCGCCCGCGGGCACGCCGGCCTCGCGTACGCTGAAGACGGTGGAGGCCGTGGAGCAGTACGTGCTGAAGGACGAGCCGGGCGTCAAGCAGGTCATCGCCATCAACGGCTTCAGCTTCAACGGCCAGGGGCAGAACAACGCCATCGCGTTCGTGACGCTCAAGGACTGGAGCCTGCGCGGTTCGCGCGACAGCGTGTCGGCCATCATCGCGCGCGCCAACCAGCATTTCGCCGGCAATCGCGACGCGCGCATCTTCGTGCTGAACCCGCCCGCCATTCAGGAACTGGGTACGCAAAGCGGCCTCGACTTCGAGATAGAAGATCGCGGCGGCGCAGGCCACGACAAGCTGCTCGCGGTGCGCAACCAGTTTCTCGGCATGGCGTCGAAGGAGCCGACGCTCGCGATGGTGCGTCCGTCCGGCCTTGAAGACACGCCGCAGCTGCAGGTGGACATCGACCGCGAAAAAGCCAACGCGCTGGGGCTTTCCATCTCCGACGTCAACGCGACGCTGCAGACCGCGTTCGGTTCGTCCTACGTGAACAACTACATCGACACGGGGCGCGTGCAGAAAGTCTACGTGCAGTCGGACGCCCCGTATCGCATGATGCCTGCCGACCTTGGCGACTGGTATGTGAAGGCAAGCAGCAGTGCGTCGAGTTCGTCGTCCTCGAGCACCACCACGAGCACGACCGGCTACGACTCCACGATGGTGCCCTTCTCGTCGTTCGCAAAGAGCCACTGGACGTTCGGGCCGCCACAGATCGAACGCTACAACCGGCAGCTCGCCACGGGCATTTCGGCCGCCACGCGGCCCGGCGTGAGCACCGGCGAGGCAATGACGGCAGTCGAACAGCTTGCACGCAAACTGCCGCCCGGCTTCGCCGTGGAATGGACGGGCCAGTCGTATCAGGAGAAGCAGGCCGGCTCGCAAGCCACGGTGCTCTACGCGATCTCGCTCGTCGTCGTGTTCCTGTGCCTGGCGGGCCTCTACGAAAGCTGGTCGATTCCGCTTGCGGTGCTGCTCGTCGTGCCGCTCGGTGTGCTGGGCGCGTTACTTGCCGCTCATGGGCGCGGGCTTTCGAACGACATCTATTTCAAGGTGGGGCTGCTGGCCACTATCGGTCTGTCCACGAAGAACGCCATCTTGATCGTCGAGTTCGCGAAGGATCTGCAAGCGCAGGGACGCAGCCTCGTGGACGCCGTACTCGAAGCCGCCCACATGCGGCTGCGCCCCATTCTCATGACTTCGCTCGCGTTCGTGTTCGGCGTGCTGCCGCTCGTCATCAGTACGGGTGCCGGCGCCGGCGCACGCCACGCCATCGGCACGGGCGTGACGGGCGGCATGATCGCGGCCACGGTGCTCGCCATCTTCTTCGTACCGGTCTTCTTCGTCGTGGTGCGCAGACTGTTCAACGAACACGGTCACACGACGGACTCCGCCGGCATCAACGAGGGCAACGCATGAAACGCACACTGATCGCCCTTGTCTGCACGGGCATGCTGGCAGGCTGCACGCTGGACCCGACGTACCAAAGGCCGGCCGCACCGGTCGACAATACCTGGTCCACCGTGCCCTCGCGGCCGCAGCCGAAGGCCGCGCAGAGCACGGCTGCGGCACCGCTGGGAGCCGACCTCGGCTGGCGCGACTTCTTCAAGGATCCGCGACTGCAAAAGCTGATCGAACTCGCGCTCGCGAACAACCGCGACATGCGCGTGGCCGCGCTCAACGTGGCGCAGTACGAAGCGCAGTACCGCATCGCGCGCGCCAACGTCGGACCGGCCATCAACGCATCCGGCTCGATCACGCGCGAACGCGTGGCCGGCTCCACGGGCGCATACGGTTCGAGCAGCGCGAGCGTGGGCCTCACATCGTGGGAAATCGACTTCTTCGGCCGCCTGCGCAGCCTCAAGCGCCAGGCGCTGGAGCAGTACCTCGCCACGGACGCCGCGCGCACCAGCACGCAGATCAGCCTGATCGCGACCGTCGCCACCGACTATCTGCAACTGCGCTCCGACGAGACGTCGTTGCAGATCGCACAGAACACCGTGGATGCGGACCAGCACACCTACGATCTCACGGTGAGCATGATGAAAATGGGCAGCGCGTCGCTGCAGGACGTGCGCCAGGCCGAAAATTCGCTGGCGAGCGCGCGGTCGAGTCTCGCCTCGTACACGCGTGCGGTCGCGCAGGACCGCAACAACCTGGTGGCCGAAATCGGTGCGCCGCTGCCCGACGATCTGCCGCAGGGCCCTTCGCTGATGGAAAGCGAGCACACGTTCGCGGACATTGGCGAAGGCGTGCCGTCGGATCTGCTCGCGCGCCGGCCCGACATCGTCGAAGCCGAGCACACGCTGAAGGCCGCCAACGCCAACATCGGTGCGGCGCGCGCCGCGTTCTTTCCGAAGATCGAGCTGACGGCTTCCGCGGGCACCACGAGCGGCAGCCTCTCGAACCTGTTCAAGGCGGGCACGGGGGCGTGGACGTTTGCGCCGACCCTCTCGGTGCCGCTCTTCGATTTCGGCTACAACCGCGCCACGCTGGACGTGGCGAAAGTCGAGAAGGACATCGACGTCGCCAACTATGAAAAGGCCATCCAGACGGCGTTCAAGGAGGTGTCGAATGCACTCGCGGGACGCACCACGTACGTCACCCAGGTCGCCGCGGATCGCGACTACGTCGAGTCCGCGCGGCAATACTACGACCTCGCGCAGGCACGCTACCGCAGCGGCACCGACAGCTTCCTGACCCTGCTCGACGCGCAGCGCACGCTCTACGCCGCGCAACAGCAACTGGTCACGGACATGCTCGCCAAGCAGTCCAATCTCATCACGCTGTACAAGGTGCTGGGCGGCGGCTGGCGGGAAACGAGCGCGGTGGCGCAGCGGTAGCCTCCGTACGCCCGTGACCGACGCGCTTTCGCACATCACGGGCGTCTTGCCATCGATGCCTCGTTCCCCCGCAGGAACGGACTGCTAAAAACAGCGATGCGCACGACGGATCGCGCGCGGTTCTCGCGAAAGCCCATCTTTCTGGCCCATCCTCGCCCGGCCCTCCCACGTGCAATCTTTTTGCATGCCGACAGCGGCATGCGGGCGTCTCGTCCGCCTGGCCAGCGACCGAAAAGTGACCCTCCTAACATCATAGGATTGCATTTTCACATTTAATGTGATTTTATTATCACCTGTCGCGAGCGGCCGCCGACCATGCGCGCGCCGCGGCGCATCCCATACCAAGGAAGAGACGCAGATGGAGACAATCGCCGTCATCGGCAGCAACATGGTCGACCTCGTGACCTATGTCGCGCGCATGCCCGCCCGGGGCGAGACGCTGGAGGCCCCGAACTTCGAGCTCGGCTGCGGCGGCAAGGGCGCGAACCAGGCCGTCGCGGCCGCGCGCCTCGGCGCGCGCGTCGTGATGGTCACGAAAGTCGGCGACGACGTGTTCGCCGACAACACGATCCGCAACTTCGAACGCGAAGGCATCGACACCACGCACGTGCGCAAGGTCGCCGGCGTGCCGAGCGGCGTCGCGCCGATCTTCGTCGAACCCGATTCGAGCAACAGCATCCTGATCGTCAAGGGCGCGAACCGCCACCTGCGGCCGGCCGACATCGACGCGGCCGCGCCGATGCTCGCCGAATGCGCGCTGATCGTGCTGCAGCTCGAGATCGAGCTCGACACCGTCTATCACGCGATCGAATTCGGCGCGCGGCACGGCATTCCGGTATTGCTGAATCCCGCACCGGCGGTCGCCGACCTCGATTTCGAACGCATCCGCTCCGTCGAATTCTTCGTGCCGAACGAAACCGAGCTCGCGATCGTGTCGGGTATGCCGGTCGATTCGCGCGAAAGTGCGACCCGCGCCGCCGAAGCGCTGGTCGCGCGCGGGCTCAAGCACGTGCTCGTCACGCTCGGCAGCAACGGTTCGCTGCTGGTATCGCGCGACGGCGTGCGGCACGTGCCGGGCGTGCCGGTCGACGCGCGCGACACGACGGGCGCGGGCGACGCGTATATCGGCTGCTTCGCGCGCTGCTATGCCGCGTCGCGCGACGCGATCGATGCGATGCGTTACGCATCCGCGTACGCCGCGCATTCGGTCACGGGCCTCGGCACGCAGAAGTCGTACGCCGACGCCGCGACGTTCGAACGCTTTCTCCGCGACGCCGGCTTCTGACCGGCGCCTTCATCGACGAGACATTGGGAAGGAGACACCCATGAGCCGAACCCGGATCGAACACGCCCCCGACGGCTATTACCTGAATCGCACGCCGCTCTTCGCGTTCACGCTGCTGTGCTGCCTGTTCGCGCTGTGGGGCACCGCCGCGAACCTGAACGACGTGCTGATCGCGCAGTTCAAGAAATCGTTCTTCCTGTCCGATTTCGAATCGGCGTTCGTGCAGTCCGCGTTCTATCTCGGCTACTTCTTCCTTGCGATTCCGGCCGCGACCGTCGTGAAGAAGTTCAGCTACAAGACGACGATCCTCGTCGGCCTGCTGCTCTACACGACCGGCTGCCTGCTGTTCTTCCCGGCCGCGTCGATGGCGAAGTACGGGATGTTCCTCGTCGCGCTGTTCGTGATCGCCGCGGGCCTGTCGTTCCTCGAAACGGCGTCGAACTCGTATTCGACGCTGATGGGCCCGCGCGGCACCAGCACCCGGCGCCTGAACATCTCGCAGACGTTCTACCCGTTCGGCGCGATGGCCGGCGTCTACATGGGCAGCTTCCTGATCTTCAAGGAAGGCGACGCGTCGCATGCGCAGCTCGCGGCGATGTCGGCCGCCGACGCGCACACGCATCAGCTCGCGATGATCCAGGCGACGCTCGAGCCGTACAAATGGCTGATCGTCGTGCTCGTCGCGGTGTTCATCGTATTTGCGCTCACGCCGTACCCGGCCTGCAAGGGCAACGGCACGGGCGCGGTCACGCACCGGATCGACGCGCGCGGCACGCTCGCGCGGCTGTTCGGCAACCGGCGCTTCGTCGCGGGCGTGGTCGCGCAGTTCCTGTACGTCGGCGCGCAGGTCGGCGTGTGGAGCTTCACGATCCGGCTCGCGATGCAGATCGGCGGCCTCACCGAGCGCGGCGCGTCGCGCTACCTGCTCGCGACCTTCTTCGCGTTCTTCGTCGGCAAGCTGGTCGCGACGCTCGTGATGAAACGCGTCGGGCCGGCCAAGGTGCTGATCGTCTACGGCATCCTGTGCATCGCGCTGCTCGCGTACACGATCAGCGTGCACAACATCACCGCCGTCTATGCGGCCGTGTGCGTGAGCGTCTTCCTCGGCCCGTGCTGGCCGACGATCTACGGGCTGACGATCGACGGCCTCGGCAAGGACACCGAATACGGCGGCTCGATCCTCGTGATGAGCATCGTCGGCGGCGCGGTCGTGCCGCTGATCCAGGGGCTGATCTCGGATCACACCGGCGGCAACATGCAGCTCGCGTTCGTCGTGCCGCTCGTCTGCTTCGTCGTGATCGTCTACTACGGCTTCTACTGCCTGCGTCACCTGCCGGCGGCGACGCCCGACGCGGCGGCCGACGGCCACGCGTCCACGCGCTACGCCGCGACGCGCAACACGTCGGGAGCCTGACGATGCGGGGCGAGATCGAACTGCGGCGCGACGACTTCCGCGAAACACCGCGCACGCTGTACCGCACCGACGGCCTCACCGTGACCGCGTTCGCGTATCCGTCCGGCGTCGAGGCGCTGAAGCTCGCGAACCGTCGCGGCCATCTCGTCGTGCTGCCGTATCTCGGCCAGATGATCTGGGCGGCCGAATTCGACGGCCGCGACCTGACGATGAAGCACATGTTCCGGCAGCCGAAGCGCGTGGCGTCGATCATCGACACCTACGGCTGCTTCATGTTCCACAGCGGACTGCTGCGCAACGGCTGCCCGGGGCCGGACGACACGCACGCGCTGCACGGCGAGATGCCGTGCGCGCCGATGGACCGCGCGAGCCTCGTCGTCGGCGCGGATGCGCGCGGCGCGACGGTCGAGGTGACCGGCGAGTACGAATACGTGCAGGGCTTCGGCAGCCACTACGTCGCGCGTCCGTCGGTGCGGCTGGCCGAGCACGATGCGCGGATGACGATCGCGATGGACGTGACGAACCTCGGCGGCGCGCCGATGGACCTGATGTACATGGCCCACCTGAACTACACGTACGTGCCGGGCGGCCGCTTCGAGCAGTCGCTCCCGCCTGGCGGCATGCGGCTGCGCGACAGCGTGCCCGCGCACGTGAAGCCGACCGCCGCGTGGCGCGACTACACGGCCACGCTCGCGCGCGATCCGGCGCGGCTCGCGACGCTCGATGCGCCCGCGCTGTACGACCCCGAGATCGTGTTCTTCATGAACGAGGTTGAAACGGACGGCGACGGCGTCGCGCATTTCCGGCTCGCGCATCCGGACGGCGGCGCGTTCCACACCGCGTACCGCCCCGCGCAATTCCCACATGCGACGCGCTGGATCCTGCACAACGCGGACCAGCAGGTCGCCGCGTTCGCGTTGCCGTCGACCTGCGAGCCCGAAGGTTACGAAGCCGAACGCCGCAAGGGCCACGTCGCGGCGCTGGCGCCGGGCGCGTCGCGCCGCTTCGACGTGGTCACCGGCTACCTGAGCGCGGCGGAAGCGCGCGATGCGTGATGTGATGGAAAACGTGATGAAAACCGCGACGAAAAGCGCGCCGCACGCCCGCGCCGCCTCACGTCACGAGCGCGATCCCGTGCTCGCGGATCGCGGTTTCGTAGCGACGGCTCAGTTGCCCGTCGGAGATCACGTAGTTGAAATCGGTCAGTTCCGCGAAATAGGCCGCGCGCACTTCGTCGAACTTCGTGTGGTCGACCAGCAGGAAGCGGTTCTGCGCGCGCGCCATCACCTTCTTCTTCGCATCGACTTCGTGGAAGTTGAAGCACGTGACGCCGCAGCGGTCGCTCACGCCGGCCGCCGAGATGAACGCCTTCGACACGCGCACCGAATCGAGGATGCCCGTTTCGGCAACCGATTCGAACACCATGTTCTGGCGGTGATACGCGCCGCCGCACAGGATCACGTTGCAATGCGGCTTCTGCTGCAGCTTCGCGAACACGTTCAGCGAATTGCAGACCGCCGTGAATTCGAGGTCGTCGGCAATGAAATCGACGATGAACGGCGTGGTCGACCCGCAGTCGACGAAGATCGTGTCGCCGGTCGTCACGAATTGCGCGGCCAGCTTGCCGATGCGGCGCTTTTCCTCGGTCTGCCGGTTGTTCTCGGCGCTGATCAGGTATTCGCCGATGTCGCTGCGCTGCGCGGCGAAATGGCGCGTCACGTAGCCGCCGATCAGGCTGAGGCCGTGCGGGTTGTCCGCGAGATCGCGGCGGATCGTCATTTCGGACACGCCGAACAACTCGGCGACTTCCTTCAGATGAATCGCGTTCTGCCCTTGCAGCACGTTCATCAATGTCTTGATCCGCTCGCCCTTCTTTGTTTCCATGCCTGTATCCTGCGTGCCCGCCGCGTGAGTCGCTCGTCGTGCCGGGCGCGCGGGCCCGGCCGGAATGTCGTATTTGTAACAAACCGATGTGAAAACATCAACTTTCCGTGTGCCCTTTCCGCACACGATCCGTGGAGTCCTGACACATGCCGCTTTCCAACGCCCAACTCGCCCAAACCATCGATCACACGCTGCTCGCGCCCGACGCGAGCGACGCGCAGATCCGCGAACTCTGCCGCCAGGCGGCCGAGCATCGCTTTTACTCGGTCTGCGTGAATTCGGCGAACGTGCCGCTCGCCGCGCGCGAGCTGGCCGATACCGGCGTGCTCGTGTGTGCCGTGGTCGGCTTTCCGCTCGGCGCGGGGCTGTCCGCCGCGAAGGCATTCGAAGCCACCGCCGCGATCGCGGCGGGCGCCGGCGAGATCGACATGGTGATCAACATCGGCGCGCTGAAAAGCGGCCGCGCCGACGACGTGAAGGCCGACATCGACGCCGTGCATCGCGCGTGCGGCACGGTGCCGCTCAAGGTGATCCTCGAAACGGGGTTGCTGACCGACGACGAGAAGGTGCGCGTGTGCGAGATGTGCCGCGATCTCGGCGTCGCGTTCGTGAAGACGTCGACCGGGTTCGGCCACGGCGGCGCGACGCTCGCCGACGTCGCGCTGATGCGCCGCACGGTCGGACCGACGCTCGGCGTGAAGGCGTCGGGCGGCGTGCGCGACCGCGCGGCCGCGCTCGCGATGCTCGAAGCCGGCGCGACGCGGCTCGGTACGAGCTCGGGAGTGGCGATCGTCAGCGATCAGGCGGGCGGCGGATCGGGGTACTGACGCGCGAACGGCCGGCCTTCGCACGCGTGCATCACACGTCAAGACTGGCCGTCGAAACGCCTCGCGCAGGTTCCGGCCGGACCCGGTCCGACGTCGGACGCACGCCAGGCGACGCTCGGTGCGGCACACGCCATCGACGGCCAGCACGGCGATGCTGCGATGGGTGGTGCACACATCGGCTGCACCACCGCTACGGCGGCGCCGGCCGGGTACCGCGCTCGCCCGGCACGTGGCGGCATCGCGACGTCCACGTTGCCCCGCCCGCGCCATTCACGACCCGATAGCCCTTGTCGCAGAACGCGTCGGGCTGCTCGGCCGTCGGCAACCAACGTAAGGTATCGAACAGAAGCGTCCTTCGCGAAAATACGAAAATCGAAAAATCAGAGGCCGTCTGCATCGCTTCGCGATCCGTGAACTCATCGTCAAGGTTCCAATGCAAGCCAATCTTCGGTCCCGGTTCCATCACGACGGCTTTGCGGTCATCAACGGGCTGATCGACACCGCGGAGATCGAAGACTTGCGCGAAATCGGCCATCGTCTGCTCGGCAGTCGCACGGGCTACGCCCAGGGCCTGATGTTCGATTTCTATCCCGAGTCGAACGGGGGCGATTCCGGGCCTCAACTTCTCCAACTTCACTGGGCGTCCTATTTCGAGCGTCGGCTGGCGAAACTCCGTATCCGCTGCGCCGCGTTCGATATCGCCAAGGCGCTGCTCGGCCCGAATGTTCGTTTTGCCGGCGACAGCTTTTTCCTGAAGCAGTCGCGTACGGACACCGTGACGCCATGGCATCAGGACGACGCGTTTACCGACGCGCGCATCGACCATCGCGAAGTCAACTTCTGGATTCCGTTGCAAGCCGTGTCGGTCGACAACGGGTGCATGCGGTTCATCCCCGGGTCTCACCTGTACGACGTCCTTCCGCACGTACCGCTCGGGGGCGACGTGACCGCCCATGGGCTCGAGTGCGTCGGCGGATTCGATCCGGCGCGCGCCGTGACGTGTCCGTTGATGCCGGGAGACTGCACCGTGCATGCGGGGCGCACGCTGCACGCCGCGGGGGCAAACTTCTCGGATCGGCCGCGGTACGCGTATGCGCTCAATTTCCGGTTACCACGACGGTGCTCGAGTACGACGACGAACTTTCCCTGGCACGACACGTGGCGCCCCTCGCGCATCGAGCGCTCCCAGGCGTCCCGGAATCTACGTGGGTGCTGGCCGTCCCTTCTGCACGAACTGTACACGTTCGATTTTCGCAATCCGTTCGAGTGGCGACTCGCGGGCGGCAGGATCGCGCGTTGGCTGAACGCGCCGCGGCAACCGATGCGCGAACCCGAGCCGGAATGAATCGCGGCGGGATCGGTGGAGCGCCGCCCCATCTCCCGGACGCGCGGGTCGGCGGAAATTTTCCATCGATTCCGGCGCGATCCGTCGCACGAGCGTGCATCATGCGGGCGGCGTCCGGCAAATGCACGGCGTTCGGCCAAGGACGCTGGCTCGCCTCTTCCGCACACATGACAACCCCGGCACAATGCCGCCCATGCGCTACGACAATACCTTCGTCTACCCGTCCTCCGGCTTCGCCGGCCGGCTCGCCAACCGGATCGTCGCGAGCGGCCCGCTGCTGCGCGCACGCCGCGCGCTGCTGTCGCGGCTGCCGTTCCTGCAGCTCGCGAGCGACGTCGAGCACGTCGTGTATTGCACGTGGGTCGTCGATGTCGCGGCCGTCGCGCCGCTCGTGCCGCGCGGCGTCACGCTCGCGAGCCGTGGCGGCCGCACGCTGTTCACGACGCTCACCTACCGGCACCGCCACTTCGGCCCGCGGCTCGCCGGCCCGCTGCGGCGCGTGTTTCCGTCGCCGCTGCAAAGCAACTGGCGGCTCTACGTCGACGCGCTGCCGGACGGCGCGCCGGCCGGGCGCACCGTGCTGTTCGTGAAGAACGTGTTCGACCACCCGCTCTATGCGCTCGGCAGCCGGCTGTTCAGCGACGCGCTGCCGTCGCATCTCGCGCGGCCCTTCACGCATGCGGCGCGCGACGGACGCTACGACACGCTGCTGGCCGCGAGCGGCGGCAGCGCACCCGACTTCCGCTGCACGGCCGAAGCGTCGCACGACCGCACGCTGCCCGACGCCTTCGCGCCGTTCTTCGACGACTGGCGCGCGGCGGTCGCCGCGCTGTCGCTGCAGCACGCGGCCGTCGCCCATGTGGCAGACTGCGATCGCCTCGCGCATGCGTCGATCGACCTGCCGATCGACGTCGACGCGGTGCGGCCGCTCAAGACGATCGGCCCCGCAGGCGGCGGCGACTTCCTCGCCCGCATCGGCGCGACCGGCGAGCCGCTGTGCTTCGTCGTGCCGGACGTCGCATTCCGCGTCCTGTCCGAGCGGCTGCTGTAGCGCGCGGCTCAGGCGCGCCGGCGCCCCGGCGGGCGTTCGTCCGCACCGCTTGCGTCCGCGAGCCGTCCCGCGTAATCGCGCGCGAACTGCACCGCGATGCGGCCCGAACGCGCGCCGCGTTCGAGCGCCCACTGCAGCGCGGGCTCGCGGGCCGCGCGAATCTGCGCGTCATCGAAACCGGCCGCGCCGAGCCGGCTCTCGACGACGGCCAGGTACTCGTCCTGCGTGAAGCCGTAGAACGTGACCCAGATCCCGAAGCGCTCGGACAGCGAAATCCGCTCCTCGACCGCGTCGCCCGGGTGCAGCTCGCCATTCTCCGCACGCGTCACGTTCGCGTTGTCGCTCGCCTGCTCGGGCATCAGGTGGCGGCGATTCGACGTCGCGTACACGAGCACGTTCGACAGGTCGCTCGCGACCGAGCCGTCGAGCACCGTCTTGAGCCCCTTGTAGCCGGTCTCGCCGGCCTCGAACGACAGGTCGTCGCAAAACACGAGGTAGCGCTCGGGCCGCGCGCGCACCAGCTCGACGATCGCCGGCAGATCGTTCAGCCCTTCCTTGCTGACCTCGATCAACCGCAGGCCGTGCGCCGCGAACGCATGCAGGCACGCCTTCACGATCGACGACTTGCCGGTACCGCGCGCGCCGGTCAGCAACACGTGATTGGCCGCGAACCCGTGCACGAACTGGCGCGTGTTCCGCTCGACGATCGCCGCCTGCCGGCCGACGTTGCGCAGCGCGTCGAACCCGACGAGCGCGGGCGTGGCGATCGGTTCGAGCGGCGCCGTTCGATGGCCGCCGCCGACACCGCACCAGCGAAACGCAATGGCCGCATCGAAATCGACCGCGGCCGGCTGGCGGATGCCCGCCAACGCCTCGAGCGCGGTCGCGATCCGTTCGAGCTGGCGCGCGAGCGCCGGCGCGGCGCCGGGCGCGCATTCGTCCGGCAGCATGGCCATCAGGTCCTGGAGGTCCGCATGCGCGCTCATTGGCGGGCTCCTTGCGATGCACCGGCTTGAAACGGAAACCGCTGCGCGAGCGCGACGCCGAGCAGCGCGACACCGCCGCCGATCAGGTGATACAGCCGCAGCGATTCGCCGAGCAGCACGATCGCGCCGCCGGCCGTCATCACGGGCAGCAGGTTCATGAACATCGCGCAGCGGCTCGGGCCGAGCAGCCGCACGCCCTGCATCCACAGATACGGGAGCACCACCGACGCCAGCACGCCGGCATACAGGATCAGCGGCACGCTCGCGCGCGTCGGCCATGCGGCCTGCGCGGGCAGCCGCAGCAGCATCGGCGCCATGAACACGAGCGCGGCCAGCGCCTGCACGTAAGTCGACTGCCACGCCGGCAGCGCGCCGATGCGCCAGCGCTTGAGCAGCACGCCGTACAGCGCGTACGCGGCCGACGCGGCCAGCATCAGCAGGTCGCCCAGCTGCACGCCGTGCGCGGCGATCGCCGTCGGGTGCCCTTCGGCGATCAGGTAGACGACGCCCGCGAGCGACAGCACGCCGCCGCCGATCATGCCGGCGCCCGGCGGATCGCCGAGCAGCAGCGAGCTCAGCAGCATCGTCATCAGCGGCACGAGCGCGGTGATGATCGCCATGTTGGTCGCGCTGGTCGTTTTCGCGGCCTCGTAGGACAGGCTCTGGAACAGCGCCATCGCGAGAAAGCCGAGCACCGCGAGCTTCGGCAGGTGCGCGACGAGCACCGCGCGATTGCGCCACGCGGGGCGCAGCGTGAAGACGCTCATCAGCGCGACGGCGAGCAGCAACCGGTAGAACGTGATGGCCGACGGGTCGATCGTCGACGCGGACAGCTTCGAGACGACGACGTTGCCGGCCCACAGCGCGATCGCGCAGAAGGGGAGCAGAAAAGGAGACTTGTTCATCGCGTTGGACGGATTAATATCGTGACAGGGAGGCTGGCGTGAATCGGAACGCCATCGTGCCCGCCCGCCCACTGCCTGTCTCACGCCAAAATGTCACGACTTGTCGCCAATCGGACACTCGAGTCCACCCCGCCGTTTGCGCACCTGCGCTACGAATCGACGCCGATGCCCGTGTCGGCGATGGCGGCCACCTACGTGCACGGCACGTCGATCGCGCCGCACCGCCATCGGCGCGCGCAACTGCTCTATGCGATCGAGGGCGTGATGCACGTCGAATCCGAAGGTGCATCGTGGGTCGTGCCGCCGACGCGCGGCGTATGGCTCGAAGCCGGGCTCGACCATACGGTGCAGATGAGCGGCGACGTGCAGATGCGCACGGTGTTCGTCGAGCCGGGCGCGGTCGAGCACCTGCCCGCGCGCAGTTGCGTCGTCGAAGTGCATCCGCTGCTGCGCGAGCTGATCCTCGCCGCGGTCGACGTGCCGCTCGATTACGCGCCGGGCTCGCGCCACGATCACCTGATGCACCTGCTGCTTGCGGAAGTGACCGTCGCGCCGCTGCTGCCGCTGTACCTGCCGTGGCCGCACGACGCGCGCCTGCGGACGATCTGCGACACGCTGGTCGCCACGCCCGACGACCTGCGCACGATCGCCGAGTGGGCCGACCTGCTCGGCCTGTCGGTCCGCACGCTGCATCGCGCGTTCCGGCGCGAGACGGGGCTCAGCTTCCGCCGCTGGCGCGAGCAGGCGCGGCTGCTGCTCGCACTCAAGCGTCTGGCGCACGGCGAAAAAGTGCTGACCGTCGCGATGGATCACGGCTACAGCAGCCAGAGCGCGTTCTCCGCGATGTTCAAGCGGCACTTCGGGATGTCGCCGTCGGCGTTTTACGCGTAACGGCGGCGCTGCCGCTAGCGCGCCGCGAGTGCCGCGATGAAGCATGCGCATGCGGCCGCCGACGCCACCGTGCGCACGTGATTCCACCTCGTCCAGTCGTGCAGGTAGCGCGTCCATAGCGCCGCGCCTTGCGCCGTGGCCGGATCGGCTGCGGCGAGCGCATCGTTGAGCGGCACGTTGACGGCCAGCGTCACCGCGAACATGCCGAACACGTACAGCACGCCGCCGGCGAGCGCCGCCATCGCGCCCGGCGAGTCGCGATCGAACAGCGCGATCACGACGAGCGCGAGCGCCATCAGCGTCGTGACGAGAAACAGCGGCATGAACGGCGAACGCACGATGTCGACGTTGATCGCGTTCATCGCGGCCGCGCCGGCCGGCGGCGCGAGCCGTCCGAGCGACGTCATCACGAACGTCGAGAACGCGAAGTACACGCCGGCCATCAACCCGCAGCCGATGGCGGAACCCCACAGCAACGCGGCCGTCACGAACGCGATCATGGTCAGGCGCTCCATACGCCGGTCGCGGCGACCGCGCGCGCATAGTCGGAGAAATCGCGCGCCGGGCGCCCGAGCGTGGCGTCGACGCCGTGCGTCACCGCGCTGTTGCGCCCGTCGAGCACCCCGTCGAACAGGTCGTCGAGCAACGCGACGACCGGCTCCGGCACGCCGACCTCGCGCAGCCCCGCGACGAATGCATCGTGCGGAATCTCGCGGTAGGCGATCGGCCGCCCGGCGGCCCGCGCGATTTCGTCGACCGCTTCCGCGAACGTCAGCGCGCGCGGGCCGGTGACCTCGATCACGCGGTCCGCGAACCGCGCATCGGTGAGCGCGGCCACGGCCACGTCCGCGATGTCGTCCGCATCGACGAACGGCTCGCGCACCGCGCCGGCGGGCAGCGCGACTTCGCCGGCCAGCACGCCGTCGAGCAGATAGCCTTCGGAGAAGTTCTGGTTGAACCAGCTTGCCCGCACGACACCCCAGCCCACGCCCGACGCCTGCAACGCAGCCTCGGCGGCCTGTGCGCGCGGCTCGCCGCGCCCGGACAGCAGCACCACGCGCTCGACGCCGCGATCCCGCGCGAGCCGCGCGAATCGGGCGATCGCGTCCACCGCGCCTTCGACGGCCAGATCGGGCTGGTAGGTCACATAGGCGGCCGACACGCCATCGAGCGCGGCCGGCCACGTTTCGGGCGCCGTCCAGTCGAAGCGGACGGCCGACGTGCGCGATACCGGCCGTGTCGCATGGCCGCGCGCACGCAGCCGGGCATCGACGCGGGCGCCCGTCTTGCCCGAACCGCCGACGATGAGGAGGGGAAGTGCCGACATGTGCGTCTCCTTTTGGAAAAACACGAGAATCTCTCGCATTTCAAAAACACGATAGACTCTCGCATTAGCAACGTCAAGCTTTTCGGGAGGCGGCATGGGCCGACAAAAATCGGGGCAGAGCGACGAGCCCGACGCGGCGGCAGCGGACGCGCCGGCGCGCGCGCGGCTGGTACCGACGCAGCAGCGCAGCCGCGAGCGGTTCGAGCGCATCCTCGCGTGCGCGTCGGAAGTGATGATCGAGAAAGGCTGCGACGCGTTCCGGATGAGCGACATCGTCGAACGCACGGGCATCTCGTTCGGTTCGCTGTACCAGTACTTTCCGGACAAGGCCGCGGTGATCGGCACGCTCGCGGAGCGCTACAACGCCGTCGGCCACGACTGCGTGCGGCGCGACCTCGCGGGAATGAAGACGATCGACGATCTGCACGCCACGCTCGCGCGCATCACGGACAGCTACTACCGGATGTTCGTCGACGAGCCGCTGATGCGCGACATCTGGCGCGCGACGCAGGCCGATCGCGCGCTGCAGGCACTGGATCGCGCGGACGGCGAATTCCTGGCCGGACTGTTCGCGGATGCGCTGGCGGAAGTCGCGCCCGACACGACGCGCGCACAGCGCAGCGCATTCGCGGAACTGATGATGATCCAGATCGCGGCGGCCGTACGCCATGCGATCACGCTGCCGCCGAAGGCGGCGCGGCACATGCTGGCGATGTTCAAGCGCGCGCTGCCGCGCGACCTGTCAGTGCTCGACGCGTAATCGCGCCGCGCGCGCCGCACCATGCACGCGGCCGCCCGAAGGCGGCCGCGCGAAGTGGCATGACGCGCCGCTTACTTGCTGTAGTCGTACACGCCGCGCCCGGTCTTGCGCCCGAGCCGCCCGGCCGACACCATCTCGCGCAGCAGCGGGCACGCGCGATACTTCGGATCGCCGAAGTCCTTCACGAACACGTCCATCACCGCGAGGCACACGTCGAGGCCCACGAGGTCGGCCAGCGCGAGCGGCCCGATCGGGTGGTTCGCGCCGAGCTTCATCCCCGCGTCGATTTCCTCGGCCGACGCGATGCCCTCGGCCAGCACGAAGAACGCTTCGTTGATCATCGGCACCAGGATCCGGTTCACGACGAAGCCCGGCGAATTGCGCACGCCGATCGGCGACTTGTCGAAACGCTCGGTCAGCGCGCGCACGGCCGACGCGGTCGCGTCGCTCGTCTGCAGCCCGCGGATGATCTCGACGAGCGGCATCAGCGGCACCGGGTTGAAGAAGTGCATGCCGAGAAAACGCGACGGATCGGCGAGCGGCGCCGCGAGCGCGGTGATCGAGATCGACGACGTGTTGGTCGCGATGATCGCGTCCGGGCGTGCGACGGCCTCGATCTGCTTCAGGATGCGGCCCTTCAGCTCGACGTTCTCGGTCGCGGCTTCGATCACGATGTCGACGGCGGCGAGCTTCGCGTAGTCGGTCGACGTCGTGATGCGCGCGAGCGCCGCATCGCGTGCGGCCGCGTCGAGCTTGTCCTTCGACACGAGCCGCTCGAGGCTGCCCTTCAGCGTCGCGAGACCCTTGTCGAGCGCGGCGTCGCTGACGTCGATCATCACGACGTTCAGTCCTGCAACGGCCGCCGTTTGCGCAATGCCGTTACCCATGGTTCCGGCGCCCACGACGCCGACGGTTTCGATGGCCATGAAATGTCCTGTGTGTTCGGATGCTGAGCGGTCGATTATCAGATGTTCTCGAAGATCGCCGCAATCCCCTGGCCGCCGCCGATGCACATCGTCACGAGCGCGTAACGCCCGCCGATGCGCTTCAGCTCGTACAGCGCCTTCACCGTGATCAGCGCGCCGGTCGCACCGATCGGGTGACCGAGCGAGATGCCCGAACCGTTCGGGTTGACCTTGGCCGGATCGAGGCCGAGCTCCTGCGTGACCGCGCACGCCTGGGCCGCGAATGCCTCGTTGGCTTCGATCACGTCGAGATCGCTGATCTTCAGGCCCGCGCGTTCGAGCGCCTTCTGCGTGGCCGGCACCGGGCCGATACCCATGTACGCCGGATCGACGCCCGCGTGCGCATACGCGACGAGGCGGGCGAGCGGCTTCACGCCCTGCGCGCGCGCGGCGTCCGCGCTCATCATCAGCACGGCGGCGGCGGCGTCGTTGATGCCCGATGCATTGCCGGCCGTCACGGTGCCGTTCTCCTTCGCGAACACCGGCTTGAGCTTCGTGAAATCGTCCGCGCTCGCGTCGTGACGCACGTGCTCGTCGGTGTCGAACGCGACTTCGCCCTTCTTGGTGCGGATCGAGATCGGCAGGATCTGGTCCTTGAAGCGCCCTTCCGCGATCGCGCGCGCCGCGCGACGATGCGATTCGAGCGCCAGCGCGTCCTGCGCTTCACGCGAGATGTCGTATTTCTTCGCGACGTTCTCGGCCGTCACGCCCATGTGGATCGTCTGGAACGGGTCGTGCAGCGCGCCGAGCATCATGTCGACGAGCTTGCCGTCGCCCATGCGCTGGCCGAAGCGCGCGGCCGGCACGGTGTACGGCGCGCGGCTCATGCTCTCCGAGCCGCCGCCGATCGCGACGTCGGCATCGCCGAGCATGATCGTCTGCGCGGCCGACACGATCGCCTGCAGGCCCGAGCCGCACAGGCGGTTCACGGTCAGCGCCGGCGTGTGCTGCGCGACGCCGCCGTTGATCGCCGCGACGCGCGCGAGATACATGTCCTTCGGCTCGGTGTTCACGACGTGGCCGAACACGACGTGCCCGACCGCATCGCCCGGCACGTTCGCGCGCGACAGCACTTCGGCGACCACCTTCGCGCCGAGATCGGTCGGCGAGAAATCCTTCAGGCTGCCGCCGAAATCACCGATCGCGGTACGGACACCGCTCACCACCACGACTTCCTTCGCTGCATTGCTCATCGTCTCACTCCGGTTCGTTCGCGCCCGCGGGGCGCGGGGATGCGTTGCGTTACATGTTCGGGTAATTCGGCCCGCCGCCGCCTTCCGGCGTGACCCACACGATGTTCTGCGTCGGGTCCTTGATGTCGCAGGTCTTGCAGTGCACGCAATTCTGCGCGTTGATCACGAGGCGCTCGCTGCCGTCGTCGTTCTTCACGAACTCGTACACCGCCGCCGGGCAAAAGCGCGCCTCCGGCCCCGCGTAGGTACGCAGGTTCACGTTCACCGGCACGCTCGCATCCTTCAGCGTCAGGTGCGCCGGCTGGTTCTCCTCGTGGTTCGTGTTCGAGATGAACACCGACGACAGCCGGTCGA
>NZ_JACCQA010000059.1:0-28107 GCF_015712215.1 Burkholderia sp. 9779_493
GCCTACCGCGATGCCCCTGCCTCTTTTCGCCCTTGCCGTCGCCGCATTTGGAATCGGTACCACCGAATTCGTGATCATGGGCCTGCTGCCCAATGTCGCGCGCGACCTCGGCGTGTCGATCCCGGCCGCCGGGATGCTCGTGTCGGGCTACGCGCTCGGCGTGACGATCGGCGCGCCGATCCTCGCGATCGTCACCGCGAAGATGCCGCGCAAGCGTGCGCTGATGGCCCTGATCGGGCTGTTCATCGCCGGCAACCTGTTCTGCGCGATCGCGCCCGGCTATGCGGTGCTGATGGCCGCGCGCGTCGTCACCGCGTTCTGCCACGGTGCGTTCTTCGGCATCGGCTCGGTGGTGGCCAGCAACCTCGTCGCGCCGAACCGCCGCGCGCAGGCGATCGCGCTGATGTTCACCGGGCTCACGCTCGCGAACGTGCTCGGCGTGCCGCTCGGCACCGCACTCGGCCAGGCGTTCGGCTGGCGCGCGACGTTCTGGGCCGTCACCAGCATCGGCATCGCCGCGGCCGCCGCGCTCGCGGTGTGCCTGCCGAAAAACCTCGCGATGCCCGATACCAGCATCACGCGCGAATTCAGCGTGCTGAAGCACCCGCAGGTGCTGATGGTGCTCGGCATCAGCGTGCTCGCGTCCGCGAGCCTGTTCAGCGTGTTCACGTACATCACGCCGATCCTCCAGGACGTGACGGGCTTCTCGCCGCGCCAGGTCACCTACGTGCTGCTGCTGTTCGGCCTCGGCCTGACGGTCGGCGGCACGCTGGGCGGCAAGCTCGCCGACTGGCGGCGGATGCCGTCGCTGATCGCGACGCTCGCGCTGATCGGCATCGTCCTCGCGCTGTTCGCGGGCACGATGCATCTGCCGTTCGCCGCGCTCGCGACGATCTTCGTGTGGGGCATCCTCGCGTTCGCGATCGTGCCGCCGCTGCAGATCATGATCGTCGACCGCGCGAGCGACGCGCCGAACCTCGCGTCGACGCTGAACCAGGGCGCGTTCAACCTCGGCAACGCGACCGGCGCATGGCTCGGCGGGATGGCGATCGGCTCGGGCGTGTCGCTCGTGAGCCTGCCGTGGGTCGGCGTCGCGATGGCGGTCGCCGCGCTCGCGCTCACGCTGTGGTCCGCGTCGCTCGAACGCCGCCCGGTGGCCGTGCCGACCGAATACGTGTGACGCGGCCCTGCCGCGATCGTTGCGTACGCAACTCCATTCGAACGTGACGGCCTTCATGGACCTTTCACCGGTCGCGGTGTAGCATCGCGGCCGATGAAAGCCATTCTCAATCGCGATTTCCTCGCGCTGATCCTGAGCGTCGCGGTCGTCGGCCTCGGGACCGGCGCCACGCTGCCGCTGACCGCACTCGCGCTCACCGAAGCCGGACACGGCACCAACGTCGTCGGCATGCTGACGGCCGCGCAGGCCCTCGGCGGCCTCGCGATCGTCCCGTTCGTCACCGCGCTCGCGCGGCACATCGGCGCGCGCCGCGCGATCGTCGTGTCGGTCGTGCTGCTCGCAGCCGCCACCGCGCTGATGCAGTTCACGTCGAACCTGATCCTGTGGGGCGTGCTGCGCGTGCTGTGCGGCGCCGCGCTGATGCTGCTGTTCACGATCGGCGAAGCGTGGGTCAACCAGCTCGCCGACGATGCGACGCGCGGGCGCGTCGTCGCGATCTACGCGACCAATTTCACGCTGTTCCAGATGGCCGGCCCGGTGCTCGTCAGCCAGATCGCCGGCGCGACGCACATCCGCTTCGCGCTGTGCGGCGCGCTGTTCCTGCTCGCGCTGCCGACGCTCGCGACGATCCGCCGTGCGCCGCTCGCCGGCGACGACGCGCATCACGAAGTACACGGCCGCTGGCTCGACGTGCTGCCGCGCATGCCCGCGCTGATCATCGGCACCGGCTTCTTCGCGCTGTTCGATACGCTCGCGCTGTCGCTGCTGCCGCTCTACGCGATGGATCACGGCGTCGCGAGCGCGACCGCCGTGCTGCTCGCGTCGATCATGCTGTTCGGCGATACCGCGATGCAGTTCCCGATCGGCTGGCTCGCGGACAAGCTCGGCCGCGAGCGCGTGCACCTCGGCGCCGGCTGGATCGTGCTGGCCGGCCTGCCGCTGCTGCCGTTCGTGATCGCGAATCCGTGGCTGTGCTGGCCGCTGCTGTTCGTGCTCGGCGCGGCGGCCGGCAGCATCTATACGCTGTCGCTCGTCGCGTGCGGCGAACGTTTCCGCGGCGCGGCGCTCGTCACCGCGAGTTCGCTCGTGTCGGCGTCGTGGAGCGCCGCGAGCTTCGGCGGCCCGCTGGTGGCGGGCGCGTTGATGGAGCAACTGGGCAGCAATGCGCTGGTCGGCGTGCTGGTCGCTTGCGTCGCCGCGTTCGTCGCGGCGGCGTTGTGGGAGCGGCGCGCCGCAGTACAACGCGCGGTCTGACGCCGATCGGCGTCGGCGTCGGCGTCGGCGTCGGCGTCGGCGTTGGCGTCGGCGTCGGCGTTGGCGTTGGCGTTGGCGTTGGCGTTGGCGTTGGCGTTGGCGTTGGCGTTGGCGTTGGCGCGCGGCATCATGCACCGATACGCATCGGGCCGCTCGCGCCCCCTCCTCCGGTAAACGAAAAACGGCCCGCGCAATGCGGACCGCCCTGTCCTTCCGGACTACGCGTGATCTACGCGTAACGTTTCGCGCCGCGATCCGTCACGCACTCCGCGCCGGCAAGATCCTGCCCGCACACGTGCCGAAGCCGACGCGATACCCATCGCCCTGGCACCAGCCGGCGAGCGTCAGCTCGTCGCCGTCCTCGATGAACGTGCGGCTGCCGCCGCCGTTCAGCGCGACCGGCTCCTTGCCGTTCCACGTCAGTTCGAGCAGGCTGCCGAACGAATCCTTCGTCGGCCCGCTGATCGTGCCCGAACCCATCAGGTCGCCCACGCGCGTGTTGCAGCCGGCGACCGTGTGATGCGCGAGCTGCTGCGCCATCGTCCAGTACATGTGCCTGAAGTTCGTGCGGCAGATCGACGTGGCCTCGGCCGCCCCTTCGGCGCGCAGCGTCACTTCCAGCGCGATGTCGAACGCATGCTTGCCCGCATGCCGCAGATACGCGAGCGGCTGCGGCGACTGCTCGGGCTGCGCGACGCGGAACGGTTCGAGCGCATCGAGCGTGACGATCCACGGCGAGATCGTCGTTGCGAACCCCTTCGAGTTGAACGGGCCGAGCGGTACGTATTCCCACTGCTGGATGTCGCGCGCGCTCCAGTCGTTCAGCAGCACCATCCCGAAGATATGCGCTTCCGCGTCCTCGCACGCGATCGGCTCGCCGAGCGCGTTGCCCTTGCCGACGATGAAGCCCGTTTCCAGTTCGATGTCGAGCTTGCGGCACGCGCCGAACACCGGGCGCTCCTGGTCGGGCAGCTTCAGTTGCCCGTTCGGGCGCCGCACCGGCGTGCCGCTCACGACCACCGACGACGCGCGGCCGTTGTAGCCGATCGGCATCTCCGACCAGTTCGGCAGCAGCGCATTCTTCGGATCGCGGAACATCGAGCCGACGTTGGTCGCGTGTTCCTTCGACGAATAGAAATCGGTGTAGCCGGGAATCTCGACCGGCAGATGCAGCGTCGCGTCGCGCTGCGCGACGAGCACCTGCGCGCGCAGCGCCGCATCGTCACGCAGTGTCGCGTCGTCACGCGAGAGCAGCGCCGACAGCTGCACGCGCACGCTGCGCCACGCGTCGCGGCCGAGCGCGATGAACGCATTGAGCGTCGGCGCGGCGAACACGTCGGCGCCGGCCGGCAGCGTGACGAGGCCCGCACGCGCGAGCGCCGCGAGATCGACGATCTGGTCGCCCAGCGCGACGCCCGGGCGGCGCGCGCCCTTCGCATCGCTGAAGATGCCGAACGGCAGGTTCTGGATCGGGAAATCGCAGGCGGGATCGTTCGCGGTCTCGATCCAGCTCTTGCGAGCCGGGTCGAGCGTCGCGCGCCAGTCTTGGGTGTCGCTCATCGTTGCTCCGGATTGAAGTGTTTCTTGATGCCTTGCCAGCATTCGAAGTAATCGGCCTGCAGCTGCGCGGTGTCGAGCGCGTAGCGCGTCGGCCGGATCAGCGTGCGGGTTTCGAACATGAACGCCATCGTCGCGTCGACCTTGTGCGGCTTCGTCGTGTCGCTCGCGGACGCCTTCTCGAACGTGTCCGCATCGGGTCCGTGGCCCGACATGCAGTTGTGCAAACTCGCGCCGCCCGGCACGAAGCCCTCGGCCTTCGCGTCGTACGCGCCGTGCACGAGGCCCATGAACTCGCTCGCGACGTTGCGGTGGAACCACGGCGGGCGGAACGTATCCTCGGCCGCGAGCCAGCGCGGCGGGAAGATCACGAAGTCGATCGTGTCGACGCCCGGCGTGTCGCTCTGCGCCTGCAGCACGAGGAAAATCGACGGATCGGGATGATCGAAGCTGATCGAGCCGATCGTGTTGAACAGGCGCAGGTCGTATTTGTATGGCGCGTAGTTGCCGTGCCACGCGACGACGTCGAGCGGCGAATGGCCGATGTCCGCGCGCCAGAGGCGCCCGTTCAGCTTCGCGATCAGCTCGAACGCGCCTTCGCGGTCTTCGTAGGCGGCCTGCGGCGTCAGGAAGTCGCGCGGGTTCGCGAGCCCGTTCGAGCCGATCGGGCCGAGATCCGGCAGGCGCAGCAACGCACCGAAGTTCTCGCAGATATAGCCGCGCGCGTCGCCGTCCGGCAGCGCGACGGCAAAACGCACGCCGCGCGGGATCACCGCGATCTCGAACGGCTCGACGTCGAGCCGGCCGAATTCGGTCGCGATGAACAGGCGCCCCTGCTGCGGCACGATCAGCAGCTCGCCGTCGGCGCTGTAGAAGAAGCGGTCCTGCATCGAGCGGTTCGCCGCATACAGGTGGATCGCGCAACCGTTCATCGCGGCGGCCGACCCGTTGCCGGCCATCGTCACGAGGCCGTCGACGAAATCGGTCGGCTCGACCGGCATCGGCAGCGGATCCCAGCGCAACTGGTTCGGCGGCGTCGGCGGCACGTCGGCCGAATCGCCGAACTCCGACACGAGCCGCTGCGGGCCAGCATACGGCTCGAACGGCCGGTGCACGGCGGCCGGGCGAATCCGGTACAGCCACGAGCGGCGGTTGTGGCCGCGCGGCGCGGTGAACGCGGTGCCCGACAGCTGCTCCGCGTACAGCCCGTACGGCGCGCGCTGCGGCGAGTTGCGGCCGTGCGGCAGCGCGCCGGGCAGTGCCTCGGTCGCGAATTCGTTCGCGAAACCGCTCAGGTAGCCGGCGGTTGCCGGTTTCGACAGGTCAAGCGTCATCGTTTCCTTTCTCCATCAATTCATCACGGCGTTCGGCGCCTGCGCGCCGCTGCGCCGCGTGACGCCTGCGAGGCCCAGCACGAACAGCGCCGAGCACAGCACGGGCACCGCGGCCGCATGGAACAGCGCGCCGTTCGACCAGTTGAGCGCAATCAGTTGTCCGCCGACGAGCGGCCCGAGCACCGAGCCGATCCGACCGATGCCGAGGCTCCAGCCGATGCCCGTCGAGCGCAGCGACGTCGGGTAATACTGGCCCGCGAGCGCGTTCACGGCCGGCTGCCCGCCGACCACGCAGAACCCGCCCGCGAACACGACGACCAGCAGCCACGGCAGCGCATGCGCGACCGAGCCGATCAGCCCCACCGACACGGCCGCGCACGCGAAGCACGCGAACAGCACGCGCACGAAGCCGTAACGTTCGATGAACCAGCCGAGCGACAGCGTGCCGATCACGCCGCCCGTCTGCAGCACCGTGCCGACGATCACCGCGGTGCCCGGCGAATAGCCGGCGTCGCGCATCACAGTCGGCAGCCAGTTCGACAGGAAGTACAGGTCGATCAGGTTCATGAAGCTGATCGACCACAGCAGCAGCGTGACCGGCAGGCGGCCATGGCGGAACAGCTCGGCGACCGGCGCGCCGCTTGCCGCGCGTTCGCGCACGACGAGCCGCGTGTTCGCATCGATGCCGGCTTCCGGCGCGAACCGCGCGAGCCAGTCGCGCGCCTGCGCGACACGCCCTTTCAGCACCAGGAACTGCAGCGACTCCGGCAGCCGCGCGACCATCGCGATCGTCAGCACGAGCGGCACCGCGCCGCCGACGAAGAACACCGAACGCCAGCCGAGCGCCGGAATCAGCGCCGCGCTGATGAAGCCGCCGATCGCCGCGCCGAGCGTGAAGCCGCACGACACGATCATCATCCGCTTCACGCGATGCGCGGCCGGGCTGAACTCGCCGACCAGCGCCATCGCGTTCGGCATGATGCAGCCGAGGCCGAGCCCCGTGACGAAGCGCAACGCCATCAGCACGGGGATCGAGCCCGCGAACGGCGTCGCGAGCATCGTCACCGCGAAGAACAGCGTCGAGCCGATCAGCACCGGGCGCCGCCCGATCCGGTCGGCGAGCACCGACAGCCCGAGCGCGCCGAGCAGCATCCCGAACAGGCTCGCGCTGAACACGGGCCCGAGCGCCTGCTTCGGCACGCCCCATTCGGCGATCACGCTCGGCGCGACGTAGCCCATCGCCTGCGCATCGAAACCGTCGATCACGAGGCACAGCCCGCACAGCGCGAGCAGCATCCAGTGAAACCCCGGGCGACGAGTCTCGTCGATCACGCGCTCGACTTCGAGCACGCGCGCGTCGGCCGGCGCCGCGCTCATTGCGCCACCTCGGCGGCCGGATGCACGGGCGGCGTCACGCCCTGGCGTGCGAGCGCCATCGCTTCGCGCAGCACGTCGGCGTCGCCGACCTGGTTCGCGAGCAACAGGATCAGCTTCGCGTTGACGAGCTGGCTGTCGGCGTCGGACAGGTCGCGATGCATGTCGATCAGCGCTTCGTAGAACGCGTCGGGATCGGCCAGGCGCGGGCGGGTGTCGAGTGAGGGCATGACGGTGTCTCCGGTATCTTGGTCGTATCAGCGTGCGCAGGTCGCGCGCGCCAGTGCGTCGGCAATCGCCTGACGGTCGAGCGTGCGCGTGCGGGCGCAGACGTGCTGGTCGGGACGCAGCAGGTAGAACGTGCCAGGCTGCGCGTCGTAGCGCCGCGCGGCGAGCCCGTCGACGTCCTCCACGACGTCGACGCCGGCCACCGGCTGCGCGTGCCCGGCCGGCACGACGAGCACGGGACGCACCGGCAGCGCGAGCCCGTCGACGGCCTGCGCCAGCGCGGCCGCATCGCCCGGCAATCCGAACAGCACGCCGGTGAAACCGTCGCGCAGATGCTGCAGCAGCCAGCCCGGCACACCCTGCGCACGCACCGGCGCATCGGCCGCCGCCGCGCCCGGCCGCATCGCGCACGCGAATGCGTCGCCGCCGCGGTCCGGCGTGTTGAGCGGCGAATCGGCCAGCACGGCCGGCACCGACAGGCGCCCGCTGTTCACCAGCTTGCGCGCGAACTCGCAGTCGCGCGCGAGCTTCAGCGTCGCATCGCGGAACACGCGCGACACCGCGCTTTTCGGCGTGATGAAGTCGGTCGAGCGCGTCGAATTGCGGATGTTCTCGTCGGCCGCGAACTCGCGCTCGCTCGCATACGTATCGAGCAGGCGGTCGTGTGCGCGGCCGTCGAGCACCAGCTTCAGCTTCCACGCGAGGTTGTCCGCGTCCTGCACGCCGCTGTTCGCGCCGCGCGCGCCGAACGGCGACACGCCGTGCGCGGAGTCGCCCGCGAACAGCACGCGGCCGTGCCGGAACGTCTCCATCCGCTGGCAGCGGAACGTATAGACGCTCACCCACTCGAGCTCGAACTCGACGTCCGGCCCGAGCAGCGCGCGCACACGCGGGATCACGCGCTCCGGCTGCTTCTCGGCGACCGGATCGGCATCCCAGCCGAGCTGGAAGTCGATGCGCCACACGTTGTCCGGCTGGCGGTGCAGCAGCACCGACTGGTTGCGGTGAAACGGCGGGTCGAACCAGAACCAGCGCTCGGTCGGAAACTCCGCCTTCATCTTCACGTCGGCGATCAGGAAGCGGTCCTTGAAGGTGCGGCCGCGGCTCTCGAGGCCCATCATCGTGCGCATCGGGCTGCGCGAACCGTCGGCCGCGATCACGTACTGCGCGCGCAGCGTCGCGACGCCGTCCGGCGTCTCGATCGTCAGCACCGCATGTTCGGCCGACTGGTCGATGCCCGTCACCTTGTGCTTCCAGCGGATGTCGATGTTCGGCAGCTCGAACGCGCGGTCGGCCAGATAGCCTTCGACGTAGTACTGCTGCAGGTTGATGAACGCCGGGCGCGCATGCCCTTCCTCGGGCAGCAGGTCGAATGCGTAAAGCTGCTCGTCCTGCAGGAACACCTTGCCGACGTGCCAGCTCACGCCCTTGTCGACGAAGCGCTCGCCGCAGCCGAGCCGGTCGAAGATCTCCAGCGTGCGCTTCGCGAAGCAGATCGCGCGCGAGCCGGTCGACAACGTGTCGTCGTCGTCGAGCAGCACGACCGGCACGCCCTGTTGCGCGAGGTCGATCGCGGCCGCAAGGCCGACCGGGCCCGCGCCGACGACGATCACCGGGTGGACGGCCGCGTCGTGCGCGCGGGCGCGGTACTCGAACTTCAGCGTCTGGTAATCGATGCTCATGGTCGCCATCCGCGCGTCAACCCCGCCGTGCGCGCACCGCCGCGCCCGTCGTCCTGTCCGTCTCCTGCCGGCGCGCCCGCCCGCCTGTCCTGTCAACCGCCACGTCTCGCTCCTTGCTTCCTGTTGATTCGTGAACGGCGCCGTTTCGCGGCGCCCGCATGCCGCATTTCTTGATCGGCGACAAATTCTTGGATTTACGAATAGTAAAACCAATTACGAATAGTAAAATCAACGTAAACCCTAGGCGTTGGCGCGAGGACGGGATAACCATATGAGTGAAACGCCAAGCCGAGCGCGGCGCGCGCTGCTAATATCAAGTCATGAGGCGGCCCTTTCGGCCGCCATTTTTCCTTCTCACGCCGATGATTCCGCCTACCATCCCCGAGCTGGTCAGCCGTGCCGGGCAACTGCCGTATCTGCGGGAACACCTCGCGCTAGCCGAAGGCGGCACCGCGTGCGCGAATCTGCCCGAGCGCACGCTCGCCAGTGCGTACGAGCCGATCTACGACGTGACGATGCCGGGCGCGCCGCAATCGACGTCGTTCGCCGACGCGATCGAGCGCTACGGCGACGAGCTCGGCTTCCAGGCCGTCACACTGGTCACGGGGGCGCAGCACGATCCGGTCGACGCGGCCGTCGACGACCAGACGCTGGTCGCGATCGACCGCCTGTCGCGCGCGCTGCATGCGATCAATTTCTTCGGCGCGCAACGCCACGGGCTGCTGTTCCTGCGCGTGCACGAGCGGCTGCTCAAGAGCGTGAAGTACGACCACGGCAAGCATTTCTCGTCGGTGCTGCAGCGCTTCGGGCTGCCGCCCGAGCGGATCGTGATCGAGCTGCCGGCGGTCGCGGTCGCCCACAAGACGTTCCTCGGCTACCTGACGCGCAGCTACCAGCATCACGGTTTCAAGGTCGCGGACAAGCTGCCGGACCCGGGCCGCATCCTCGCGGTCGAATCGGACATGGCGCGCCCCGACTACATCAAGATGGATGCGGGCATCGCGTTGCGCGACGGGATGGTCAAGGCGCTCGTCGCCTATGCGCAGCGCGTGCGGATCCCGCTGATCTTCGACGGCGTCGTCGACGAGACGCAGTGCGAGCTGCTGCGCCAGCACGACGTGCGGTTCATGCAGGGGCCGGTGTTCGCGAAGGTCGTGACGGCCTGAGCGATTCGCGGGGAAGGCGCGCGCGGGGAGCGGCGCGCCGGATCGCGGATTCCGGAGTCGTGCTGCTTCGGGAAGCGGGTTTCAGCACGCGGCGTCGCTCGACGCCGGCCGGTTCGCTGTTCGTTCACGCAGAAAGATCGGCCGTGCTTGCGCGCGCGATCGACACCGGTGTATCGGCGCGGATGAGCCGCCTATTCTCTTCCACCGTCGTCGTACTTCGGCAAATCGTCGCTGATCTCGACACCCGGCAAACGATCCCGATACCAGACGTGCCACGCCGGACGCAACCGCGACGGTTCGTCGAGCGTCGCGTAGTTGATCTCGACCGTCTGCGGCGCGTCAGCGCGCCGGTATTCGAGTTGCGCGCCGCAACGGCCGCAGAAACGCCGCTCGCCCCATGCGCTCGACGCGTAGACGGTCGGTTCGCCCTGCAGGTATTCGAACGCGTCGATCGGCACCGTTGCCGACGCGACGACCGCCGCGCCGGTCGTGCGCTGACAGAGCCGGCAGTGGCAGAAGCCGGCATCGGTCGGAACGTCGGCGATACGGTAGCGGATCGCGCCGCACGCGCATCCGCCTTCCATCGGTTCGGGGTGCGCCATCGCAGACCTCGTCGTCGGTAAGCAGGCGAACGATGATGAGCGCGGTTCGCCCATCGCACAATACGCCACCGCGCCGCCTCTGCATCCGCCGCGCACGAGCCGATTGCCGCGCGGCGGCAACAGCCGCACGCACGCGTGGCTCAGACCGTCTGGCCGAGCCGCTGCGCGAGCGCCTTCAGTTGCGGCCCGACCTGCGTGCGAAACACGCCCTCGTCCATCGACGACGCCGGGCCGCTGCAGCTCAGGATCAGCCAGCGTCCCTCGCGCGGCTCGCGAAACGGCACGGCCGCCGCGTTCACGTCCATGTGCCACGCACGGAACGAATAACAGCACCCGCCCGCCGAAAATTCGGCCACCGCCTGCTGCGCGGCGGCGACGAGCGCATCGGCGTCGGCCGCGCCGCCGGCCGCACGGTGCAGCTCGGCATAGAGCGCGCGGCGCACGTCCTCCGGCTGCACGGCCAGGTACGCGCGCCCCATCGAGCTCGTCAGCATCGACAGCCGCGAACCGGGCGCGAGCCCGAGCGTCAAGGCGGTCTCGCTGCGGATCGTCTCCAGATAGATCATGTCGAGCCCGTCGCGGCAGCCGAGCGACACGGCCGCGCCGATCTCCCGCGCGAGCGCCTGCATGTGCGGCCGCGCGAGATCGATCGTCCCGGAGCCCGACAGCAGCGCGTAGCCGAGCGACAGCACGCCGGCGTCCAGCGCATACTTGCCGAGCGTCTCGTCGTAGCGCAGATAGCCGAGCACGGTCAGCGTATAGGCGAGCCGGTTCACCGTCGCCTTCGGCAGCCCCGTGCGTTCCGCGAAATCGCGATTGCCCAGCATCGTCTCGCCGGGGCGGAAGGCGCGCAGCAGGTCGAGCCCGCGCGCGAGCGCGACGACGAACTTGCGCTCGTCGATCGTGGTTTCGTCGATGGTTGAAAGTGTCATCCGGTGCTACACTGGGTTCGATTTGCAAAACATTGTTCCGCACAGCGGAACGCGAGTCAAGCAAACTTTGACACGGGGCCGGCTCGAAGACCGGACCAACAGGAGATGAGACGATGAGTGCTGCAACTTTTCATTGGGACGATCCGCTGCTGCTCGACCAGCAACTGACCGAGGAAGAGCGGATGGTTCGCGATGCCGCGCAGGCGTACGCACAGGACAAGCTCGCGCCGCGCGTCACCGAAGCGTTCCGCCACGAACGCACCGACGCGGCCATCTTTCGCGAGATGGGCGAGGTCGGCCTACTCGGCCCGACGATTCCCGAGGAATACGGCGGCCCCGGCCTCAACTACGTGAGCTACGGGCTGATCGCGCGCGAAGTCGAGCGCGTCGATTCCGGCTACCGGTCGATGATGTCCGTGCAGTCGTCGCTCGTGATGGTGCCGATCTTCGAATTCGGCTCGGACGCGCAAAAGCAGAAATACCTGCCGAAGCTCGCGAGCGGCGAATGGATCGGCTGCTTCGGCCTGACCGAGCCGAACCACGGCTCCGATCCCGGCAGCATGGTCACGCGCGCGAAGAAGGTGCCCGGCGGCTATTCGCTGTCCGGCGCGAAGATGTGGATCACCAACTCGCCGATCGCCGACGTGTTCGTCGTCTGGGCGAAGCTCGAAGAGAACGGCAAGGACGCGATCCGCGGCTTCATCCTCGAGAAGGGCTGGAAGGGCCTGTCGGCGCCGGCGATCCACGGCAAGGTCGGGCTGCGCGCCTCGATCACCGGCGAGATCGTCCTCGACGAGGTGTTCGTGCCGGACGAGAACCTGATGCCGAACGTGAGCGGCCTGCGCGGCCCGTTCACGTGCCTGAACTCGGCGCGCTACGGGATCGCGTGGGGTGCGCTCGGCGCCGCCGAGTCCTGCTGGCACACCGCGCGCCAGTACGTGCTCGACCGCCAGCAGTTCGGCCGGCCGCTCGCCGCGAACCAGCTGATCCAGAAGAAGCTCGCCGACATGCAGACCGAAATCACGCTCGGCCTGCAAGGCGTGCTGCGCCTCGGCCGGATGAAGGACGAAGGCACGGCCGCCGTCGAGATCACGTCGATCATGAAGCGCAACTCGTGCGGCAAGGCGCTCGACATCGCCCGCCTCGCGCGCGACATGCTCGGCGGCAACGGCATCTCCGACGAATTCGGCGTCGCGCGCCACCTCGTGAACCTCGAGGTGGTCAATACGTACGAAGGCACGCACGACATCCACGCGCTGATCCTCGGCCGCGCGCAGACGGGCATCCAGGCATTCTTCTGATGATCCGGCCATGACGCACGCGGCAGCGTTGCCGCGCACGCGCACGCCGCCAAGGAAAAAGCCCGCCCGGCATCGCTGCCGGGCGGGCTTTTTTCAGCGGAGCCGCGGCTGCGGGCCGCCGATGCTTACTTGTTCGGCTGCGGCGTCAGGCGCAGATACGGACGCACCGCGTTGAAGCCCTTCGGGAAGCGCTTCTTCAGTTCTTCCGGATCCTGCAGCGACGGGACGATCACGACGTCGTCGCCATCCTTCCAGTTGCCGGGCGTCGCGACCTTGTAATTGTCGGTCAGTTGCAGCGAATCGATCACGCGCAGCACTTCGTCGAAGTTGCGCCCCGTGCTGGCCGGATAGGTGATCGTGAGCCGGACCTTCTTGTTCGGGTCGATCACGAACAGCGAACGCACCGTCAGCGTTTCGTTCGCGTTCGGGTGAATCATGTCGTACAGCTGCGACACCTTGCGGTCCGCGTCGGCGATGATCGGGAAGCCCACGACCGTCGACTGCGTTTCGTTGATGTCGTTGATCCAGCCCTTGTGCGATTCGACGCCGTCGACCGACAGCGCGATCACCTTCACGTTGCGTTTCTCGAATTCGCCCTTCAGCTTCGAGGTCAGCCCGAGTTCGGTCGTGCACACCGGCGTGTAGTCGGCCGGATGGGAGAACAGGACACCCCAGCTGTTGCCGAGCCACTCGTGAAACTTGATCGTGCCCAGGCTCGATTCCTGCTCGAAATCCGGTGCGATGTCGCCAAGACGCAGACTCATGATGTTCCCTCCTCGAACGATGCTGGTTGAAACCGCGCGCTGGACAGCGCGGGGCAGTCCATCAGCTTACGGGAAGCAATGGGCCGTGCGAACGATTATTCCGTTTGATATTCATACTTTTTTGTCATTTTTACCCGGCGTCGTGGCAGGACGGCGGGCTGGAGAGGAAACTTTTCAACCCGTTTGCCGCTCTGTTCATGATTACAAGTCGTTTACCATGCAGTCTTGCGCTGCCGCCGTGTGTCTTCCCGGCTCGCCAGCAGGCAGGGGTTTCGCTACGATGTGAACCTGCAGCATGACAGCACGAAGGGAGTTGCAATGTCGGAAATCAACAAGGAGAAACTGATGTCGGATATCAAAACCGTTCTCTCGGACGCCGAAGATCTGCTCAAGCAAGCTGCGAGCAGCACGGGCGACCGTGCGGCCGAGCTGCGCGAGAAGGCCATGTCGCGCCTCAAGCAGGCCAAGGAAAAGGCAGCCGACGTCCAGGTCGTGGTGGTCGAGAAAGGCAAGAAGGCCGCGCGCGCGACCGACGACTACGTGCACGAGCACCCGTGGACGTCGATCGGCGTGGCCGCCGGCGTCGGCGTGCTGATCGGCCTGCTGATCAACCGCAAGTAACGCGCTCTGCGCCGTTTCGTCCCGCAGGCCGCATGTGCGGCCCGCGGGCGTCGAAGCCTGCCGGTCTGCGCCGGTCGGCTTTGTCCTAGCTGCTCACTGCACGCGCAAGCACCTCATCCATGACGACAGACACCCACTCGCAGCCGTCCGGTCAAGGACCGCTGCGCCGCCTCGTCGGCTCCGCCATCGGCCTTCTGCAGACGCGCCTCGAACTGGTGGGCATCGAGCTTGCCGAGGAGAAGGAGCGCCTGATGGGCGTGCTGTTCCTCGGTCTCGCCGCGATGATGCTCGCGACGATGGCGCTCATCAGCCTGACCGTGCTGATCGCGATCGCGTTCTGGGATACCTACCGCTGGCAGGCGCTCGCCGCGATCACCGCACTGTATGCCGTTGGCGGCATCGTATGCGCGCTGAAGGCGCGTTCGGGCCTGCGCGACGCGCCGACCGTGTTCGAGGCGACGCTCGCCGAACTCGAGAAAGACCGCGACCTGTTCCGCGGCAAGCCGTGAACGCCCTCGCGCTCATCCCTCTCACCTACTTCGCCGACGCGCCATGAGCCAGAACATCACGGGCAATCCATCCCGCTCCCATTCGTCGCGATCGCACTGGAGTGCGTCGCAGCACCGCGCGCTCCGCAAGGAATTGCTGATCCTGCGATCCGAAGTCGAGCGGCTCGAACTCGCGGAAGCCGCCGCCGAAATGCGTCAGGCCGTCACGCGCTTCAGTTGGCTCAAGGTGTTCATCCCCGGCCTGTCCTCGCACAAGTTCGGCCAGTCGGCCAAGAACCTGAACGCAAGCCTCGGCCAGCTCGTCAACCAGTATCCGATGCTGAGTTCGCTCGCGTCGCTCGTGCTGGCGAAGCCCGTTCGCTCGCTGCTGCGCGCGAGCGCGGGCCCCGCGTTGAAGTGGGGCACGCTCGGCTTCGCCGCATGGGAGGTCTACCGGATCTGGAAGCAGTCCCGCGACGAGCGCGGGCTCGACGCACACGACGACTGATCGTCGGCACTCCGCGCGCACGGCCATGCGCCGCTGCGCGCCTTTCTTGCGAGCTCAGCGCACGCCCCAGCACGCAGCACCCGGTTCGTCGGCGCCATCGCTTCCTGCATTGCCTTTCGTTCCGTCCGAGCGCAGCGTGAACGTGCCGCATGCATCGTCGCGCATCGGCCCGGTGTCGAGCGGCGTCGCCGTCAGTTCCTAGCTCACCGGCGAACCGTCGCCGTCCGGCGGCGCGTGCGCGAGCGCGTCCGACAACGCAGGGGGCGGCGCCATGTCGAGCACCGCGAGCGACATGGCGACCATCAACTCGACGAGCGTGAATCCGCACGATCGTTGCACCACATTCTTCAAGGGTCGAGCGCCCCGTTCCATCGCAATCGTCCTCCGCCACGGTGATGCGACGACTGTAGCGGCGCGTGCAAACGTGCGCCATTTGCCTAACGGCCGAGGCGACATGCGATCGCGACCGACACAATCGGCGCGAATCGAACCAATGGAGCAGACGATAAACGGACGCAGCGCGTCAGCGCTTACGTGGAGTCTTGGCGGGGGAGGCGCGACGGAACTCTTCGATCACGTCGGCAAATTCGGAAACGTCCTCGAACCGGCGATACACCGATGCAAAGCGGACATAGGCGATCGTATCGAGGCCACGCAACTCGTTCATCACGAGCTCGCCCAGCTTCTCGCTACGCACCTCACGCTCGCCGGTGGCGAGCAGTTGATATTCGATGCGGGCGACCGCCGCGTCGATCGCGTCGGCTGCAACCGGCCGCTTGCGCAGTGCGAGTTGCATGCTCGCGACGATCTTGCGACGGTCGAATTCCGTGCGGCTGCCGTCCTTCTTCACGACGAACGGCAGGGACAACTCGACCCGCTCGTACGTCGTGAAGCGCTTGTCGCAAGCCGAGCAGCGACGGCGCCGCCGGATCGCGGCGCCATCCTCGGACACGCGCGAGTCAACGACCTGCGTGTCGTCATGCCGGCAGAACGGGCAGCGCATCGGCGATCAGCGATAGACCGGGAAACGCTTGGTCAGCTCGGCGACCTGCGCGCGCACGCGCTCGATCGTCGCTGCGTCTTCCGGGTTCTCCAGCACGTCGGCGATCAGGTTGCCCACCTGCTCGGCTTCCGCCGGCCCGAAGCCACGCGTCGTCATCGCCGGCGAGCCGAGACGGATGCCGCTCGTCACGAACGGCTTTTCCGGGTCGTTCGGAATCGCGTTCTTGTTCACCGTGATGTGCGCCGCGCCGAGCGCCGCTTCCGCCGCCTTGCCCGTGATGTGCTTCGCGCGCAGGTCCACCAGCATCACGTGGCTTTCCGTACGGCCCGACACGATCCGCAGCCCGCGCTTGACCAATGTTTCGGCCAGCACGCGTGCGTTCTCGACCACCTTCTGCTGATATTCCTTGAACTCCGGCGACAGCGCTTCCTTGAACGCCACCGCCTTCGCCGCGATCACGTGCATCAGCGGGCCGCCCTGGATCCCCGGGAAGATCGCCGAGTTGATCGGCTTCTCGTATTCCGCCTTCATCAGGATCACGCCGCCGCGCGGGCCGCGCAGGCTCTTGTGCGTCGTCGTCGTCACGAAATCCGCGTGCGGCACCGGGTTCGGGTACACGCCCGCCGCGATCAGGCCTGCGTAGTGCGCCATGTCGACCATCAGGTATGCACCGACCGACTTCGCGATCTTCGCCAGACGCTCGAAATCGATCTTCAGCGCGAATGCCGATGCGCCCGCGACGATCAGCTTCGGCTTGTGTTCGTTCGCCAGCTTCTCGGCCGCGTCGTAGTCGATGTCTTCGTTCTCGTTCAGGCCGTAGCTCACCACGTTGAACCACTTGCCCGACATGTTCACCGGCGAGCCGTGCGTCAGGTGGCCGCCGTGCGCGAGGCTCATGCCCATGATCGTGTCGCCCGGCTTGAGCATCGCGAAGAACACGCCCTGGTTCGCCTGCGAACCCGAATTCGGCTGCACGTTCGCCGCTTCCGCGCCGAACAGCTGCTTCACGCGGTCGATCGCCAGCTGCTCGACCACGTCCACGTACTCGCAACCGCCGTAGTAGCGCTTGCCCGGATACCCTTCCGCGTACTTGTTCGTGAGCTGCGAGCCCTGCGCGGCCATCACGGCCGGGCTCGTGTAGTTTTCCGACGCGATCAGCTCGATGTGATCTTCCTGGCGGCGGTTTTCCTGCTCGATCGCTGCAAAGATTTCGGGATCGACGTTCGCGATGGTGCTTTGGGCTCTGTCAAACATACGGTTTCCGTTAAGTGTGTACAGGTTGACCGGAGTGGCCGAGTACGGTGCGCTGCTGGCGGGACCAGCTCGACGTGGCGGAGGAATCCGTATGACGCGAGGCAGGACAGCCACCGGCGATGCACGCGACGGCGCACAACGGCTGCCCAGGCGAACGGCAAAAACGGCGCCCCGCGCTTCACGGTGGGATGCTCCACCTTGAACCCGAAGGGTTCTATCGCCAGTCACGCAGGGGTGATGAGCACATTAGTGTATTGGATGCGTCATGAATAGGCAACCGCACGGCAGTGCGCCCGAATCAATTGGGGCCGGACTCTACGCGCCCGTGCCGAAACGCTTTGCCGCCTTGCCGCGGTGCGGCATTCTCAGTAGGCTTGCGGGATTCCACCCGCTATCACGTTACCGACCAGGAGCAGCAATGATCGTGTTCGTCACAGGCGCGTCCGCCGGCTTCGGCGCCGCCATCTCCCGAGCCTTCGTCAAGGGAGGCCATCGCGTCGTCGCGACCGCGCGCCGCAAGGATCGTCTCGATGCGCTCGCCGCCGAACTCGGCGACGCCCTTCTGCCGCTCGAGCTCGACGTGCGCGACCGCGCGGCCGTCGAGGCCGTGCCGGCCGCCCTTCCCGCCGAATTCGCGGCGCTCGACGTACTGGTCAACAACGCCGGCCTCGCACTCGGCGTCGAGCCGGCCCACAAGGCCAGCCTCGACGAATGGCGGACGATGATCGACACGAACTGCGCGGGCCTCGTCACCGTCACGCACGCGCTGCTGCCCGGCATGGTCGAGCGCGGTCGCGGTCATATCTTCAATATCGGCTCGGTTGCGGGTTCGTACCCTTATGCGGGCGGGAACGTCTACGGCGCAACCAAGGCCTTCGTCAGGCAATTCAGCCTGAACCTGCGCGCCGACCTGCTCGGCACGCCGTTGCGCGTCACCGACATCGAGCCCGGCCTGTGCGGCGGCACCGAGTTCTCGAACGTCCGCTATCGCGGCGACGACGCGAAGGCGGCGAACGTCTACAACAATGTCCAGCCGCTGATGCCCGAGGACATCGCCGATACGATCTACTGGATCGCGACGCGCCCGGCCTACGTCAACGTCAACACGATCGAGCTGATGCCGATCGCGCAGGCGCCCGGCGGCCCGACCGTCCACCGCGGCTGAAACCCCGCGGGCCGGCCCCGGGCCGGCCCGCGGTGTGCCACGACGCACTACATTCCGTTACGAATCGGTTACGAATCGGGTCTTTGCCTTCCGGTAGAATGCGCGCCATGACTCAGCCTACCCGCTCCCCGGAAGCGCCCTCCGGCTTTACCTGGCCGGTGCGCGTGTACTACGAGGATACCGATGCAGGCGGCATCGTCTTCTATGCCAACTACCTGAAGTTCTTCGAGCGCGCGCGCACCGAGTGGCTTCGCGCATGCGGCGTCGACCAGCGCCAGCTCGCCGACGATACCGGTGCGATCTTCATCGTGCGCAGCACGTCGCTCGACTACCGCGCGCCGGCGCGACTCGACGACACGCTGACGATCACGAGCCGGCCCGGACGCATCGGCCGCGCGTCGGTGGAATTCACGCAGGAGGCCTGGTGTGGCGACACGCTGCTCGTGGCGGGGCACATCCGCCTCGGCTGCGTCGACCGTCACGGCATCCGGCCCGCGGCCATCCCGCCGGCCGTGCTCGACGCGCTGCAACGCGGGCCCGTCATCGACGCCGGGCAGACTGTATTGTCAACGAAGCGCGCATGAGCGCCGTTTAGACAAAGCCTATGAACTTGCCGTTCTGATTCGATACTAAGCAAGGTTCGGCGTCAGGCATGGCCGGCGCGCCGCGCCGCACGCACGCCGGACACCCTTGCCGGGCACCCCCGAAGGGACGTTACTCAAACCTCTATGAACACTTCTCAAGACCTGTCGATCATTTCCCTCGTCCTCAACGCGAGCGTGCTGGCCCAGGCCGTGATGGGACTGCTGCTGTTGCTGTCGCTGATGTCGTGGACCTTCATCTTCCGCAAGTGGTTCGCGATCCGCCGCGCACGCGCGCAGACCGAACGCTTCGAGAAGGATTTCTGGTCGGGCGGCGACCTGCAGGCGCTGTATCAGAGCGCGGCGAACAATCGCCACACGATCGGCGCGCTCGAGCGGATCTTCGAATCGGGGATGCGCGAATTCCTGAAGGCGAAGGAAAAGCGCCTCAGCGATCCGGGCCTCGTGCTCGACGGTGCCCGCCGCGCGATGCGCGCATCGTTCCAGCGTGAAATGGACGTGCTCGAAGCCAACCTCGCGTTCCTCGCGTCGGTCGGCTCGGTCAGCCCGTACATCGGTCTGTTCGGCACGGTCTGGGGGATCATGAACTCGTTCCGCGGCCTCGCGAACGTGCAGCAGGCCACGCTCGCGAACGTCGCGCCGGGCATCGCCGAGGCGCTCGTCGCCACCGCGATCGGCCTGTTCGCCGCGATTCCCGCGGTGGTCGCATACAACCGCTACGCGCACGACATCGACCGCCTCGCGATCCGTTTCGAGACCTTCATCGAAGAGTTCTCGAACATCCTGCAGCGTCAGGCCCAGTAAGGAGCGCGCCATGGCAGGAAGCCCCATCCGATCCAGCATGCGCGGCGGCCGCTCGCGCCGCGCAATGGCCGACATCAACGTCGTGCCGTACATCGACGTGATGCTGGTGCTGCTCGTGATCTTCATGGTCACCGCACCGCTCGTCGCCCCGTCGATCATCAACCTGCCGACCGTCGGCAACGCGGCGCCGCAGGAGCAGACGCCGCCCGTCGTCGTCAACATCAAGGCCGACCGCACGATGAGCGTCAAGTACAAGGGCGACTCGGGCGCGACTCAGGAAGACACGATGACGAAGGCCGAGCTCGACAGCTTCATTTCGGCCCGGCAGGCCGACCACCCCGACCAGCCGGTCGTGATCGCAGCCGACAAGACGGTGCAGTACGATGCCGTCATGACCGTGATGTCCGATCTGAAGGCGCGCGGCGTCAAGCGCGTCGGCCTCCTCGTCAAATCGCAATGAACCGGCAGCAATCCACGCGCAGATCCGCCTACCCGCTCCAGCCGCCCCGCGAGCGCGGGACGTGGCGCGCGTTCGCGCTCGCCGCGCTGATGCATGTGCTGCTTGCGCTGTTCCTCTATCACGGCGTGCAGTGGCAGAACAGCACGCCGGCCGGCGCCGAGGCCGAGCTGTGGACCGAAGTGCCCGACGTCCCCGCGCCGCGGCCCGTCGTCACACCCGCGCCGCCCGCCAAGGTCGCGCCGCCCCCTCCCCCGGTGCGCGACGAGCAGGCCGACATCGCGCTGCAGCAGAAGAAGCGTCAGCAGGAAGCGGCGGCGCGCGAAGCGCTGCTCGAACAGCAGCGCCGTGCGCAGCAACTGAAGGCCCAGCAGGAAGAGGAAGCCCGGCGCGCGCAGCTCGCCGCGCAACAGGCCGCCGCGCTCGCCGCACAGAAAGCCGCGGAACGCGACAAGCAGAAGCAGGCCGAGAAACTCAGGCAACAGCAGCTCGCCGAGCAGCAGAAGCTCGAGCAGCAGAAACTCCAGCAGCAAAAGCAGGCGCAACTCGAAGCGCAGCAGGCGGCGAAGGCGAAGGCCGACGCGGCCGCGAAGGCCAAGGCGGAAGCCCAGGCCAAGGCGAAGGCCGAGGCCGCGGCGCGCGCGAAGGCCAGCGCGGCGGCGAACGCGAAGCTCGACCGCGAGCGCAGCGCGCGCCTCGCGCAGTTGCAGGGCCTGTCCGGCGCCGGCGAAGGCGGCGGCGAAGGCCTCGCGAAAAGCGGCACGGGTACGGGTTCCGGCGGCAATGCCGCCACGCCCGGCTATGCCGACAAGGTGCGCCGCCGCGTCAAACCGAACATCGTTTGGGGCGGCGAGCGGGCAGGCCTGACCACCGTCGTCAAGATTCGGTGCACGCCGTCCGGTGACGTATTGAGCGCATCGGTCTCCCGCTCGAGCGGGAATTCGGGGTGGGATCAAGCCGTGGTCAATGCGATCCACGCATCGGTCCCGTTGCCGCCCGATTCTAACGGTCGTACCCCGTCTGACATTACGATTACCTTCAAGGCGGCGGAGTGAAAGGAAATGCGCTTACACTCCGGGCGTCGCTGTCAGGCGGGAACGAATCGGGTATTTTTACTGTCTCTGCGGTTGCGCAGCGATCCAAGCCATACGGGAAGCAAGAAGCATGAGTTTGATGACAAAGCTAGGTTTCAGGGCACTCGTGGCCTCGTGTCTGATTACGGCGGGCAGCGCCGCTAACGCCCAGGTCAACGTGCTGATCACCGGTGTCGGGTCGACCCAGTTCCCCATTGCCACCGCCAATTTCACGAACGAGGCGAACCTGCCGCAGCAGGTCACGTCGATCGTCCGCGCCGACCTCGCCCGCAGCGGCAAGTTCACCAACATCGACGCAGGCAGCACGCCCGTGCCCGAGACCGCATCGGTCGACCTCGGCGCATGGAAGGCCAAGGGGGCGAATGCATTCGTCGCGGGCAGCGTGAACCGCGAGGCGAACGGCCAGTACAAGGTCAACTTCATCCTGTACGACACCGTGAAGCAGCAAAGCCTCGGCGGCCTGTCGCTGACGGCCACCGACACCACGCTGCGCACGGCCGGCCACAAGATCGCCGACTACATCTACCAGAAGCTGCTCGGCGTGCGCGGCGTATTCGCCACGCGCCTGTCGTACGTGATCAAGACCGGTAACCGCTACCAGCTGCAGATTTCCGATTCGGACGGCCAGAACGCGCGCATCGCGCTGTCGAGCACCGAGCCGATCATCTCGCCGGCCTGGTCGCCGAGCGGCACGAAGGTCGCGTACGTATCGTTCGAGCGCAAGAAGCCGATCGTCTACATCCACGACCTGCCGACCGGCCGCCGCTACATGGTCTCCGACCAGAAGGGCAACAACAGCGCACCGGCGTGGTCGCCGGACAGCAACACGCTCGCCGTCGCGCTGTCGCTGACGGGCAATACGCAAATCTATACGGTCAACGCGAACGGCGGCGGCCTGCGCCGTCTCACGCAAAGCAGCTCGATCGACACCGAACCGTTCTACTCGCCGGACGGCCGCTGGATCTACTTCACGAGCGATCGGGGCGGTGCGCCGCAGATCTACCGGATGCCCGCGCAGGGTGAAAGCGCCGGTGCCGCGCAGCGCGTGACCTTCACCGGCAGCTACAACACCAGCCCGCGCGTGAGCCCGGACGGCAAGCTGCTCGCTTACATCTCCCGCACGGGCGGGGGCTTCAAGCTGTACGTTCAGGATCTGCAGACTGGCGCGGCGAACGCCATCACGAATACCAATCGCGACGAATCGCCGAGCTTCGCGGCAAACGGCCAGTACCTTCTGTACGCTACCCAGTCGGGTGGTCGCAACGTTCTGGCTGCAGTGCCCTCCGACGGCAGCGCGCCGCCGCAGATCCTGTCCGTCCAGGGCGGCTCCGTTCGCGAGCCGTCGTGGGGGCCCTTCATGCAATGACCACAAGGAGAGTAACCATGATGTCGAATAAAGCTCGTCTGGCCCTGGCCGTGATGATGATCAGCGCGCTCGCAGCGTGTAAGTCGGGCGTGAAGCTCGACGACAAGGCAAACAACGCGGGCGCAGTCAGCACGCAACCGAGCGCCGACAACGTCGCGCAAGTGAACGTCGATCCGTTGAACGACCCGAACAGCCCGCTCGCGAAGCGCAGCATCTACTTCGACTTCGACAGCTATTCGGTGAAGGACGAGTACCAGCCACTGATGCAGCAGCACGCGCAGTACCTGAAGAGCCACCCGCAGCGCCACGTGCTGATCCAGGGCAACACCGACGAACGCGGCACGAGCGAGTACAACCTCGCGCTGGGCCAGAAGCGTGCGGAAGCCGTCCGCCGCGCGATGGCACTGCTCGGCGTGAACGATTCGCAAATGGAAGCCGTGAGCCTCGGCAAGGAAAAGCCGCAGGCAACGGGTCACGACGAAGCATCGTGGGCGCAGAACCGCCGCGCCGACCTCGTCTACCAACAGTAAGTAACGGAAGAATCGCCGTATGACGCACCGTTCAACCTGGCTGCGCGTTGCCGCAGCATTCTGCGTCGCGGGCGCGGCGTGGTCGGCCGCGCCGGCGCACGCCGGCATGTTCGACGACAACGAAGCGCGCCGTGCCGTGCTCGATCTGCGCAGCAAGAGCGACAACCTGTCGAGCCAGTTGTCGGCCGCCCAGCGTACGATCCTCGATCAATCCGGCCGTATCGACCAGCTGAACCAGCAGGTCGCGACGCTGCGCGGCGAGAACGAGGATCTGACGAACCGGCTGACGACGCTCGAGCGGCAGCAGAAGGAGTACTACCAGGATCTCGACACGCGGCTCAAGAAGTTCGAGCCGCAGCAGGCGACGATCGATGGTGTCGAAGGCACCGTGCAGCCGGGTGAAACGGATGCGCTCAGCGCGGCGCAGCAGCAGTTCCGCAACGGCAACTTCAAGGCGGCCGCGGCTTCGTTCCGCGCGTTCATCGCGAAGTATCCGCAGAGTCCCTATCAGCCGACCGCGCAGTACTGGTACGGCAACGCGCAATACGCGCTGCGCGACTACCGCGGCTCGACGGCGACGTGGCAAGGGATCGTCAGCAAGTTCCCGCAACACCCGCGCGCGGCCGACGCCCTCGTGGCGATCGGCACGAACCAGCTCGAGCAAGGCCAGAAGGCGGCCGCGAAGAAGACCTTCGAGCAGGTCGTGTCGCAGTACGCCGGTTCGAATGCGGCGCAGACGGCGCAGGGCAAACTCGAAACGATCAAATAATTATCGTGACGAGTTGTTGACAGCCCTGCAACCCGTCGCTATAATCTTTTGCTCTTTGGGTCGTTGACCAAGTTGTTAAGCAACGAACCAAAACAAGTTTCAAGAACGTGGGGTGGTAACTCAGTTGGTTAGAGTATCTGACTTTTAATCAGAGAGTCGAGGGTTCGAGTCCCTCCCACCCTACCAACTATCTTCGATAGTGCAAAAAGCCTCCTTCGTGGAGGCTTTTTTGCGTCTGTCGCCGAGTGGCGTATGCTGCTCATTTCCACTTCCCGGCTACACGCCCTCGCCCCCTCGCCTTGATCGCATCGCTACCACGGTTAGCCCGGCTTCTCCTGGTCGGCACCTGATATCGCGACGATCAGGTCGCCGATCCAATACCGCCCCTCCAACACGACGCCCACTGCCAAAAAGCGGGATGAGCAACTATTGCGACGACCGTTCAGTAATTGCCTCTATCAGTGCCAAAATCACCTCGCGTTTTCGCGCGTCGAGCGCTCGAAATCCCGAGACGATTCGCCGCTCGTCGGGGTTCTCGAGCCGGGCGCTTTCTTCGCCGGTAAGCACGTACCAGACATCAACGCCAGCAAGTGCAATCGCGCGCAAGTAGTCGGAGTTCGGGCGCCTCAAGCCCTTTTCATATTGATACTGCGCGCGCTGCTTGACCGCGCCTAAGGCTGCAAACTCCGTCTGGTTCAAACCCAGCCGCACCCGTTCGCACTTCAGCCGCTCCCCAAATACGTCCATTCGAGCCAATTTCCTTCTTGACAATGGATCAATTGATCCTATATTTGATTCTGAGCATGCCCAACTGAGTCAGTTGAGCGGCGCATGACATTGAGCCCGATCTCTGACCGGTTATCGAATGTCCATTTACTGGGAGCATCATGACGATCACTTATGCGATCTGCGGCGCCTTACCCGTCCTCAACAACTTCCGGCACTACCATGCGCAGCAATTCGCTCGGAGCATTGCCGAGCCCGCAGACATCTACTTCGCGACCGATGCCGTCACGCGATCTCTCGTGATTCGCATTCGTGGCGCACTGACAGACGACGAAACGAAATCGGTGGACAGTGCATTGGAACAATTCTCCCAGAAATGGGCGCAGACCGGCGCAATCTTCAGGCGCGTGCGCTATGGCGAGGTGTCGTTCGTGCCTGTTGGATTCGCTTTGCACGCTGAATTGCTCCAGAAGCTCATTGATGAACAGACTCAACTGGAAGCCCTTCTACAGCGTCAAGCACGGATTCTCGAAAAGTTTCGGCCTACTGCGAGCTAGCGTACGGGCCCACCAACATTGGAGCGCCAACTGCAGCGGTATGGAATCAAACCAACGGAGGTTCAGCATGAAAGAGGTAGCGCCTTATGTCCTGACCGGCGCTCTGGCCGTGCAGGACGATTTGGAAGACGAGCAACTCGATCGCGTATCCCGCCATCTAGGGGGTATCGCCACGGTGTATGCGAAGCACGACAAGATTGCCCACACTGTCGCACTGCGGATCTCGGGCACGCTGGTGCGTGACGACGTGCGCTATATCGAGCAGCGCGTGGAGCGGTTTGCCGAGGAAAACGCCCGCGTCGCCGCGATTCTCATCAGCGAATGGAATGGTGTGACGAGCGAGCTCGTTGTCGGTATGAACTGGGACGCACAATGTCTGCTCAGGCTCGGCGCTGCACAGGAACAGCTCGGGAAGCTCACGGAACAGTACTTCGACTTTTTGCTGCGTATCGAACCCCCAAGTTCCCCTGTCAACGGTAGTCCGCTCGTGCGTGTCGCGATCGAAGCACAAAACGCTTAGTGTTCGATGAATGTTCGATGAGCAGGTTCGCACCCTGACCCTGGCTCCGAGATCCCAGTTTGAAGGCCCCCGTTCAAGGAAGGCCGTGTCTCATTGAACCGTTACATGTAACGCTGTATCCTTCGTTACATGTAACAGGAGGCCACAATGGCAGCTACCACTTCCGAGCGTGTTCGAATTCACCGCGAGAATCTTCGAGCGGCCGGGCTACGTCCAATTCAGATATGGGTGCCGGACGTCCGCCAGCCGGGTTTCGCCGATGAATGCGCTCGGCAATCGCGCATGGTCCACCAGAGCATCGACGAGAACGATCTGCTCGATTTCATTGAACACGTTACGGACCTCGGACACTCACAATGAATCGCGGGAGCATTGTCACAGTCGCGCTCCAAGGTGACTTCGGCAAGGCTCGGCCGGCGCTCGTGGTGCAGTCGGACCTGTTTGCCGAACATCCCAGCGTAACGTTGCTGCTAATGTCGAGCGCAATGGTCGATGCGCCCTTGATACGCATTACTGTTGTCCCATCCGAGCAGAACGGCTTGCGCATGCCGTCCCAGATTGCCGTAGACAAAATGTTCACCGTGCGCCGCGAGAAAATCGGTCGCCCCATCGGCCACCTCGAAGATGAACTGATGGTTGCCGTCAATCGTTCGCTACTCGTTTTTCTAGGACTAGCGTAACCGAGCCGCAAAAACAGCGGGCGGATTTCAGTATAAGACAAGGCCCCCTCTCCGATCACTGCATCAGTGACAGTCGGCACTTACCGCCCTTGATCGCGACCTTTTTGTTTGCCGGAGACAACTGCGCACTATGGTCGCCGTGCGTACGCCTGTCAACGCCAAACCTACCCAGTTGCCACGCTGGTACTCCCTCCGTAGATTCGAACCAATGCAGCGATCCATCTGCGTGCCTTGCAAGGTCGGGTAAGCGACGCGCTTGCAATACGTCGTTACCGTCGTCGCTATCCGCGCACCACACCGCTTCCAACATGCGCCGAACATGTGCAAACAAGCCCGAGCCAGACTAAGCGTTGAACTCGGCCCGCTAAAGCGGGAGTGGGACGCATATTGTGCACAGCGTGGCCTGACACCCAGCGAGGGTTTGCGGCAGTTCGTTGCGAAGGTCATAGCAAACGCTACAAATCAACCGCAGCCACATCAGCCCCTACCGCCACGACAAGGCCCATGCAAACAAATTGGGATCGCGTTGACCCACGCCGAGCTCGCACGCGTAAAAAGTGCGGCCTATCTTGACGGCTTCACGGCAAATCGATGGATTGTGGCACTGATCCGCGCATACCTGACGGACGAACCGCAGCTGGGTAACCGAGAATTGACGCTTCTCGCCGAATCAAACCAACAGCTCGCGGTAATTCGGAGGCAGCTGGGCGAGCTTGCAAGACACGTCAACGCAACCGGGTGTATAGACGGGCTCGATGGAGAGCAAATCCGTGCCACGATCGACGCCCATCTACGTACCGTGGCGAAGCTGCTGCGCAGAAACCTCGATCGCTGGAGCCGGTGATATGTCTTTTCCGAGAGTCTACGTCGACGAACTTTTGCTCAACTGGGGAGATCGCCTGTTTCACGATCCCCTACGGCATGTTCAGCCGCCGCGCCTTTCGGAGTGGGCGTTCCACCGAGACGCAATGCATCTGCGCGAGAAGCTGATGATGACACTTCGAGGCGCCCCCGAAGTGATGGTCAAAATCAGCAATAGGGCATCCGGTCCGCAGGGAATGAGCGTCGTCCGTCGTCACTTGAAGTACATTTCGCGCGACGGTTGTGTCGAACTGGAGGACCAGGACGAATGCCTGATTGCCGGAAAGCAGGCATTAGATGCTCTGATCGAACAATGGCATGTAGGCGGATGGGGCATCCCTCAAGAAAGCAAACGTCGAGAGACTCTCAACGTCTTGCTATCGATGCCCCCGGGTACCGACCGCCAGGCAGTATGGGACGCGGCACGGGCATTTGCACACGAAACTTTTGGTGACGGACGTCCGTATGTCTTCGCGAAACACGATGACGAGGCACATCCCCACGTACATATGAGCGTTCACACCCGTGGTCCGGACGGCCGGCGACTCAATCCACGCAAACGAGATTTGCATCAATGGCGAGAAGCCTTCGCCCAACAACTGGACCTATCCGTCATTTTGTGGGCGGGGCATATCATGAGGTGTAAAAGCCATGGATATGCCGATGAAGAAGAAAAGACAAACCGTAGCGCGTCAGGCAGCGGCCCGCGGGCCGCTGCCTGAGTTGCC
>NZ_JACCQA010000005.1:0-304924 GCF_015712215.1 Burkholderia sp. 9779_493
CTTCGACGGGCGGCAGCGTGGCCACGCCGCTTTCCTCGAGTGCCTGCGCATAACCGAGATGGCGATGGCGGGCGCGATCCGACGCGGCGAGCGAACCGGCCAGCATCAGCACGCGGCGATGGCCGCGCGCGGTCAGCAACTGCACGCCGTCGTACGCGGCGCGGCGGTTGTCGACCGACACCGACGGACGGCGCTGCGTGTCGTTGTGCATCAGCACGTAGTGCGAGCCGTCGCGGTCGAGCATGTCGAGCAGCGGGTGCGTGTCCGCATCGGCGACGGTGAGGATCAGCCCTTCGACGCGCTGCTCGCGCAGCGTCTCGATCGCATGACGCTCGCGCGCCGCGTCGTATTCGGTCGTCATCAGGATCAGCTTGAAACCGGCCGCGGTCGCGAGCGCGTCGATGCCTTGCAGGCAGTCGGCGAACACCGGGTTCGACAGCGTCGGCACGACGACGCCGACGAGCCGCGTGCGCTCGCCGCGCAGTTGCCGGCCGAGCGGGCTCGGGCGGAACTGCAGCGTATCGATCGCGGTGCGGATCGTCTGCAGCGTGGCGGGGCTGACGGTATGCGGCGCGTTGATCGCACGCGAGACGGTGGCGATCGAGAAGCCCGCGAGGGCAGCGACGTCCTTGATGGTCGAGGTCATGAAATAACGCGATGTAAACGTTTTCGGCCGGGGAATTATCGAAAACGTTTGTGACTTCGCGATGACGCACGCGACGCTTGCTTCGCGACAAGCACGACACAAACGTCAGACGGTTGGGGCCGTCGGACGACGTGCGGTCGATTGTATCGGGGGATGTTGCGGCGCGGGACGAAATCGTCGGCCGTGTCGTATCGGTGTCGAATGCGCGGGTAGACGCAATGCGACGATGAGGGTGTCGCGATGCGGCGCGGCGGAATGAGGGAACGCATGCGCAAGCAATGGTAGAATCGCGTCCGCCCTCTTGCCGGGGTGATGAAATTGGTAAACATAGCGGACTTAAACGATTGAGTGCCCGGTCGGAAACGGTCGGTGCAGAACCCTTCAAATTCGGCGAAACCCCTGATGTGCGCATCGAGGCAACGCCGAGCCAAGCCTCGCGGCATCCGCGAGGAAGGTGTAGAGACTAGACGGGGGGCGCCTAAGGCGCACGGGCAGCGGTCAAGCCCGCGCGCGACGGTGAAGGCATAGTCCAGCGCACGAACGGTTCGCGCACGCGACGCCGGCTTTGAAAGAAGCAGTGTGACGAAAATCCGCCGCCTTAACTGGCTTGCCGGTTCGAGTCCGGTCCCCGGCACCATCGATTGCGTTGATGCGATTCGATTCGATGAAGGTGTGAAAAACCCGCGAGAAATACAGCGCTCGCGGGTTTTTTATTGGTCCGGCGTCGCCATCGACGCAGGGCTGCGCCGCTCGCCGGGACGTGCAGAATGTCGCCGCTTGTCGCGTGTCAGAAAATCCCCAGCCCGCCGTCCGCGCCCCAGACCTGCCCGTTCGCATAGCTCGTTTCCGACGCCGCGAGCGCGACATACAGCGGGGCGATTTCCGCCGGTTGCCCGGGCCTGCCGTACGGCGAGCCCGCCGCATAGTTGACGACCGTCTCCGGTGGCTGACCGCCGCTCGATTGCAGCGGCGTCCAGTAAGGGCCGGGCGCGACCGCATTGACGCGAATGCCGCGCGGCCCGAGCTGTTTCGCGAGCGATCGCGTGAACGCGATGATGCCGGCTTTCGTCGTCGCATAGTCGAGCAGGTTGGCGCTCGCCCTGACCGCCTGGACCGACGTGGTGTTGATGATCGACGCGCCGGGCGGAAGATGCGGGATCGCCGCCTTCGTGATCCAGAACATCCCGTAAAGATTGGTCTTGACCGTCGCATCGAAGTGCTCGGTCGTCATCTCGCCGATCGAATCGAGCGCCTGTTGTCGGGCGGCGTTGTTGACGAGAATGTCGAGGCCGCCGAGTGCTTCCGCCGCGCGTGCGACCAGTCGCTGGCAGAACGTTTCGTCGCGGATGTCGCCCGGCAGCGCGACGGCTTGGCGTCCCGCTGCCCGGATCAGCGCAACGACTTCCCGCGCGTCGGATTCCTCCACAGGCAGGTAGCCGATCGCGACATCCGCCCCTTCGCGTGCGAACGCGATGGCCGCTGCCCGGCCGATGCCGGAGTCGCCGCCGGTGACGAGCGCCTTGCGGCCGACGAGCCGGCCACGGCCGCGATAGCTTTGCTCGCCGTGGTCAGGGCGCGGCTGCATCCGGCTCGCGAGTCCCGGCGGCGCCTGGACCTGATGCGGGAACGGCGGCTTCGGGTACAGATCGACCGGATTCGTCAGGCCCTGCGCGGCGGGCGGCGCGTCGACGGCATGCGCGGTGGACGGGCCGAGTGCGGACATCGCGGCCAGTGCGCCAAGATTGCCGATGACATGTCGGCGCGACACGCGCATGCCTGCTTCGTTATCGTCGTCTTTCAACAGATGCTCCGTGAGCGAAATCGCGCGTCGCGTTCCGTGCCGTCCGCGCGAAAGTGGATGATCGCCGTACGGCCGGCGAAATCGTCGGCGCGCGACGACGGTGCCGTCACGCGCCGGTACATCGCGCTCATTCGACGCGCAGGATCAGCTTGCCGGTCGTCTGGCCGGTTTCGAGCGCGTGATGCGCGTCGGCAATCGCGTCGAATCCGTAGCTGCCGCCGATCAGCGGCTTCAGCTTGCCGGTCGCGAGCAGTCCGAACAGTTCGCCGAGTGTCCGGCGCACGACGTCGTCGTTGAGGAACGCGTGCAGCGCGAAGCCGGACACCGATCGGCAGCCGAAGATCAACGCATTCATCAGCGCGTCGTCGACCGTCAGGAGTTGACCGCTCGCGGCACCGTAGCTGACGAACCGGCCGTATATCGCAAGGCCCGATACCAATGTGCGCGCGACCGTCCCGCCGATCGAATCGAACACGACGTCCGGGCCCTCCCGGCCGGTGGCATCGCTCAATTGATCGGCCCAGTGCGCGTCGCGATAGCTGATGGCCCGATCGGCGCCCAGCGTTCGCACCGCATGCAGTTTGGCCGGCGCGCCGGCGAGGCCCGTGATCGAGCGTGCTCCGTCGAGTCTCGCCAGCTGGATCAGCATCGACCCGACACCGCCGGCCGCGGCGGTGATCGCGACCGTGCGTGCGGCCACCGGCGTCTCGCGCAGCAGCACGCGGGCCACCAGCCCCTGCAGCATCACGGCGACCGCATCGTCGTCGGAGACTTCGTCGGGAATCGCGGTAATCAGCGCGGCGCCGAGCGTCACGTATTCGGCGTAGCCGCCGGTCGCGCGCATCGCGCCGAACAGCGGCGCCGCGACGCGTGCGCCGATCCGGATGTCGCGGACGTTCGCGCCCACCGCGGCGACGGTGCCGACGACTTCCGAGCCGGGCACCGCGGGCAGCGTCAGCGCCGGGCCCGGATAGGTGCCGGCGCGTTGCAGCGTTTCCGCGAAATTCAGCCCGACGCGCGTGACGCGGACGAGGACCTCGTCCGCGGCAGGCGTCGGACGCTCGATCACGACGGGACGCAGGACGGAAGGATCGCCGACCCGCTCGATCTGGATGGCATGCATGCTGCTCATGGAAACATCTCGCTTGAAAAGGGGGCGTTCGCCCCGGGGGGATGAATGAAGCGCGGACGCGATGCGGCCGCGCAAGTGGGGGTGTTGCCGCAGACGTGACGGATCAGTCCGGTTGCGCGCGGTCGAGCGCGAGACGGCCGGCGCCATGCAGGAACAGCGCGAGCAGGCCGCCTGCCATCGACAGGTTCATCATGAAGAACGTCTGCTGCGTCTGGTCGCCGCCGCCGTGGAAGATCACCGCGGCGATGATCGAGAAGATCGCGAGCCCGAGCGCCGCGAGCCGCGTCATGAAACCGGTGATCAACGCCAGGCCGCCGGCGATCTCGACGACGATCACGAGCGGAAGCAGCGCGCCCGATACGCCCATGTGTTCCATGTACTGCTGGGTACCCGCATAGTTGAAGATCTTGCTGATCCCGGCGCCGAGATACACGCCGGCGATGAGGAGGCGCACGAGGACGGACAGCACGAGGTTGACGACGGGCGTCTGCACGGTCGTTTTGTAAAGTGCGCGGTTGATCGAATTGATCATTGGGAATCCATAATGAATGAGTGGGCGGGCGGTCGAGCCGGCCGGGTGACGGTCTGCTTACGCGTCGAGCGTCGGGTAGTCGGTGTAGCCGGCTTCACCGCCGCCGTAAGCGGTGGACATGTCCGCGTGCGCGAGCGGGCGATCGTGTCGAATGCGCGTGACGAAATCGGGGTTCGCGATGAACGGGTAGCCAAACGACACGAGGTCGGCATGGCCGTCGGCGAGTGCCTGTTGCGCGCGTGCTTTCGTGTAGCCGCCGTTCGCGATGTAGAACCCGCCGAAGGCACGGCGCAATGCGCGGTAGTCGAACGGCGGCGCCTGATCGGCCGCGACCTGCGGAATGCCTTCGACGACGTGAAGATAGGTGGCGAGCCCGGTCAGCCGGTCGGCGAACCGCTCGAACAGCGCCTGCGGCTGGCTGTCCGCGATGCCGCCGAAATGCGGCGTGACCGGCGAAATGCGGACGCCCACGCGCGCGGGACTCACGACGCGTCCGACCGCCCGCACGACGTCGAGCGGCAGCCGGATCCGGTTGTCGATCTCCCCGCCGTACGGGTCGGTGCGCCGGTTGGTACCGTCGCGCAGGAACTGATCGAGCAGATAGCCGTTCCCCGCGTGAATCTCGACACCGTCGAAACCGGCCTGCAACGCGGCCTGCGCCGCATGTGCGTATTGCTCGACGATGCCGGGGATTTCATCGGTGTCGAGTGCGCGCGGCACGGGGTGCGGCTTCGGCCCGTCCGGCGTGAATGCCTGCCCGTCAGGCTGAATGGCCGACGGCGCGACGGGCAGCGCGCCGTCGGGCTGCAGATCGGGATGGCCGATGCGGCCGACGTGCGCGAGTTGGACGAAAATCCGGCCGCCTGCGCGATGCACGGCATCGGTCACGCGTTTCCAGCCGTCGATTTGCGCATCGCTGTAGATCCCCGGCGTGAACGGATAGCCCTTGCCGAGCGGCGAGATCTGCGTGCCCTCCGTGACGATCAGGCCAGCCGACGCGCGTTGGGCGTAGTAGGTGGCGTTGATCGCGCCCGGTGCATCGCCGGCGCCGGCCCGGCTGCGCGTCATCGGCGCCATCACGATGCGGTTGCCGAGTGTGATCCCGCCGAATTCGAGCGGGTCGAACAACGTGGCGCGGGTCGATGCCGCCCGGTCGGGTGAAGCGTGGTCGATCGTCATGATTCCATTTTCCTGTCGTGTTCATGGGTCGTCGACGCGCGAGCCGGGATGCCCGGCGTGCACGCGTCGAACGCTGCTGAGCACGAATTTAGGAGAATGCCGTGATCGAAACAATCGTCTAAAATGGATCGTTAAAATCGATTTTCTTGATGGATCATGGAGCGAAGCCCCAATCTGGAGCAACTGCGCGCGTTCATCGCGGTGGTCGAAGCCGGCAGCTTTTCCGGCGCGGCACGGCGGCTCGAGCGCGCGCAATCCGTCGTCAGCTACGCGATCGCCAATCTGGAGTCGTTGCTGGGCGTGCCGCTTTTCGAACGGGGCAAACGGCGGCCGACGCTGACGGCGGCCGGCGAAATCGTCCTGGCCGACGCACGGCGGCTCGACATGCTGACGGGCCAGTTGCTGGCGAAAACCGCCGGGCTGCGCGGCGGGGTGGAAGCCGAGCTGTCGCTGGCGGTGGACGTGATGTTTCCGCTGGCCAGACTCGTCGAGGGGCTGCGTGCGTTCGCCGACGAATTTCCCACGGTCGCGCTCAACCTGACCATCGAAGCGCTCGGCGGGGTGATGAAGCTGGTGGTCGATGGCGGCTGCGCGCTCGGCATCAGCGGGCCCGTGCAAAACTGGCCGGACGTGATCGATGCGACGTCCATGGGCGCGATCGAACTGGTCACCGTCGCCGCGCCCACACATCCGCTCGCGCAGCGCCGCGGGCGTGTGCCGCTGTCCGACGCGCGCGAATATACGCAGCTCGTGCTGACCGACCGAAGCAAACTGACCGAAGGGCAGTCGTTCGGCGTGTATGCGACGCGCACATGGAGGACCGCGGACCTCGGCGCGAAGCATCGACTGTTGCTCGAAGGGCTCGGCTGGGGTTCGATGCCGATGCATTTGATCGAGGACGATCTGCGGCAAGGCCGACTGGCCGTCGTCCGCTTGTCGGATCGCGATGTGTTTCGATACGGCATGTCGTTGATCCGGCGGGCCGATCGCGCGAGCGGGCCCGCGACGCAGTGGCTGATCGACCATCTGACGCGTCCGGGCGAACTGGAGGCCTGAAGCGCTGCACCGTCTCTGTGCTTCACTGCGCCGAAAACGGCGCCATGTGATACTGGCACGCACGTCGCAGCGGACACCTTCGTCGCCCCCGGCAAACGCGTGCCGCCGACCGCTTCCGTCATCGTTCGCCTCTCGCAAGACCATCCGTCATGACCGACTCGACCCACCACTATTACGAACCGTCGCAAGGCCACGGCCTGCCGCACGATCCGTTGAACGCGATCATCGGCCCGCGCCCGATCGGCTGGATTTCATCCCGCGGCAGCGACGGCACGCTGAACCTCGCGCCGTACAGCTTCTTCAACGCGTTCAACTATCGCCCGCCGATCATCGGCTTTTCGAGCACCGCCGCGAAGGACAGCCTGCGCAACGTGCAGGAAACCGGCGAGTTCGTGTGGAACCTCGCGACGCGCGATCTCGCCGAGCGGATGAACCAGACCTGCGCCGCCGTGCCGTACGACGTGAACGAATTCGAACTCGGCGGCCTGACCGCCGTGCCGTCGCGCCTCGTCGACGTGCCGCGCGTCGCGGAAAGCGGCGTCAACTTCGAATGCAAGGTGACCGACGTGATCCGGCTGCGCGATCATCGCGGCGTCGAGACGCCGGCCACGCTGGTGCTGGGCGAGGTCGTCGCGGTCCATATCCGCCATGACCTGCTGAAGGACGGCGTGTTCGACACGTTCGGCGCGGGCATCATTCTTCGTGCGGGTGGCCCGTCGGCCTATGCGCACGTGACGCCCGACAGCCGCTTCGACATCTTCCGGCCCGACGCATGATCGATCGCGCGCCGCAGTAGGCCGGCAATCGGCGCGGAAGCGCCCGAATCCGAAAAGACCCCGCGGAGATCGAGGATTTCGCGGGGTCTTTTGCTTCGTACCCTCAGAGGAAGCGGGCGCGCCGTTCGTCCGTCCCCCGATGCCCGATCGCCGCTGGCTCGGCGACCCCGCACCGCAGCAGACCTCTCCCGCGCCGCCACCGTGCGCCGCACTCACACGCCGCCTCCCTCCGCCATGGCAAATCTGCTCACCACGAACGAGCGGCTTGGGCATCGACGCCCGTCGCTGCCAGGCATAAATTTCCACGGTTGACGTGCTTATCCGCGCGTCAGCTCGCGCGCAGGCCGGCAACCGGCCCGCGCGTTCCCAAACAGCGTGAGACACAATCGAGCGTGGAGACGACACGATGAGCCTGTCAGAGCCATTGCGTCTGCATGTGCCGGAGCCCACCGGGCGCCCGGGCTGCAAGACGGACTTTTCCTATCTGCATCTATCGCCGGCCGGCGCTGTTCGCCGCCCGCCGATCGACGTTGCCGCGGCGGACACCGCCGATCTCGCCCGCAGCCTCGTGCGCGTGCTCGACGACAACGGCAAGGCCGTTGGCCCGTGGGCGCCCGATCTCGACGATGCGCGACTCATCGCCGGGCTGCGCGCGATGCTCAAGACCCGCATTTTCGACGCGCGCATGATGATCGCGCAGCGCCAGAAGAAAATCTCCTTCTACATGTTGAGCCTCGGCGAAGAGGCGATCGGCACCGCGCACGCGATGGCGCTGCGCGACGGCGACATGTGCTTTCCGACCTACCGACAGCAGAGCATCCTGATCGCGCGCGACGTGCCGCTCGAGCGGATGATCTGCCAGTTGATGTCGAACGAAGGCGATCCGCTGAAGGGCCGCCAGCTCCCGGTGATGTACTCGGACCGCGAAGCCGGCTTCTTCTCGATTTCCGGCAACCTCGCGACGCAGTTCATCCAGGCGGTCGGCTGGGCGATGGCGTCGGCGATCAAGGGCGACACGAAGATCGCGTCCGCGTGGATCGGCGACGGCGCGACGGCCGAAGCCGATTTCCACACCGCGCTCACGTTCGCGCACGTGTACCGCGCGCCGGTCGTGCTGAACGTCGTCAACAACCAGTGGGCGATCTCGACGTTCCAGGCGATCGCGGGCGGCGAGGGCACGACCTTCGCCGGGCGCGGCGTCGGCTGCGGGATCGCATCGCTGCGCGTCGACGGCAACGACTTCCTCGCGATCTACGCGGCGTCGAGCTGGGCGGCCGAACGCGCACGCCGCAATCTCGGCCCGACGCTGATCGAGTGGGTGACCTACCGCGCGGGCGCGCATTCGACGTCGGACGATCCGACCAAGTACCGGCCGAGCGACGACTGGTCGCATTTCCCGCTCGGCGATCCGATCGAGCGCTTCAAGCGCCACCTGATCGTGAAGGGCATCTGGTCGGACAGCGCGCACGACGCGTTGACGGCCGAGCTCGAGGCCGAGGTGATCGCCGCGCAGAAGGAAGCGGAGAAGTATGGGACGCTCGCCGACGACCGGATTCCGTCGCCGGCCTCGATGTTCGACGACGTGTACAAGGAGCTGCCCGCGCACCTGCGCCGTCAGCGCCAGGAACTGGGAGCGTGATCATGGCGCAACACGAGACAGGGACGGCGACGCAGCCGATGACGATGATCCAGGCGTTGCGCTCCGCGATGGACGTGATGCTCGGGCGCGACAGCGACGTGGTCGTGTTCGGGCAGGACGTCGGCTATTTCGGCGGCGTGTTCCGCTGTACCGAAGGACTGCAGAACAAGTACGGCAAGTCGCGCGTGTTCGATGCGCCGATCTCGGAAGGCGGGATCGTCGGCGCGGCGGTCGGGATGGGCGCGTACGGCTTGCGCCCCGTCTGCGAAATCCAGTTCGCCGACTATTTCTATCCGGCATCCGACCAGATCGTGTCGGAAGGCGCGCGGCTGCGCTACCGCTCGGCCGGCCAGTTCACCGCGCCGATGACGATCCGGATGCCGTGCGGCGGCGGGATCTACGGCGGGCAGACGCACAGCCAGAGCCCGGAGGCGATGTTCACGCAGGTGTGCGGGCTGCGCACCGTGATGCCGTCGAATCCGTACGACGCGAAAGGGCTGCTGATCGCGTCGATCGAGAACGACGATCCGGTGATCTTCCTCGAACCGAAACGGCTGTACAACGGCCCGTTCGACGGCCATCACGAACGGCCCGTCACGTCGTGGCTCAAGCATCCGGCGAGCGCGGTGCCCGAAGGCTACTACACGGTGCCGCTCGATACGGCCGCCGTCGTGCGGCCCGGCAACGACGTGACGGTGCTCACGTACGGCACGACGGTGCACGTATCGCTCGCCGCCGCCGAGGAGACCGGCATCGACGCGGAAGTGATCGACCTGCGCACGCTGTGGCCGCTCGACCTCGACACGATTGTCGCGTCGGTGCGCAAGACCGGGCGCTGCGTCGTGGTGCACGAGGCGACGCGCACCTGCGGCTATGGCGCGGAGCTCGTGTCGCTGGTCCAGGAACACTGCTTCTACCACCTCGAGGCGCCGGTCGAGCGCACGACGGGCTGGGACACGCCGTATCCGCATGCGCAGGAATGGGCGTATTTTCCGGGGCCGACCCGGGTCGGTGAAGCGTTGCGACGCGTGATGGAGGCGTGAGATGGGGATTCATGTCATCAAGATGCCGGATATCGGCGAAGGGATCGCCGAGGTCGAGCTGGTGGCCTGGCATGTGGAAGTCGGGCAGACGATCAAGGAAGACCAGCCGCTCGCCGACGTGATGACCGACAAGGCGGCGGTCGAGATTCCGTCGCCGGTGACGGGCAAGGTGATCGAGCTGGGCGGCCGGATCGGCGAGATGATGGCGGTCGGCAGCGAGCTGATTCGGCTGGAAGTCGAAGGCGACGGCAACCTGAAGGCCGGGGCACCGGTGCGGGAAACAAAGGTAGAAACCGCACCGGTCGCGGTGGCGGCACCGTCGAAACCGGTAGCCGACGCATCGGCCGAGTCGTCTGCGCAGCCGGCGGCGCCTCGTGCACCGGCGAAACCGCGCCGCGAGGAACCGGTCGCGCAGCCGCGCGTGGCGCTGGCACCGGGCGAACGGCCGCTCGCGTCGCCGGCCGTGCGTCAGCGTGCGTGGGACATGGGTATCGAGCTGCGCTACGTGCGCGGCACCGGTGAAGCCGGGCGGATCCTGCATGCGGATCTCGATGCATATGCGCGCACCGGCGGCGGCTCGGCGCACGGGGCACAACCGCGCGGCTACGACGAACGCCACGACGAAACCGAAGTGCCGGTGATCGGCTTGCGGCGCGCGATCGCGCGCAAGATGCAGGAAGCGAAGCGCCGCATCCCGCACTTCAGCTACGTCGAGGAAATCGACGTCACCGAGCTCGAATCGTTGCGCACGGAGCTGAACCGCCGCCACGGCGACACGCGCGGCAAGCTCACGCCGCTGCCGCTGCTGATCCGCGCGATGGTGATCGCGCTGCGCGACTTCCCGCAGATCAACGCGCGGTTCGACGACGAAGCGGGCGTCGTCACGCGCTACGGCGCGGTGCACATGGGCGTCGCGACGCAGACGGACGGCGGCCTCACGGTGCCCGTGCTGCGTCATGCGGAAGCGCGTGACGTGTGGTCGATCTCGGCGGAAATCGCGCGGCTTGCCGACGCGGTGCGCGCGAACCGGGCGCAGCGCGACGAGCTGAGCGGGTCGACGATCACGATCTCGAGCCTCGGCGCGCTCGGCGGCATCGTGTCGACGCCGGTGATCAATCATCCGGAGGTGGGCATCGTCGGCGTCAACCGGATCGTCGAGCGGCCGATGATTCGCGACGGCGCGATCGTCGCGCGCAAGATGATGAACCTGTCGTCGTCGTTCGATCATCGCGTCGTCGACGGCGCGGATGCGGCCGAATTCATCCAGGCCGTGCGCGCGGTGCTCGAACGCCCGGCACTGCTGTTCGTGGAGTGAGCCGATGAAGAACGAACACACCACACTGCTCGTCATCGGCGGCGGCCCGGGCGGCTACGTCGCCGCGATCCGCGCCGGCCAGCTCGGCATTCCGACCGTGCTCGTCGAACGCGACCGGCTCGGCGGCACCTGCCTGAACATCGGCTGCATTCCTTCGAAGGCGTTGATCCATGTGGCCGATGCATTCGAACAGGCGTGCGGCCATGCCGGCGAAGGCGCGCTCGGGATCCGCGTGCGCGCGCCCGAGATCGACATCGCGAAAAGCGTCGCGTGGAAGGACGGCATCGTCGACCGGCTGACGCGCGGCGTCGGCGCACTGCTCAAGAAGAGCGGCGTGCGCGTGCTGCACGGCGAAGCGCGCGTGATCGACGGCAAGACCGTCGAAGTCGTCAGCGCCGGCCATGCGGTGCGGATCGGTTGCGAACACCTGTTGCTCGCGACCGGTTCCGAACCGGTCGAATTGCCGTCGATGCCGTTCGGCGGGCACGTCGTGTCGTCCACCGACGCGCTGTCGCCCGCGACGCTGCCGAAGCGGCTGGTCGTCGTCGGGGCCGGCTATATCGGGCTCGAACTCGGGATCGTCTATCGCAAGCTCGGCGTCGACGTCAGCGTCGTCGAAGCGGCCGAGCGCGTATTGCCTGCGTACGATGCCGAACTCGTGCGGCCGGTTGCCGATTCGCTGGCGCGGCTCGGCGTGCGGCTGTGGCTCGGCCACAAGGTGCTCGGGCTCGACAAGCATGGCGCGGTGCGCGTGCAGGCGGCCGACGGCGCCGAGCAGACGCTGCCGGCCGATCGCGTGCTGGTTGCCGTCGGCCGCCGGCCGCGCGTCGACGGCTTCGGGCTCGAGACGCTGATGCTCGATCGCAACGGCCGCGCGCTGCGGATCGACGACACATGCCGGACCTCGATGCGCAACGTCTGGGCGATCGGCGACGTCGCGGGCGAGCCGATGCTCGCGCATCGCGCGATGGCGCAGGGCGAGATGGTGGCCGAGCTGATCGCCGGCCGGCGCCGCCAGTTCATGCCCGCGGCGATTCCGGCCGTGTGCTTCACCGATCCCGAGATCGTGACGGCCGGCTGGTCGCCGGACGATGCACATGCGGCCGGCGTCGATTGTCTGAGCGCATCGTTCCCGTTCGCGGCGAACGGTCGCGCGATGACGTTGCAGGCGACCGACGGATTCGTGCGCGTCGTCGCGCGGCGCGACAATCACCTGATCGTCGGCTGGCAGGCGGTCGGGCGCGGCGTGTCGGAGCTGGCCGCGGCGTTCTCGCAGTCGCTGGAGATGGGCGCGCGGCTGGAAGACATCGGCGGCACGATCCACGCGCATCCGACGCTCGGCGAAGCGCTTCAGGAAGCGGCGTTGCGCGCGCTCGGACACGCGCTGCATGTCTGACGCGCGAGCCCGGCAGGGCGCCGCCGGTGCGGGATGCGCGCATCGGCGGCGCTTGCGGCGGCGGAGGTACGTCATGTCGTTTCATTCGATCCGGAATGATGCAATGCCGACGTTCCGCATGCTCGTGCGGAACGGGCGCGATGGCATGGCGCGGCCGGGCCGTGCATCGAATCGCCCGGAACCCCACCTGACAAGGCCGTAATTTTTCGAGACGAGCGGAGGGTTGTCGGCGCCGCGTTGGCCGGCGATCATGTCGATAGCCGGAAACCGGGCCGCCTCGGGCCCGCCAACGCAGGCTCCATACGGAAGAACCGGACATGAAACTGCTGCTCGTCGGCGCGACCGGGCTCGTCGGGCGCCACGTCCTCGACGTCGCGCTGGCCGATGCGCGGGTCGATCAGGTGATCGTCCTCGCGCGCCGGCCGTTGTCGCCGCATCCGAAGATGCGTGCGCTGGAAGTCGATTTCGACCAGTTGCCCGATGCGGCCGACTGGTGGCGCGCGGACGCCGTGATCTGCACGCTCGGCACCACGATGCGGGCGGCCGGCTCGCAGGCGGCCTTTCGGCGCGTCGATCACGACTATCCGCTCGCGGTCGCGCGGCGCGCGCACCGGCACGGCACGCCGACCTACGTGCTGAATTCCGCCCTCGGCGCGGACGCTGCGTCGCGCATCTTCTACAACCGTGTGAAGGGCGAGGTCGAACAGGCGCTCGCCGGTGTCGGCTTCGATTCGCTCACGTACGTGCGACCGGGCCTGATCGGCGGCAGCCGCGACGAGTTCCGGTTCGGCGAGCGGCTGTTCGTGTTCGCGCTGAGCGCCGTCGGGCCGGTGCTGCCGGCGAAATGGCGCGTGAATCCCGCGTCGCGGATTGCGCGTGCGATGCTCGACGCGGCGATCGACGCACGGCCGGGTGTGCAGGTCGTCGCGTCCGATCAGCTCGTCTGACGCCGCGCGGGCGGCGCGCCCGCCAGGCTATTCGTCCGCGTTCGCGTCGAGCGTGCCGAACTGCTCGGCGAGCGCTGCCGTGAACGCCTCCAGCGCTTCGCTGCCGTCGGAATTCCGCGGCGTCGCGAGCTGGAACTCGACCGTGTGGCTCAGCTTGCTCGCCAGCAGCCGGCGCATCTTCCCGGCAGCGACCCACGGCGCCGCGACGTGGTCGGGCAGGAAGCCGACGTGCGCGCCCGACAGGATGAAGATCACGTCGGCATCGACGTTTTCCGAAAACGCGGTCGGCTGCGCATTGCGCAGCGCCGCCCCCGACGTATTCGTCTTGTAGAGCCGCGCGACGTTGCTCGCGCGTGCGATGTCGTTGACCGACACGGTTTTCTTCGCGAACAACGGATGGCGGGCGCCGCAATGCAGCGACTGGTGCTCGACGAACAGCGGCGCGTAGTGCAGGCCGGCCTGATGGCCGGAGAAATAGCCGATCGCGAGTTGCAGTTCGCCTTTCAGCAGCCGGCGCTCCAGCTCGTCGGGCGGCACCGCGATCATTTCGATCAGCACGTCCGGCGCGCGCTCGCGAAAGCGGCCGACGGCCACCGCGATCGACTCGACGACGTCCGGCGAGAGCCGCTCGGACAGGCCGATGCGCAATTCGCCAAGCAACGTGCCCGATACGTGCTGCGTGTCGCGCGTGAACACGTCCATCGCGTGCAGGAGGCGGCGCGTCGACTGCAGCACGCGTTCCCCCTTCGGCGTCAACCGGAAGCCGCTTTTGCCGCGATCGCACAGCCGGAATCCGAGCCGCGTCTCGAGCTTGGCCATGTGCGTGCTGATCGTCGACGGCGCCATGCCGAGCGTGCCCTGCGCGGCGCTGAAGCCGCCGCTTTCGACGATCGTCAGAAAGAGCCGCAGCAACTGCACATCCATGTCTCTGAGTCGGGTCAGCATGGCGATATATCGCAGTTTGTGAAGTTGGCTTATGTTAGTTCATATTTTTCGTTGCGTGCGGCGACGGCAGAATCGGGCACGAGGTCGCCGGCCGTGCGACCGTGTCCCCTTCAGACAGGAATCCGACGATGAGCCAGAACGATTTCGCGTTCACGCGCGACAGCCTCTACGGCACCCAGGCCGAACCCAGTTTCGCGGGCGCGACGAGCTTCATGCGCCGGCGTTTCAGCCGTGATCTCGACGGCGTCGATCTCGCGATCACCGGCGTGCCGTTCGATTCCGCCGCCTCGCACCGGCCCGGCACGCGGTTCGGCCCGCGCGGGTTGCGGATCGCGTCGACGGGCATCGCGTGGGAGCGCCCGTGGCCGTGGTCGTTCGATCCGTTCGACGTGCTGGCCGCGGTCGACTACGGCGATTGCGCGTTCGATCTCGGGCAGCCCGAAGCGGTGCCGGGCGCGATCGAGCGGCATGCCGATGCGATCCTCGCGCGCGGCTGCGCGATGCTGACGCTCGGCGGCGATCACTTCATCACGTATCCGCTGCTCAAGGCGCATGCGAAGGTGCACGGGCCGCTGTCGCTCGTGCATTTCGACGCGCACACCGATACGTGGCCCGACCGCGACGTGAAGCGCATCGATCACGGGACGATGTTCTATCACGCGGCGCGGGAAGGGTGGGTCGTGCCCGAACGATCCGCCCAGATCGGCATTCGCACGACCAACGACGATCCGATGGGCTTCGACATCCAGGATGCGCGCCACGTGCATGGGTCGACGCCCGCCGCGGTCGCCGCGCGCATTCGCGAGCGCGTCGGCGATCACCCGGTGTACCTGACGTTCGATATCGACTGTCTCGATCCGGCGTTCGCGCCGGGCACCGGGACGCCGGTCTCGGGCGGCCTGTCGAGCCATCAGGCGTTCGAGATCCTGCGCCACCTCGACGGCATCAACCTGGTCGGCATGGACGTGGTCGAAGTGTCGCCGCCGTACGATCATGCGGAAATCACGTCGCTGGCCGGTGCGACGATCGCGCTGGAACTGATCTGCCTGTATGCGTCGCGCCGGCGGCAGAAAAAGGAAGCGTCGATCGATGGATGACCTCACCTGGCGCAAGGCCGTTCCCGGCGACGCGGCCGAATGCATCGCGCTGCGGGCGCGCACGCGCGAGAACGCGTTCACCGAAGCGCAGTTGCGCGCGCTCGGCATCACCGTCGAAAGCTGGGACGACGGTATCCGCGACGGCCTGTTCTCGGGCCATGTCTGCCGGGTGCGTGGACGCATGGTCGGCTACTGCTTCGGCGACACCGGTTCCGGCGAGATCGTCGTGCTCGCGATGCTGCCCGAGTATGAAGGAGCGGGGATCGGCAAGCGGCTGCTGCGGCGCGTGATCGACGATTTCGCGGCGAACGGCTTCACGTCGCTGTTTCTCGGCTGCTCGACCGATCCCGCATCGCGTTCGTACGGGTTTTATCGCCATCTCGGCTGGATACCGACCGGGGAACTGGACGACGCGGGGGACGAGATTCTCACGTTTCAGGTCGGGCAGCGCGGTTGATCGCATGTGTGGTTCGGATCTCGGCGTCTGCCCGGTCCGGACGACTGCCTGGCCAGACCACGCACGCGCGGCATTGCAGCATACGCGCCGACGACGCGACGTCGTGACGCTGCGTGTCGACATCGAGGCCGCGCATACCGGCCGGGCTCCCTCCGCCGACGCCATGACGTCTACGCCCGATCGGCGACTTTCGCCGATCGGGCTTTCATTTTTCCGACATCCGGCTTGCGGCAATACTGCGCGGGTGTACCGCGATTGCTCGGACAATTTCGAAAGTCGATCGATACCGGGTAATCACCGATATCTCGCAAGTTGTATATACAAGATCATCCGCTGGCAATGTCGGCACGCGTCGTGCCGGTTGCGCGCCAGCGTGCAGACCGTGCGTGCGTGGCGCATGCCGGCGATCCACGGCGCCCCGCACCCGCAGAGCCGAAAGGGCGGCTCGCAGCTTCCTGTCCCGTTCAAACCATGTGTGGTCCTGAGTATTTTGGAGATTGACCCGTGTCAACGAATTCCAGTGGAAAAGCCGGCGGACTGATCGAGGTACGCTCGATCGACTTCATTCCCGACGCCGAGCGCCACGGCGGCCTGCTGAGCCAATTCACGCTGTGGCTGTCGGCCAACATGCAGATCACCGCCATCGTCACGGGCGCGCTCGCGGTCGTGCTCGGCGGCGACGTGTTCTGGTCGCTGGTCGCGCTGCTGCTCGGCCAGTTCGTCGGCGGCGCGGTGATGGCGCTGCACGGCGCGCAGGGGCCGCAGCTCGGGTTGCCGCAGATGATCTCGAGCCGCGTGCAGTTCGGCGTGTACGGCGCGATGATCCCGATCGTGCTGGTGTGCCTGATGTACATCGGCTTTTCCGCCAGCGGCTCGGTGCTGGCCGGGCAGGCCGTCGCGCAACTGCTGCACGTCGACGACGCGGCCGGCATCCTGCTGTTCGCTGCCGTGATCGTCGTGCTGACCGTGTTCGGCTATCGCGCGATCCATTTCGTCGGCCGGATCGCGAGCGTGATCGGCATCGTCGCGTTCGTCTACATGTTCGCGCAGTTGTTCGCGAACCACGACATCGGCGCGCTGCTCGCGAACCGGCATTTCTCGCTGGCGAGCTTCCTGCTCGCGATGTCGCTGTCCGCGTCGTGGCAGATCGCGTTCGGCCCGTACGTGGCCGACTATTCGCGCTACCTGCCGCGCTCGACGTCGTCGGTCGCGACGTTTGTCGCGGTCGGCCTCGGCTCGGTGATCGGCGCACAGGCGGCGATGGTGTTCGGCGTGTTCGCGGCCGCGTTGGCCGGCAGCCAGTTCGCGCACCATGAGGTGTCGTACATCGTCGGCCTGGGTTCGACGGGCGCCGTGGCCGCGCTCCTGTATTTCAGCATCGCGTTCGGCAAGGTGACGGTGACGGCGCTCAACGCGTACGGCAGCTTCATGTCGATGGCGACGATCGTCAGCGGCTTTCGCGGCAAGGGCGCGGTATCGTCGAAGAGCCGCCTCGTGTACATTTTCGGGATGATCTGCGTGTCGACGCTGATCGCGCTCGCGGGCCGTCATTCGTTCCTGAAGGAATTCACCGCGTTCATCCTGTTCCTGCTCGCGTTCTTCACGCCGTGGAGCGCGATCAACCTGGTCGATTACTACTGCTTCACGCGTTCGCGCTACGACGTGCCGGCGCTGTCCGATCCGGACGGCCGCTATGGCCGCTGGAACGTGATGGCCATCACGATCTACGTGGTCGGCATCCTGGTGCAACTGCCGTTCATGTCGACGCACATCTACACCGGGCCGCTCGTCGATGCGCTCGGCGGCACCGACATCTCGTGGATTCTCGGCCTCGTCGTGCCGGCCGTGCTGTATTACGTCGGTGCCCGCGCGTCGCGACGCAGCATTCCGGAACGCCTGATCCTGCCGCTCGAACGCGGCGAAGTTCACCACTGACCACACGTCTCGCGCATCGGGCCGGCAAGCCGCCGGCGTGAGCGCCGAGCCGGGCGCGGCCTGCGCCGGCTCCGTCAACACGATTCCGTATCCCGCGATACCGGAGCGGCATCACGCCGCGTCCGGCATCGCTTCAATCTCGACCTATTGAATAGTATGACTAAGAAAAATGAAGCGCACGGCAGCGGTTGCCGTGCGCGGCCGGCGCACGCCGGTCTTCGTTTCACGGTGGCGGTCGCCTGCCTCGCGGCTTCGGGTGCTTCGCTCGCGCAGGATGGCGTCACGCTGTATGGCGTGATCGACGAGTTCGCGCAGGTCGTGAATACGGGCAACGGCTATACGGCGGCGATCGACTCGGGCGGGCAGTGGGGCAGCCGGTTTGGCTTGAAGGGCGGCGAGGATATCGGCGGCGGGCAGAAGATCGAGTTCGCGCTGGAAAACGGCTTCAACCCGAACGACGGCTCGCTCGCGAGTGCCGGCACGATGTTCAACCGGCAGGCGTGGGTCGGCATCGCGGGGCAGTGGGGCAAGGTGCGCGCGGGCCGGCAGAACTCGCCGCTGTTCAACGACCAAGGCGGGCAGGATGCGTTCGGCGGCGTCACGCAGGCGTCCGGCATGGACAACCTGACCGTGTTCGCCTTCCGCACGAGCAATACGCTGTCGTACCAGAGCCCGGAGATCGCCGGTTTCCAGGGCGGGCTGTACGTCGGGTTCGGCGACGCGGGCGGCGTGCGCTCGGCCGGCTCCAGCCGGCAGTTCGACCTGACCTACGAACACGGCCCGTTCGGCGCATTCGTCGCGGGGCAGTGGTTGAAGAACGCCGCGGCCACCACGACCGATCGCACGATCATGGCCGGCGCGTCGTACGCGATCGGCAAGGCCACCGTGTATGGCGGTTTTTCCGCGGTGAAGCGGGCCGACCTCGGGATCGATTCGCGCGTATACGGAGTGTCGGTCAAATACCAGTTCAATCCTGCCAACATCATCGCGCTCGGTTATGCATACCTGCACGACCAGTCGTCGCAAGGCAATCATGCGGACCAGCTCGGGCTGATGTACGAATACGACCTGTCGAAGCGCACGAGCTTCTACGGCGCGCTGTCGTACCTGCGCAACCGCAACCAGGCCGGCTACACGCTCGCCGGTGCGGCGAATCCCGGCCTGCCGCTCGCGTACCCGGGCGCGAATGCGCGCGGCGTGCAACTCGGCATCGTGCATCGCTTCTGACGCACGCAACGCGCCGGGCCGCGTGTGCCCGGCGCGTGCACCGGGCGCGCCCGCGCCGTCATTTGCCGAGCCGCTCCGCGAGCGAGTAGCGCTGCATGCAGCGCTCCATCGCGTCGAGAAACGCGTGCTCGGCCGCATTCATCTTGCGGTCGCGATGCCACAGCAGGAACACGTCGACGTCGACGAGCCCGTCGTCGGGCGGCAGCCGCCACAGCCGTTGCTGCGCGATGTCGTCGCGCACGATGTGCTCGGGCAGGCAGCCGATCCCGTAGCCCGCGAAGATCAGCCGCCGCACTTCCTCCAGGCTCGGCGACGACGCGACGATGCGCCCCGTGAAACCCTTCTGGTCGCGGAACACGGTGAGTGGCGACAGGCTGTCGCCGATCTGGTCGCTCGTGAACGACACGAAATTCTCCGCGAGCAGGTCGTCCATCCGTAACTGCGTCTGCCCGAACAACCGGTGATGGCGGCCGCAGTAGATCGCATAGCGCTGGCGCAGGAAGCAGCGCATTTCCAGCTTGTCGTGCGGCGTGCGGCACAGGCCGAGCCCGGCCGTGGCCGTCTTCTGCAGCAGCGACGACAGGATGTCCGACGAACGCATCACCTCGATCTGCAGGTCGATACGCGGATACGCGCGATGGAAATCCGCGAGGAACTCGTCGTAGACGGGCGATTCGATGCGGCTCACCGTCAGCAGCCGGATCGAACCGGTCAGATCGGCCGTGCTGTCGTCGATTTCGGTTTCGAGGCGCGAGATGCCGCCGTAGATGTCGCTCGCGATCCGGTACACGGCCTCGCCCGCCGGCGTCGGCGCGAAGTGCGCGCCGCGCCGCTCGATCAGCCGGCGCTCGAGCGTCTCCTCGAGCCGCCGCAACGCCTGGCTCACGGCCGGCTGCGTGACGTGCAGGCGGGCGGCCGCGCGGCTCACGCTGCGCTCCTGCATGATCACCAGGTAAGTGCGCAGCAGGTTCCAGTCGAGACGGTCGTTCAGGAACGGGGCGAGGTCGGGGCGCATCGGGTCTCCGGACGGGCGGCGGGTAGGGCATTAGTTGAATTTATACGGTGAATAATAACTTGAAATTTGACTAATGATTTGCGGTCACCGATAAAGGAGGGGCGCCGCAGCGTGCGGCGCGAGGCCGCGACAGACGGCCGTCATCACGATATTGCGCGCCGCCCCGCCGCGGCGCGCGTCAGGAGCCCGCATGACCCAGTCCCTTCCTTCCGCCCGCCAGCCGGGACGCGCCGCGACGGCCGCGTTCATCGGCACGATGATCGAGTGGTACGACTTCTACATCTACGCGACCGCCGCCGCGCTCGTGTTCGGCGAACTGTATTTCCCGTCGCATGACCGCTTCGTCAGCACGATGGCGTCGTTCGCGACGTTCGCGGTCGGTTTCTTCGCGCGTCCGCTCGGCGGCGTGATCTTCGGCCATCTCGGCGACCGCATCGGCCGCAAGAAGGCGCTGATGACGACGCTGATGATGATGGGCGTCGCGACCGTGTGCGTCGGGCTGCTGCCCGATTATTCGAAGGTCGGCATCCTCGCGCCGGTGTTGCTCGTCGCGCTGCGCGTCGTGCAGGGGATCGCGGTCGGCGGCGAATGGGGCGGCGCGGTGCTGATGGCGGGCGAGCATGCGCCGCAGGGGCGCCGCACGTTTTTCGCGTCGTTCGCGCAGCTCGGCAGTCCGGCCGGGTTGATCTTGTCGTTGATCGCGTTCCGCGCGGTCACGTCGATGGACAAGGCCGATTTCCTCGCATGGGGCTGGCGCCTGCCGTTTCTCGCGAGTTCGGTGCTGCTCGTGGTCGGCATCCTGATCCGGCTCGGCGTGAACGAGTCGCCGGAATTCGCGCGGGTGAAGGAAGCCAACCGCACGGTGAAGCTGCCGGTCGCGGAAGTGTTCCGTTCCGCGTCGGGGCTCGTGCTGCTCTGCATCGGCGCGAACACGATCGGCATCGCGGGCGTCTATTTCACGAACACGTTCATGATCGCGTACACGACGCAGTACGTCGGCGTCTCGCGTTCGCTGATCCTCGACAGCCTGTTCGCGGTCGCGATCATCCAGTTCTTCGCGCAGCCGCTCGCGGCCTGGATCGCCGAGCGTATCGGCGGCGCGCGCTTCCTCAAGCTCGCGGCGCTGCTCGCGATGCTGTCGCCGTATCCGATGTTCATGCTCGTGCAGGGCGGCACGTCCGCGTCGCTGGTCGCCGGCATCGCGCTCGCCGTGGTGTGCATGGCGGGCTTCTATTCGGTGATCGCGGGCTTCGTCAGCGACGTGTTTCCCGCGCACGTGCGTTATTCGGCGATCTCGCTCGCCTATCAGATTTGCGGCGCGATCGCGGGTGGCCTGACGCCGCTCGTCGGCACGTGGCTCGCGCATCGCTTCGCGGGCCAGTGGTGGCCGCTCGCGGTGTTCTACACGTGTCTCGCCGGCATTTCGCTGCTCTGCATCGTCGCGCTCGATGCGCGCCGCGCCGCGCAGCCGGCTGCCGCCGAAGCGCTCGGCTCGCATTGACCCTCAACGAACGAATTGATCCGGAATGCATATGAACGATCTGCTGGAAATCGACGGCGCCCGCCTGTGGCAGAGCCTGGCCGACATGGCGCGCGTCGGCGCGACGCCGCGCGGCGGCGTGCGGCGTCTCGCCCTCACCGATGACGACCGGCGCGGGCGCGACCTGTTCGCGCAATGGTGCCGCGACGCGGGGATGACGGTGAGCGTCGACACGGTCGGCAACCTGTTCGCCCGGCGTGACGGCGCCGATGCGCACGCCGCGCCGGTGCTGATCGGCAGCCATCTCGACACGCAGCCCGAAGGCGGCCGCTTCGACGGCGTCTATGGCGTGCTCGCCGCGCTCGAACTCGTGCGCACGCTGAACGACGCCGGCATCGGGACCGACAAGCCGCTCGAGATCGTGTCGTGGACCAACGAGGAAGGGGCGCGCTTCGCGCCCGCGATGCTCGGTTCGGCGGTGTTCACGGGCGCGTTGCCGCTCGACGACGCGCTCGCGAAGCAGGACGCCGACGGCGTCACGCTCGGCGCGGCGCTCGACGCGTGCGGCTATCGCGGCACGCGTGCGACGGGCGGTGCGGTCGACGCGTATTTCGAGGCGCATATCGAACAGGGCCCCGTGCTCGAGGCGAACGGCACGACGATCGGCATCGTCACGGGCGGCCAGGCGATCCGCTGGCTCGACGTGACGGTGACGGGCGTGGCCGCGCACGCGGGCACGACGCCGATGCCGTATCGCAAGGACGCGTATTTCGCGAGCGCGCAGATCGCGCTCGAACTCGAACGGATCGTCGCCGCTTATGCGCCGCGCGGGCTCGCGACGATCGGCCAGGTCGGCATCCGCAATGCGTCGCGCAACACGATTGCCGGCGACCTGACGTTCACGGTCGACCTGCGTCATCACGACGATGCGGAAGTCGATGCGATGGAGCGCGACCTGCGCGACGCCTGCGCACGCGTCGCCGCCGCGCGCGGCGTGCAGGTGGCGGTCGAAACCTGCTGGCGCAGCCCGGCGACGCCGTTCGACCGCGCTTGCGTCGGGCTGGTCGCGCAGGCGGCGGCCGCATTCGGCTACACGCACGAACGGATCGTGAGCGGCGCCGGCCACGACGCGATCCTGCTCGCACGCCGCTTCCCGACCGCGATGGTGTTCATTCCGTGCGTCGACGGCCTGTCGCACAACGAAGCCGAGGATGCGTTGCCCGACGACGTGACGCGCGGCACGAACGTGCTGCTCCATGCGGTGCTGGCGCGGGCCGGCATCGCGGCGCGCGTCGACGCGGCGGCTGCCGCGCACGGCGCCTGATCCGGCGAATCGACGAGGACCCCATGAAAACCTATTTCCATCCCGAACAACTGCTGCACCATCCGCGCAGCTACCTGTCGCGCGGCCAGATGCGCGAACCGCAGGAAGTGCCCGAGCGCGCGGCGCGGCTCGTCGCGGCCGTCCGGTCGCTCGACTTCGACGTGCGCGAGCCGGCCGACCGCGGCACCGCGCCGATCGCGGCCGTGCACGACATGAACTACCTGCGCTTTCTCGAGGACGCGCACCGCGACTGGAAGCAGATGCCCGACGACTGGGGCGACGAAGTGATGTCGAACGTGTTCGTGCGCGATCCGAACCCGCTGCGCGGCGTGCTCGCGAAAGCCGCGCGTTATCTCGCCGACGGCAGTTGCCCGGTGGGCGCGAACACGTGGCGCGCGGCGTACTGGTCCGCGCAGGGCGCGCTGGCGGCCGCGGCCGACGTCAACGACGGCGCCCGCGAAGCCTATGCGCTGTGCCGGCCGCCCGGCCATCATGCGCGCCGCGACGCGGCGGGCGGCTTCTGCTACCTGAACAACGCGGCGATTGCCGCGCAGGCGCTGCTCGGCCGCCATCGCCGCGTCGCGATCCTCGATACCGACATGCATCACGGGCAGGGCGTGCAGGAGATTTTCTACGGCCGCGACGATGTGCTGTACGTGTCGATCCACGGCGACCCGACCAACTTCTACCCGGTCGTCGCCGGTTACGAGGAAGAGACGGGGGCGGGCGCCGGCGACGGCTTCAACCTCAACCTGCCGATGCCGCACGGCGCGCCCGAGTCGGCGTTCTTCGAGCGGCTCGACGACGCGCTGCGCGCGCTCGACCGGTTCCAGCCCGATGCGCTCGTGCTCGCGCTCGGCTTCGACATCTACAAGGACGACCCGCAGTCGCAGGTAGCGGTCACGACCGACGGGTTCGGACGGCTCGGCGGTGCGATCGGCGCGCTCGGGTTGCCGACGGTGATCGTGCAGGAGGGCGGTTATCACCTCGCGAGTCTCGACGCGAACGCGCGCGCGTTTTTCGGCGGGTTTGCCGCGGGGCGCTGACTGAACCGTCGGAACCGGATTGCACGCTGAAAATGACAACGGCCGCATTGCGCGGCCGTAAAAATGCATGCGGAACGAGCCCGGGCAGTCCGGGCGTTGCGTGCCCTTATGAATTCGCGGCGGCCGGCGAGCGGCGGCGCTGCGTGACCTGCAGCATCACGAGTGCGAGCCCGGCGGCGGCGATCAGCGCGCCGACGAGCGGCACCGCCGCGTAGCCGAACCCGGCCGAGATCGCTGCCCCGCCGGCGGCGGCGCCGACCGCGTTGCCGAGGTTGAACGCGCCGATGTTGACGGCCGACGCGAGGCCCGGCGCTTCGTGGGCCGCGCGCATCACGCGCATCTGCAGCGGCGGCACGACCGCGAACGTCGCGATCCCCCAGACCAGCAGCGTGACGCCGGCGCCCGCATGGGTGGTGGCGAGCAGCGGGAACGCGGCCATCGTCGCGATCAGCAGCAACAGGAAGCCGATCAGCGTGCCGTCGAGCGAGCGGTCGGCCAGACGGCCGCCCGCGATGTTGCCGATCGAGAAGCCGACGCCGATCAGCACCAGCATCGCGGTCACGAAGCCGGGCGTCGCGCCCGTCAAGTGTTCGAGCGTCGGTGCGACGTACGTATAGAGCGTGAACATCGCGCCGGCGCCGAGCACCGTCGTCCCGAGCGCGCCGAGCACGACCGGGCGCGTCAGCACGGACAGCTCGGCACGCAGGTCGGGCATCTTGCCGGCTTCACCCTTCGGCAGCGCGGCGAACAGGCCGGCGATCGCGATCAGGCCAAGGCCGGCAGTCGCCGCGAACGACATGCGCCAGCCGATGATCTGGCCGAGCCAGGTCGCGGCCGGCACGCCGCCGACGTTCGCGATCGTCAGGCCCATGAACATCGTCGCGACCGCGCTGGCCTGCTTTTCGCGCGGCACGAGGCTTGCCGCGACCACCGAGCCGAGCCCGAAGAACGCGCCGTGGTTGAGGCTCGTCACGAGGCGGGCGAGCAGCAGCGTCGTGTAGTCCGGTGCGACGGCCGACAGCAGGTTGCCGATCGTGAAGATCGACATCAGCGCGATCAGCGCGGAGCGGCGCGACCAGCGCGCGAGCAGCAGCGTCATCAGCGGCGCGCCGACCATCACGCCGATCGCATACGCGCTGATCAGCATGCCGGCTTGCGGAATCGATACGTGCACGCCGTCGGCGATCACGGGCAGCAGGCCCATCGGCGAGAACTCGGTCGTGCCGATGCCGAACGCGCCGGCGGCGAGCGCCAGCAGCGGCAGCGTGGCGCTGCCGCCGGGGCGGGACGGAGAGGAAGTCGTGGTGTTCACGCAGTGGGCTCCTTGTAAGCGGGGAACAACGGCACGAAGCCATTGAGGACAGCGCGAAGTGTGCCTGCATTACTTTTGCGGAAAAAGCCGCATCCGGACGAAATTATCTTGATTTCATGTCAACAATGCAGCGGCGGCGCGATGCGCGTGGCGTGACGCGTGAGCGGGGCTTCGGCGGGACAGGCGAACGGCGGGGATTTTTCGAAAGATCTTCGTCAAGCATGAGACCGCGATTTCCGGACAGGCAGCGGTGGCTCGGGCGCTTCGTCGTCGCCGGGCGAGTTGGCCTGCGCGACGCTCGGGAAGGCGTCCGGCGGCTGGGGCGGCGACATGCGGCTGCGTGGTCGGCACGCATGGCTTCGAGATAGAGGATGGCGTGCAGCCCGCGTCGCGAAATGGCCGGAAACGCTTCGCTACAACGCGCATCGACAAAAAAGCCCCGACCACAGGGGGACCATGGCCGGGGCGGAAACGCATCCTCTCTTTGGCACGAGGGTTGGATGCGCGCGCAGTATATTTCGGGCCATGACGATTCGAACCGGTGTTAAACGGCCGTTTTTGGTGTCAATTTGAAGATTGCGATGTCGTCGCGTCGGCTGTCGGTGTTCTGAAAGATTCTTCGATGACACGGCGGTGTCATTCCGTGTGCAAAAGCATCGAAACCGACGAGATCGCGGAGCGGATTTTCCGTACGTCGCGTTTGGCGGCGCCAGTCGCATCGACCGATTCTGCGCCGCTGCGTCTGGCCCGCGTTCAGCCCGGTTCGCCGGCCGCATCGCGGACCGCCGCGAGAAACCGCGCGACGACGGGCGACGGCGCCGCCGCCGCGCCGTCGAACACGAACTCGATGTCGAAGCGGCTCGCAAGCTCGTCGAGCGCGACGAGCCGGACCGTGCGCGGGCAGGTCGGCGACGCGCTTTCCGGCACGAACGCGCAGCCCATGCCGGCCGCGACGAGGCCGATCAGCGTCGGGATGTCGCTGCCGACCTGCGCGATGCGCGGCGTGAAACCGGCCTGCTGGCACTGCGTCATCAGGAACCGGTGGTGCGCGGCGGAGCGCTGCGCATCGAACCACACGAACGGGGCGTCGGCGACATCGGCCAGCGTGCGCGGCGCGACGAAGCGGCCGCCCGGCGGCGCGGGCATCGCGAGCACGAAGCGGTCGCTCAGCAGCCGCACACCCGTCAGGTGCGGCGCTTCCTCGCGACGCCACGCCATGATCCCGGCGTCGAGCTGACCGCGCATCAGCGCGCTCGCCTGTTCGGCCGACAGCATCGGCGCGATCGACAGTTTCACGTCCGGGCACGCATCGCGAAACGTCTTGAGGACGTTCGCGACGATCGGCAACGGCAGGCAGTTCGGCAGCGCGCCGAGCCGCAGTTCGCCGAGCTGGCCGGCCGCGCTGCGCAACGCGCGTTCGCGGCTGTCCTGCAGCATGGCGAGCAGGCCGGTCGCATCCTGCAGGAAGCTCGTGCCGGCCGCCGTGAGCGTGACGCCGGTCGCGCGACGGATCAGCAGCGGCGTGCCGATCGCATCCTCGAGCTCGCGGATCTGCCGCGACAGCGCGGGCTGCACGATGCCGGCCGCGCGGGCGCCGGCCATCACGCTGCCGGCCTGGGCGACGGCGACGAAGTAGCGCAGGTGACGCAGTTCGATCTGGCGCATGTGGTGTCGATGCGGTCGGGTAGATATGCCTGTGAAGCATAGCAGACACCATTCGATGGTATTGGAAAGCATGACCGGCCTGCCGTACGATGACCTTCGTTGCTCCCGCGCTTCGTCGTGCGCCGCATGCGTTTCCTTCTTTCCCACTGCGTTCCGTCCCATGCCGCTTCATATCCCGACCCCCTATATCCGTTCGCACATCGCGTCCCGCCGGCTCGGCAAAACCATCCGGCTGAAGCTCGATGCGTTGCAGCCGTCGGGCTCGTTCAAGCTGCGCGGCATCGGCGCCGTCTGCGAGGCGCGTCATGCAGACGGCGCCCGGCGGTTCGTGTCGTCGTCGGGCGGGAACGCGGGCATCGCGGTCGCGTATTGCGGCCGCGAGCTCGGCGTGCCGGTGCGCGTCGTCGTACCGGAAAGCGCGTCGGCCCGGGCGCGCGAACTGATCCGCGTCGAAGGCGCGGAACTCGTCGTGCACGGGGCAAGCTGGGCCGAGGCGAATGCGTTCGCGCAGTCGACGCTCGACGAGCACGACGTGTTCGTGCATCCGTTCGACGACCGCGTGCTGTGGCAGGGGCACGCGACGATGATCGACGAGATGGCGGCCGTCGGCCCGAAGCCCGACGCGATCGTGCTCGCGGTCGGCGGCGGCGGTCTGCTGTGCGGCGTGCTGGAAGGGCTGGTGCGCAACGGCTGGCACGACGTGCCCGTCGTCGCGGCTGAAACGGCAGGCGCCGACTGCTATGCGCGCTCGGTCGCGCAGGGGCGTCCAGTCGAATTGCCGGCCATCGCGAGCATCGCGACGTCGTTGGGCGCGAAGCGGCCGTGTGACGCGGCGGTCGAATGGGCGACGCGTCACGCGATCCATCCGGTCGTCGTGTCCGATGCCGACGCGGTGGCCGCGTCGCTGCGGTTTGTCGATGAACACCGGATCGTCGTCGAGCCCGCGTGCGGCGCGGCGTTGGCCGCGCTGGAGCGGCCGGTGCCGGTGCTTGCGTCGGCGTCCGACCTCGCCGTGATCGTCTGCGGCGGCGTGACCGCGACCGTCGAGCATCTGCAGACGCTGCGCGCGACGTTGCGGTAGGTGAGGGCGCCGGCAAGCAATGCAGTCGCGAGACGGCGGGTCGCCCGAGATTTCGCGTTTGGTGGCGGCGGGTTTGGGCGTGCGTGGTCAACCGCGACGCGTCGACGTTGCGTGCCCGTCAATCTCGCGCGGCCACGTGTCGGCCTGCGCACGGCTGGATAGGCGGAAACGACTCCCGGGAAGGATGCGGCGGGGGACGTACCGGCGCGCTCCGCCGCCTATGGGCAGGCGCGACGGTTGGGGCGCGTAGTCAGTTCGCGGCGGGTGCGCTCGCGCCGGACGGTGTGGACGATGCGACCGGGTTGGCGGCAGCCGGCGCAGGCGATGCGCTCGATGGTGCCGGTGCGGACGCGGAGGCGGGTGCCGATGCCGCCGACGAAGGCGCGGACGCAGTGGATGACGGAGTGGCGGTGGCTGGCCGTGCGGCCGGACCCGCGGCAGACGCGGGCGCGGAAACCGGCGCGGCCGTCGAGCCGGAGGTCGACGAGGAGGGTGCCGGCGCGGTGGCCGGACCCGGAGGCGGCACGGGCGCCGAAGCCGGTGCCGCAGCCGACGCGGGAGCCGGAGCCGATACAGGTGCCGAGCCCGTAGCCGAAGCCGGCGCAGGTGCGGAAGCCGCCGCAGGCGCCACACCCGAGGCCGGCACCGGCCCGGACGCCGCCGGCGCGGCAGCGCGCATCGCCGCCGGCACCGCGACGGCCGATGCCGCGGCCGGCACGGCATTCGCGCCCGACCCGGGCGTGACACCCGGCACCGAAAGCGGCACCGGCGCCGCGGGCGGCGTCGGCACGACCGGCGTCGTCATTTTCATCGGTTCGCCTTGCGGCGTCGGCGCGGGTTCGGGCAGCGGCGCGACGGGCTCCTTCTCGGCGGCCTTCACGGTCGCGCGGTCGCGCCGCGCCGGGTCGATCTTCAGGAAATGCTCGACGAGATTGAAGAACCGCTCGTAGAACACGCCGGCGGGAATCGTCTCGCTGGCGGTCTTGACGAGCGCATCGTCGCTCGAGCCGATCGGCAGCGACAGCGAGCCGAACACGCTGAGGCCGACGCTGGCCGACGTATTCGACTTCTTCAGCGTGTAGCGGTCCTGCACCGCGTTCACGTACGCGATGCTCGACGAGCCGTCCGCGTTCGCGTCCGCGCACACGACGTGAAACTCGATCACGACGTGCATGTCGTTGCTCGGCTGGAAATTCTTGCTGCCGTCGACCGCGTCGTTGCGCGACGACGACACCACGTAGCCCTGGCTCAGCAGCGCGCGCCGCGCGGCCTCGCAGGCCGCGTCGGATTTCGAGTGGAACGTATGCGCATACGGGCTGCTCGTCGCGTCGAACTGTTCCTGCTGGTAGATCGGCTTGGGCGGCGACGAGCATGCCGCCAGCACGGTCGCGGCCGCGAGCGCGCACGAAACGGAAAACAGGCGAAATCGGTTGTGCATGGCGTCTTTCAGAAGGCTCGGCGAGAGGCGGCGCAAGGGCGGTGCCTGGATGGCGCGCGCGTGCACATCTCGTATGGCCGGGGCGACATTATAGTTTCGTTTGATGTCGCGCTCGCTTCAGCCGGCCGGCGCGCCGCGCGCCGCGGCCAGCAATTGCGCCGTCAGCGGATGGTGTTCGCCGCGCCGGGAGCGGATCGCGTGGATCTCCTCGGTCACGTCGCCCGCGCGCCCGAGCCGCCTGAGCCCGCGCAGCAGCGACGCATCGTTCGCACCGAGTTCGCTCAGCGCAAACACGCCGAGGCCGCGCGCCGCGAACACGGCCATCAGCGCGCTGTCCTCGAACTCGCCGGCCACGCGCGGCACGATCCGCTCGCTTTCCAACCACCCGTCGAGGCGCGCGCGCAACGCGGAATGCGCGGTCGGCAGCAGCACGGGCAGCTCGGCGAGGCACTGCGGAAAGCGCTGCCGCGCGGCCGGCGTGACGAGTGCCGCGGGCCCGTACCAGTCGACTGGCGACGCCACGAGCCGCTCGCTCGTCACGCGCAGGTTCGACCCGGACGGCGCGCCCTGGCCGGCCAGCACGAGATCCAGATGATGCAGCGCGAGCTCCGCGAGCAGCGCGTCGTGCTCGCCCTCGTGGCACAGCAGCCGCAGCGTCGGCGTGTCGAGCACCGGGGCCAGGAGCGCGTGCGCGGCGAGCTTGGAGATGCCGTCCGCGAGGCCGACCGCGAGCCGCACGGTCGGCTGGCTGGCTGCCGCGCGCACGTCGTCGGGAATCAGCCGGCCCATCTCGAAGATGACTTCCGCGCGCGCGAACGCGGCCTGCCCGGCGTCGGTCATCGCCACGCCGCGCCCGGCCGGGCGCAACAACTGGTGCCCGAGCGATTTCTCCAGCTCGCGCACCTGCGCGCTGATCGTCTGCACGGCCATGTCCAGCCGGGCGGCGGCGCGTGCGAAGCCGCCTTCCTTCACGACGACCCAGAAATAGTACAGATGTCGAAAATTCAGCATCGCAGTGGGGATATATCGTAAAAACCGAACCTGAAATCAGATTTTCTCTGGTTTTTTCGAAGTGTGGGGCGGCATATCATCAGGCTTTCCACTTTCGTATCGGCCCTCCCATGGACTACCTGCTGACGCTTGCCACCGACCCCGCCGTCTGGGCCGCGCTCCTGACGCTCGTCGTGATGGAAGTCGTGCTCGGGATCGACAACCTGATCTTCATCTCGATCCTCAGCAACAAGCTGCCCGAAGCGCAGCGCGCACGCACGCAGCGCCTCGGCATCGGGCTCGCGCTGGTGATGCGCCTGGCGCTGCTGGGCAGCGTCGCGTGGATCGCGAGCCTGACCGAACCCGTGTTCACGCTGTTCGACCATGCGTTCTCGTGGCGCGACATGATCCTGCTGTCGGGGGGCCTGTTCCTCGTGTGGAAGGCGACCACCGAAATCCATCACCACGTGTCGCACGACGGCGACGCCGCGGGCGGGGCGGCCGGCGCGGCCGGCCTGACGGTGTGGGCCGCGATCGGCCAGATCGTGATGCTCGACATCGTGTTCTCGATCGACAGCATCGTGACCGCGATCGGCATGACCGAGCACGTTCCGATCATGTTCGTCGCCGTGATCGTCGCCGTGACCGTGATGCTGTTCGCCGCGCAGCCGCTCGCGCGCTTCATCGACCGCAACCCGACGATCGTGATGCTCGCGCTGTCGTTCCTGGTCGTGATCGGCATGACGCTGATCGCCGAAGGGTTCGGGTCGCACGTGCCGAAGGGCTACATCTATGCGGCGATGGCGTTCTCGGCGTTCGTCGAGGGCATGAACATGCTGGCGCGGCGCGCGAAGGCGAAGCGGGCGGCGCGCGCGGCACGCGACTGAGCCGGCGCGCGTGACGCCGGCCGCTGCGGCGGCCGGTTCGCGCGCCTCATACGGAATCCGAATGAAATTCGCACGGAAAGGAGAAGCGCGATGAAATGTCCTGTCTGCAAGACGCCCGACCTGCTGATGGCCGAGCGCCAGTCGATCGAGATCGACTACTGTCCGACCTGCCGCGGCGTGTGGCTCGATCGCGGCGAACTCGACAAGCTGATCGCCCGGGAAACCGGCGACGCGCCGGTACGTCGCGACGCCGCGCCCGCACAACACGATACGCATGCGCAGCGCGGCCGTGACGATGGCTGGGGGCGCGATGGTCGCTCGTACGACGAGCGTGACCGGCATGACGGCCGGCGTCGCAAGAAGTCGGTGTTCGACCTGTTCGATTTCGATTGAAGCGGGCGTCCGCGCGCGTGAACGCGCGCGGCCCGATGCAAGAAAGCCCCGCCGGCAGCGCGCCGGACGGGGCTTTTTCATGCGCGTCGCGTCAGGACACGCATCGGCACTTACGCGTTGCCGGCCGTCACGTCGATGCGGCGCGGACGCGTTTGCTCGCGGCGCGGGATCGTCAGCGTCAGCACGCCGTCGCGCAGGTTCGCGTCGATCCGCGACGTGTCGAGGTCGGCGCTCAGCACGAAGGATCGCGCATAGCGCGTCGCGCGCACTTCCGCATGTCGCACGCGCAGGTCGGCCGGTGTGTCGATGTGCGTCGTGGCTTCGATCGTCAGCGTCGTGTCGTGCACCTTCACGTCGAGATTCTCGCGCGGCACGCCCGGCAGGTCGGCGCGCAGCGTGACGCCGCGTTGATCCTCGACGATGTCGACGGACGGGATGATCGCGGGCCGGCGCGCGGCTTCGGCAGCCGCGGGGTGAACGGTGTCGGTTTGGCGTTCGGCCAGGGTCGGGTTCGTGTTCATGTCGATATCCTGAAGATTACTGAATGGTGATCGCGCGCGGCTTCGCCGCTTCGCGCCGGCCGACGCGAATCAGCAGGCAGCCGTTTTCATAGCGGGCGCTGACCTGGTCGGGGTCCGCGTCGCGCGGCAGTTCGACCACACGGCGGAACGCGCCGTGAAAGCGCTCCTGCGCATACGTGCGCACGTCGTCGCCTTCGCGCGGCGCCGGCTTGCGTTCGCCGCTGATCGTCAGCAGATCCTTGTCGATCGACACGTCGAAGTCGGCCGCGGCCATGCCGGGCGCGAACGCGACGATCTCGATCGCGTCGTCGGTGGCGCCGACGTTGAGCGCGGGAAACGCGCCGGGACGCACCGCGCGGATGCCGGACGGGCGTTCGCCGAGCAGGCTCGCCATCTGCCGCTGCACGCGGGCGAATTCGTCGAACAGATCGTGGCCGAAATGGATACCGCTCATGTTGGTCCTCCTGAACAGGGAACGCGGGAGACGTGACGGCGCGACGCCTGCGGCGGGCGCGACGGGTGGCTCCACTGGGTCGATACGGGGGCGGTGCGTGGTAATCGGCACTGCCCGACGACGCTTAATTAGTGGCCGCCGTCGCGCATTTCAAGAGGGCATCCGCAATCGGCGTCGACGCAGGTGAGCGGGATTCGATGCGACAATCGCTGCGGCATATCTGCAGACCAACGACACGGGACAACCATGGACATTCGACGTATCGCGATCGTCGGCGCCGGCGTGATCGGCGCGAGCTGGACCGCTTTCTACCTGACGCAGGGTTTCGACGTCGTCGTGACCGACCCGGCGCCGCAAGCCGACGCGCGGCTGCGCGACGCGCTGGCCGCGTTCCTCGGCGAGCGGGCCGCCGAACTTGCCGCGCGGCTGTCGTTCGACGCCGATCTCCTGCGGGCGCTCGACGGCGTCGACTTCGTGCAGGAGAACGGCCCCGAGCGACTCGACCTGAAGCGTGCGCTCTATCGCCAGATGGACGACGTGCTGCCCGCGCACGTGCCGATCGCGTCGAGCTCGTCGGGCCTGAAGATGTCCGACATCCAGACCGCGTGCGCGAAGCATCCGGAACGCTGCCTGATCGCACATCCGTTCAATCCGCCGCATCTGATCCCGCTCGTCGAGCTGGTCGGCGGCGATGCGACCGGCCAGGACGTGATCGCGCGCGTGAAGCAGTTCTACGATGCGCTCGGCAAGCAGACCATCGTCCTCAACAAGGAAATGACGGGCCACGTCGCGAACCGGCTCGCGGCCGCGCTGTTCCGCGAGGTGTATCACCTCGTCGGCGAAGGCGTCGTGAGCGTCGCCGATGCGGACAAGGCCGTCGCGTGGGGCCCCGGCCTGCGCTGGGGGCTGATGGGGCAGTGCCTGACCTATCACCTCGGCGGCGGCGCGGGCGGGATCGCGCACTTCCTCGAACACCTGTCGGGGCCGATCACGAGCTGGTGGGACGACCTCGGCGCGCCTTCGTTCGATCCGGAAGTCGATCGCAAGCTGAACGACGAGCTGCGCGCGATCCAGGGCGAGCGCTCGATGCAGGAACTGGCGGCGGAGCGCGACCGGTTGCTCGTCGAACTGATCGACGCGCGGCGCCGCAGCTTCCTGCCCTGATCCGGCGCGCCGGCTATTGCTGCGACGTCGATTGCGGAGCGGACGGCGTCTGCGCCAGCCAGCCGGGGTTCGTGGCCTGCACGAGTTCACGGTTGCGCGCGCGGGTCGCGGCGTTCGGCGGGTAGTTGCCGTCGTTCGTCGGCAGTTCGCCGTCGAGATAGGCCTGCTTGAGCTGGTCGATGACTTCCGCGCGCGTCAGGCCCGGTGCGGGGGCCGCCGCATCGGTCTGGGCAAAGGCGGGGGACAGCAGCGCGGCTGCAGCAGTCGCGACGGCGAATCGCAGGACGTTCTTCATGGCGGGCTCCGATCAAGGGGACGGGTACCGGTGGCGCGCGGCGCGATACCGTGCGTTCCGATGGGGCCCATTGTCGCGAGCGGGTGCTGCGCGGACGATGACGCGTTCCGGGCAAAGCTGTCAGGTGCGGCGGGCGCACCCGTGCGGTGCGCGCGGCGGCGCTACAACTCGGCCGCCGCGGTGATCAGCGTGGCTTCGAGCGCGAGCGTCGAACGCGACGCGGCCGCCGGGCGGTCGATCACGTATTCGAGTTCGCCGAGTTCCGGCAGCCCCGCCTCGAGCCGCGCGAGCCCGGCCGGGATCACGTAGCCGGCGAACGCGCTGACGCCGAGCCCCGCGCTCGCGGCCGCCCGCAATACCGCGATGCTGCTGCTCACGACGGCGATCCGGTACGGTCGCCCGACGGCCTCGAGCGATTCGAGCACGCGGCGGCGCGACACGCTCGGCTCCGGATGCATCGCGAGCGGCAGCACGGCCTCGTGGCCGGTGATCCGCGAATCGGGGCCGGTGCACCAGTACAGCGGTTCGCTGCGGATCACGCGGCCGCGCCGGCTGCCGGCGATGCGTTTCGCGAACACGAGATCGTGCCGGCCTTCGTCGAGCGCGTCGAACAGGTCGCCCGACAGCCCGGTCGAGATCGCGAGCTCGACGTCCGGGTTGCGCTGCACGAAGCTCGCGAGCGCGGCCGTCAGGTGCGCCGACGCGAAATCCTCCGACATCGCGAGCCGCACCTTGCCCGACAGCGGCGGCCCGCATACCGACGTGACGGCCTCGTCCATCAGTTCGAGGATGCGCACCGCGTAGCGGAACAGCGCGTCGCCGTGCTGCGACAGGTGCACGTTGCGCGTGTCGCGCTCGAACAGCGGCCGGTCGAGCAGCTCCTCGAGGCGGCGGATATGCTGGCTGACGGTCGATTGCGACAGGTTCACGCGCTCGGACGCGGCGGTGAAGCTGCCGGACTGGGCGACGGCGACGAAACTGCGCAGCAGCTCGGGCGGTAACGGACGCATTGCTAAATCCACTGAATCGGTTTCGACAACTTCATAAATGGCCGGATTTTGCGGCGCTAGTATCGGATCACGCGCCAGTGCGGCCTCCGCGAACGAGGGCGCCGGGCGCGTAGCCCGTGTCGCGCCGCCGGCTGCTTCGGTCAGTCTAAGCCATCCGGCGTCCGGCCCGAAACCGCATCATCCCATCGACCCCGAGAACGTGCTCGCACGACGAGCCGCCGGGCCGCGGCGCCCCGCCGCAGGAGACAGACAGTCCGCCCGGGATCGGCGTGCGGGCCTGACTCCCGCACGCGTCAGGCGCCCGTCACGAAGAGACTGGAGACGACTCATGATCATCTACGGAACCGCGCTGCTGGCGTTCTGCCACCTGGCCGGACTGTTCCTCGGCGACCTGCTCGGCAGCGCGATCGGCGTGAAGACCAACGTCGGCGGCGTCGGCATCGCGATGCTGCTGCTGATCTGCCTGCGCTTGTGGCTGCACCGGCGCGGCTGGCTGCCGAAGGAGACCGAGGCCGGCGTCGGTTTCTGGGGCGCGATGTACATCCCGGTCGTCGTCGCGATGGCCGCGAACCAGAACGTCGTCGCCGCGCTGAAGGGCGGCCCGGTCGCGCTGCTGGCCGCCGTCGGCGCGGTCGCGATCTGCGCCTGCTGCATCGCGGTACTCGCGCGCACGGGGCGCGACGACACGGCCTTCGCGGGCGTGCCGCAATTCGAAGAACAATAACGGAGGCCGCCATGCTGCAGATGCTCGAAAAAACCGTCGCCCACAACGGGCTCGTCGCGTCGTTCGCGCTGGTCGGCCTGATCATGTGGCTGTCGTCGATCGCGTCGCGCAAGCTCACGTTCGGCCGCGTGCACGGCTCGGCGATCGCGATCGTCATCGGTCTCGTGCTCGCCTACGTCGGCGGCGGATTCACCGGCGGCGAGAAGGGGCTGGCCGACGTCAAGCTGTTCGCCGGCATCGGCCTGATGGGCGGCGCGATGCTGCGCGATTTCGCGATCGTCGCGACCGCGTTCGAAGTGCAGCCGACCGAGGCGCGCAAGGCCGGGCTCGTCGGCGTCGTGTCGCTGCTGCTCGGCACCGTGCTGCCGTTCATCGTCGGCGCCTGCATCGCGCGCGCATTCGGCTACACCGACGCGGTCAGCATGACGACGATCGGCGCGGGCGCCGTCACCTACATCGTCGGGCCCGTCACCGGCGCGGCGATCGGCGCGAGTTCCGACGTGATCGCGCTCAGCATCGCGACCGGGCTCGTGAAGGCGATCATCGTGATGGTCGGCACGCCGGTCGCGGCCAACTTCATGGGCCTGAAGACGCCGCGCTCCGCGATGATCTTCGGCGGGCTGGCCGGCACCGTCAGCGGCGTGAGCGCGGGCCTTGCCGCGACGGATCGCCGGCTCGTCCCGTACGGCGCGCTGGTCGCCACGTTCCATACCGGCATCGGCTGCCTGCTCGGGCCGTCGCTGCTGTTCTTCACGACGCGCGCGCTGGTCGGCGGGTAGGGCGATGCGACGCGGTCCGCGTGCGGGCCGCCCATCCATCGCGGCGTCCTCTGAGTCGCATTCTGCAACTTCATCAATCGACAGCGGCGCCAGGCTTAGAATGCCGCTGAACCCTCGAAGCGGAGAACTGTTCATGACGGGATGGAATCACGCGCGGCAGGCGCGCGATGCACGCCTCGCGGCCGGCGCGGCTTACGCGCAAGGCAAGCGGGTCGATGCGCGCGACACCGTCGCGCTGCTCGAAGCGGTGCTGCGGCCCGGCGACCGCGTGTGCCTCGAAGGCGACAACCAGAAGCAGGCCGACCTGCTCGCGACGGCGCTCGCCGACGTCGACAGCGCGAAGATCCACGACCTGCACATGGTGCAGTCGGGCGTCGTGCTGCCCGAGCATCTCGACGTGTTCGAGCGCGGCATCGCGAAGCGGCTCGACTTCGCGTATTCGGGCCCGCAGTCGCAACGCATCGCGAAGCTGCTGTTCGGCGGCAAGATCGCGCTCGGCGCGGTGCATACCTATCTCGAACTGTTCGCCCGCTACTTCATCGACCTCACGCCGCAAGTCGCGCTGATCGCGGCCGTGAGCGCCGACGCCGACGGCAACCTGTACACGGGCCCGAACACCGAGGACACGCCGACCGTCGTCGAGGCCACCGCCTTCAAGGACGGCATCGTGATCGCGCAGGTCGACCGCATCGTCGACAAGGTGCCGCGCGTCGACATCCCCGGCGATCGCGTGCATTTCGTCGTCGAGGCCGGCCGGCCGTTCTACGTCGAGCCGCTGTTCACGCGCGATCCGGCCGCGATCACCGAAACGCAGATCCTCACCGCGATGCTCGCGATCAAGGGCATCTACGAGCCGTACGGGATCAGGCGCCTGAACCACGGGATCGGCTTCAACACGGCCGCGATCGAGCTGCTGCTGCCGACCTACGGCGAAAAGCTCGGGCTGAAGGGCAAGGTCTGCACGCACTGGGCGCTCAACCCGCATCCGACGCTGATTCCCGCGATCGAATCGGGCTGGGTCGAGCAGATCCACTGCTTCGGTTCCGAGGTCGGGATGGACGACTACATCCGCGCGCGCTCCGACGTGTGGTTCACGGGCCCCGACGGGTCGCTGCGCTCGAACCGCGCGTTCTGCCAGACGGCCGGCCTCTATGCGTGCGACATGTTCATCGGCTCGACGCTGCAGATCGACCTGTCCGGCCACTCGTCGACGGTCACGGCCGAGCGGATCGCCGGCTTCGGCGGCGCGCCGAACATGGGCAGCGACGCGCGCGGCCGGCGCCATCCGAGCGAGCCGTGGCTGAAGGCCGGCGCGGAAGCCGACCCCGACACGCCGGCGGCGCTGCGGCGCGGCCGCAAGCTGGTCGTGCAGATCGGCGAGACGTTCGGCGACAAGAACGTGCCGATGTTCGTCGAGAAGCTCGACGCGCTGAAGCTCGCGGACAAGCTGCAGCTCGACCTCGCGCCGATCATGGTCTATGGCGACGACGTCACGCACATCGTCACCGAGGAAGGGATCGCGAACCTGCTGATGTGCCGCGACAAGGACGAACGCGAGCACGCGATCCGCGGCGTCGCCGGCTATACCGACGTCGGCCGCGGCCGCGACCGGAAGATGGTCGAGCGGCTGCGCGAGCGCGGCGTGATCCGCCGCCCGGAGGATCTCGGCATCGATCCGCTCGACGCCGACCGCCGCTGGCTCGCCGCGCGGTCGATCAAGGATCTGGTGCACTGGTCGGGCGGGCTCTATGCGCCGCCGGCCCGGTTCCGCAACTGGTGAGGAAGAGGGCATGGAACAGTTGAACTATCGCTTCACCGCGCGCGAACGCGCGAAGGGCGAGCAGGCCGCGGCGCTCGTCGGCGTGGTCGCGTCCGGCAATCTCGAGGTGCTCGTCGAGCGCGTGCTGCCGGGCAACGAATGCGAGATCGACATCCGCACCGCGGCCGTCGGTTTCGGCGCGGTCTGGCAGGCGGTCGTATCGGATTTCGTCGAACGGCGTACGCCGGGCGGCCTGAAGCTGTCGATCAACGACGGCGGCGCGCGGCCCGACATGGTGTCGCTGCGGCTCGCGCAGGCCGTGCGCGCGATCGAGGGGGACGCACGATGAGCGACGTGATCCACGACGCACCGGCGTTCGTCGCGAACGCGGCGAGCTGGTACGAAGCGTCCGCGCGACAGCGCATCGACGGGCTGCTCGACGCAGGCAGTTTCACGGAATTCCTCGGGCCGGCCGAGCGCGTGACGAGCCCGCACCTGCCGCTGTTCGCGCTGCCGCAGCAGTTCGACGACGGGATGGTGGTCGGGCACGGCCGGCTCGACGGCCGGCCCGTGTTCGTCGCCGCGCAGGAGGGCCGTTTCATGGGCGGCGCGTTCGGCGAAGTGCACGGCGCGAAACTCACCGGGTTGCTGCGCGCCGCGCGCGAAGTCGGCAAGCCGGTGCTGATCCTGTTCGATACGGGCGGCGTGCGGCTGCAGGAAGCGAATGCGGGCGAGCTCGCGATCGCCGAGATCATGCGCGCGCTCGTCGACGCGCGGGCCGCCGGCGTGCCGGTGATCGGGCTGATCGGCGGGCGCGCGGGCTGCTACGGCGGCGGCGGATTGCTCGCCGCGTGCTGTTCGGCGCTCGCGGTGTCGGAGCAGGGGCGCATCAGCGTGTCGGGTCCCGAAGTGATCGAGACCAATCGCGGCGTCGAGGAATTCGACTCGAAGGATCGCGCGCTGATCTGGCGCACGATGGGTGGCAAGCATCGGCGCTTGATCGGCGGCGCCGATCGCTACGTGGCCGATACGCCGGACGCGTTTCGCGCGGCCGCGCTCGATCTGATCGGCCGCGCGCCGACGTTCGATGCGGCGATGCTGCGCGCGGAACAGGCGCGTCTCGAAGCGCGGGTCGAACGGTTCGGCGGCTGCAACGATGCGCTCGACGTGTGGCGTGCGCTCGGGGCCGGTCGGCCCGAAGCGATTCCCGGAATGTCCGACGATGAATTCGCGAAGCTGGCCGATCAACTGCAGGAGCCCCAGCATGACGCTCGATGAAGTACTGAACTCGCTGTTTCCCGCCGGCCATTCGATTGCGCGCAATGGCGGCTTGCTGACGGGCCACGCGGCATTGGCCGGCACGCGCGTCGACGTGATCGGCGTGGCCGACCGCCTGCCGTTCGGCATCGACGAGGCGCTGACGCTCGCGTCGTGCGTGCTCGACACGATCGCGCGTGGCGGCGACACGCCGATCCTCGTGCTGGTCGACAGCGACAGCCAGCGGATGAGCAAGCGTGACGAACTGCTCGGCCTGAACGAAGGGCTGTCGCATCTCGCGAAGTGCCTGATGCATGCGGATCTCGCCGGGCACCGGACGATCGGCGTGCTGTACGGCCACACGGCCGCCGGCGCGTTCATCGCGACCGCGCTCGCGACGCGCACGCTGCTCGCGGTGCCGGGCGCCGAGCCGGAGGTGATGGACCTGCCGTCGATGTCGCGCGTGACCAAGCTGCCGATCGACGTGCTGAAGGAGATGGCGCGTTCGACACCGGTATTCGCGCCGGGGCTCGACAACCTCGTGAAGATGGGCGCCGTCGACGCCGTGCTCGATCCGTCCCGCGCGCTCGACGCGCAGGTCGGCGAATGGCTCGGCAAGCCGGCCGAGCGCATCGACCGGCGCGCGGCGCGCGGCCGGCCGGTCGCGACCGACGTCGCCGCCCGCGTCGAGGCACTCGCGCGTGCCGCACGCTGAGCTGCCGCTGCGCCGCCACACGCTCGTCACGCTGACGGCGGCCGGGTGGGGCGCGGCATTCGCCCGCGACCCCGCGCTCGCGGGTGATCCGCTCGTGCGTGCATGGGCCGAACGCGGCTGGCCGCTGATCGTGCGTCGCGCGTCGCCGGATGAAGCCGATGCCGGCCGCGTGCCGCTCGGCCTGCCGTTGCCGCCGTCGGCGGGCAAGCGGCGCATCGTGCTGAACGCGGCCGCCGACGCGCTCGCGACGATCGGCCCGCTGCCGACCTTGACGGACGTACTCGCCGCCGCGCCCGCGGCATGGCATGCGCCGCTGCACGAGCTCGCGGCGCTCGGTGCACGCTGCGGCGTGCAGGGTCGCGTGTTCGGTAGCCTCGCCTGGCAGGCGCTGACGGGCGAGCCTTACCTCGGCGCCTCGTCCGATCTCGACATCGTGTTTCCGCTGCCGGATTCCGCATCGCTCGCCCCGTTGCTCGACGGCCTCGCGGCGATCGACGCGCGTGCACCGATGCGCATCGACGGCGAACTGCTGCGCGCCGACGGCGCGGGCGTCAACTGGCGCGAACTGCACGCGCGGTTGCCCGAAGTCGCGGTGAAGACCGCGATTGCGGTCGAATTGATGCGCGCCGACGCCTTCACCGGAGGCCCGCGATGACCGCACGGGCTGCCTGCCGCGTAGCGGCGCCGTCCGATGCCGAACGCATCGCGGCGCTGGCCGAGCGCAGCCTCGTGCTCGAGATCGACACCTATCCGAAGCCGGGCCTCGTCAGCCACGTCGACACCGGCAGTCACACGGACATGGATGCCGCGACGTTCGCGCGCAGCGCCGCCGTGCTGCAGCCGTACTTCGCGGAACTCGCCGACGCGGGCGCGCGCGACGCCGACATGGCCGTACTGCGCAAGATCGGCCTGCGCGCCGAGCACGCGATGCTCGCCGCGACCGGCGGCGTCAATACGCATCGCGGCGCGATCTTCGGGCTCGGGCTGCTGTGCGCGGCCGCCGGCCGGTGCGCGATGCCGGGCGCGGTGCCGGCCGGGACGACGCTTGGCGCGTTCGTGTCGCGCCGGTGGGGCGTCGAGATCCTCGGCGGCCCGCGTTTGCCGGACAGCCACGGCGAGCGCGCGAGCCGGCGCTACGGTGTCGGCGGTGCGCGTCGTGAGGCGGCCGACGGCTTTCCGACCGTGTACGCGGTCGGATTGCCGGCGCTGCGCCGCGCCCGGCGCGACCTGCCGGACGATCCGGAAGCCGCGCGGGTCGCCGCGTGTTTCGCGCTGATCGCCGCGCTCGACGACACGAATCTGCTGCACCGGGGCGGGCAGGACGGCCTCGATTTCGCCCGCGCGACTGCCCGTGCGTTCGTCGCGTGCGGCGGCGTGCGGGCGCGCAACTGGCGGCTGCGCGCGACGGCCGCGCATCGTGCGTTCGTGGCGCGCCGGCTGAGCCCGGGCGGGGCGGCCGACCTGCTCGCGATGAGCGTGTTCGTCGATGCGCTCGAAGCCGAACGGGACGCGCGATGACGCTGGCCATCCTGTGCTCGGGCCAAGGCGCGCAGCGCGCCGACATGTTCGACCTCACCGGGTCGGCGCCGCAGGCCGATGCACTGTTCGCGCATGCGGGCCGGCTGCTCGGCGACGATCCGCGCATGTGGGTCCGGCAGGCCGGGCCCGATGCGCTGCGGGACAACCGTGCCGCGCAGATCCTCTGCACGGTCCAGGCACTCGCGGCGGCCGCGCTGCTCGACGCGGTGTGGCCGCGCCGACGCTGTGTCGCCGGCTACAGCGTCGGCGAGGTCGGCTCGTGGAGCGTCGCGGGGATGATCGGGCCGCACGACGCGCTCGACCTGGCCGATGCGCGGGCGCGCGCGATGGATGCCGCGAGCGGCGGCGACGAGCGGATGGTGTTCGTGCGCGGCCTGACGCGCGTGCAACTGGCGCAGTTGTGCGACGGTCGCGACGCGGCCATCGCGATCGCGAACCCCGGCGATGCGTTCGTGGTCGCCGGGCGGCATGCCGATGTCGATGCCGTGGCCGACGACGCGCAGCGCGCCGGCGCGCTGCGCGTCGCGCCCGTCTGCGTGCGGATCGCGTCGCACACGCGCCGGCTGGCCGCCGCCGTGCCGGCATTCCGCGCGACGCTGGCCGCGACGCGCGTGCGCCGGCCGCCGCCCGGCACGCGGCTGTTCTCGGGAATCGACGGCGCGTCGGTGCTCGATGTCGATACGGGCCTCGACAAGCTCGCGCGGCAGATCGCGGAGCCGGTCGAGTGGGCAGCGTGCCTCGCCGCGTGCGTGGAGGCCGGCGCCACCGCGTTTCTCGAACTCGGCCCGGGGCGCGCGCTGGCCGAGATGGCGGGCGGCGCGTATCCCGCGTTGCCGGCGCGCAGCCTCGCGGATTTCCGTTCGGTCGACGGCGTGACGAGTTGGCTCGCGCGCGTCGCAGCGGGCTGATCGAGCGGGTGAAACCGGCGTGAAACCCGGTCGCCGCGCCCTTGTTTTGCCCGGTGTGTTGCGCCGGCGCAGCAGCGTCGCAGCCGCCCCTTGTCACGCGAATTGGCGCCGCTACAATGGCGCCCGCCATGAGACCAGCCGCCTTCTTTCTCGCCGCGCTTTGCTGCACGACGAGCGTCCACGCCAGCCAGATTCCGTCCGACGCCGCATCGGTCGGCACGTACTTTTCGTATGACAACGCGGCGGCCGACGCGACCGTCGATCTGATCGAACAGGCCCAGCGCCGCGTGCTGCTGGCCGGCTATGCGCAGGTGCCGCCGGCCGTCGCGAGCGCGCTGCGCGCGGCCCGCGCGCGGGGGATCGAGGTACGCGTCGTGCTGGTGCGCCCGCCGCGCGCGGGGAAGTACAGCGGCGCCGGTTATCTCAAATCCGCCGGTATCGACGTCGCGATCGATTCGCGGCATGGCGGCCCCGCGTCGCGCTTCTTGATCGTCGACGACAGCGTCGCGCTGACGACGCTGTCCGACGGCGCGGCCGCGCAGGCCGACACGGTGAACGTGTTCCGGCGCGCGCCCGAACTCGCGCAGTCCTACGCGCAGTCGTTCTGGCGGCTGTACCGGCAGGCCGGCGGCCTCTGACCCTTTCCTGCGGCGCCTTGTGCGCCGGTATGACCCTGCTTGCATCGGCGCGACCGATGAACCATCCTCGTTGACAGGCGCCGACGCGGCTTTCGCTCGTCCGGTGCAACGGCAGGGAGCCGATCGTGACCGAAAGCAGTTTTGCCGATCGCGCCGATGCCGGCCGCCAACTGGCCGATGCGTTGCGCGAATACGCGGGGCGAAGCGATGTCGTCGTGCTCGCGTTGCCGCGCGGCGGCGTGCCCGTCGCGTATCCGGTCGCATGCGCGCTGCGCGCGCCGCTCGACGTGCTGGTCGTGCGCAAGCTCGGCGTGCCGTTCGATCCCGAGCTCGCGATGGGCGCGATCGCGACGGGCGGCGCGACGCATCTGCAACGGTCGGTGATCCGCGCGATGGACGTATCCGATGCGCAACTCGCCGACGTGATCGCGCGCGAGACGGCCGAACTGCAACGCCGCGAAGCGCTGTACCGCGGCGCGGTGCCGCCGCTGGCGGTGGACGGACGCATCGCGATCGTCGTCGACGACGGCGTCGCGACCGGCGCATCGATGCGCGTTGCGCTGCAGGCGCTGCGCGAGCGCCACCCGGCGCGCATCGTCGCGGCGGTGCCGGTCGCGCCGGCGGCCGCGGCGCATGCGTTCGACGGGCTGGCCGATGCGTTCGTCACGGTGTCGCAGCCGCTGCGGTTCTTCGGGATCAGCCAGTTCTACGCGCGCTTCGAGCAGACGAGCGACGACGAGGTGCGCGCGCTGCTCGACGCGGCCCGTCCCTGACGCGCCATCAGTTTCGCGTGGTCCGGCGCGGGCGCGGTCGGCCGGCTTCCGCCGCCGCGAACACGCGCTGCAGCGCCGGATGGACGTTGCCGTGCCAGCGCGGCCCCGTAAACAACCCGTAGTGATCGCAATCGTCGATGTCGACGCGATGGCGCTCGTCGGTCGACAGGCCGCTGCACAGCTCGAGCGCCGCATGCGTCTGGCCGGCGCCGGTAACCGCGTCGCGGGCGCCTTCGACGGTCAGCAGCGCGACGTCGCGCAGCGCCGCCGGGTCGACGCGCCGGCCGTGCACGCGCCACGCACCGGTCGCGAGCAACATGCGCTGGAACACGACGTCGACCGTGTCGAGAAAATAGTCGGCCGGCATGTCGAGCAGCGCCGTGTATTCGCGCAGCGCACGCCGCGCGTCGGCAAGCCCGGTCATGTCGAAGCGGGAAGCCGCCAGCGCGTAGGTCTCGATCAGCGTCAGGAAGCGTTGCGGATACAGGAGCGCGATCTCGCCCTGTTGCAGATAGGTCGGAAACACGTGGCGGCCGTGCCCCGCGAAGCCGGGCGGCACGATGTCGATCAGGTGGCGCCGGCACCAGTCGAGCGAATGGGCGGCGGCCGCGGCGCCGAGCGCGCTCGGGTTCAGGCGGGCATCGATCGGACCGCCGATCAGCGTGATACTCGCGGGCGGCGCAAGGCCGCGCGCGGCGCGCAGCGCGAGTGCGCCGAGTGCCGGTACGGTCGCCTGGCATACGGCGACGACGTGTAGCGGCCGATCGTCGTGCTGGAGGGTGCTGACGAAGCCGTCGAGCATCGCGACGTATTCGTCGAGCCCGAAACGGCCTGCCGCGAGCGGCACGTCGCGCGCATTGCGCCAGTCGGTCACGCAGACGTCGCCATCGGCGAGCAGCGTTTCGGCGGTTTCGCGCATCATCACGGCCGCGTGCCCGACGAGCGGCGCGCACAGCAGCACCGTGCGGTGCGCATCGGCGTGCGCGAAGCGCCGCAGGTCGCAAAACGGGGTGTGCGCGACGATCTGCTCGCTGACGGCAGGCCACGCGAGGTCGAAGCCCGGCGGCGCGGCCTGCGGCCCGAGCAGCGGTTCGAACAGGTCGTCGTAGCACGATGACGCGGCGTGCGGCAGCGACGCTGCGGGCCATGCGTCGAACGCGTAGCGCGTCGCCGCGCGCCATGCGCGCATCCATTCCCGCTGCTGCTCGACGACGGCATACCACATGGCGGACCCTGGGGCGGAAGAAGCGTGAATCTCCATTATGGTCACAGTGGCCGGGCAGCGGGAGCCCGGTGCGCGGCCGGCTGATGCACATCAAGCGCACGGGCACGCTAGGCATTGCCGCGCGCCGCTGCTACAGTCGTCAGTCCCATTCCCTCGAAGCGGAGCGTTCGCGATGAAGCTGATCGGCATGCTGGATTCCCCGTTCGTGCGCCGCGTCGCCATTTCGGCGAAGCTGCTCGACCTGCCGTTCGAACACGAGTCGATCTCGGTGTTCCGTCATCTCGAGCGGTTCAGGACGCTCAACCCGGCCGTCAAGGCGCCGACGCTCGTGACCGACGGCGGCGCGACGCTGCTCGATTCGTCGCTGATCGTCGACTATCTCGACCACCTGGCCGCGCCGGAGCGGCGCCTGCTGCCCGACGCCGTCGAGGCCCGGCTGCGCGCGCTGGTGCCGATCGGGTTCGCGCTGGCCGCGGCCGAGAAAACCGTGCAGGTCGTCTACGAGCAGGCGCTGCGCCCGTCGGACAAGCAGCACGAACCGTGGGTCGATCGCGTGCTGAGCCAGCTCGAAGGGGCATACGGCGCGCTGGAACCACTGGTCGCGGCTACCCGCGGCTGGTTCGGCGGTGCGCGATTGCTGCAGTCGGACGTGACCGTCGCGGTGGCGTGGCGCTTCACGCAGTTCATGGCGGCCGACTATCCGGTGCTCGCGCGGATCGATCCGGCCCGTTATCCGGCGCTCGCCGCGCATTCCGCGCGGGCGGAAGCGCTGCCGGCCTTCGTCGACACGCCGCTCGTCTAGGCTTCGAAGCGGGGCGCCGGGCTGTCGCACGCCGCTGTCGGCGGCCGCGCGGCCTTGTCCGGCAAGCCGCGGCCGATTGTTCTCAACGGCTGACAAGTGACTTCGCATTCGCGCTGTTTATCCGGACCCGACCGATCCCTAGAATCCACTCCATCAAATCACGCATTGCCAGATGGAGCCGATGATGAAAGCCCTGATCGAATCGAGCCTGTACCACCCGTCCGTCGTGTTGCCGCTTGCCGCGCTGACGCAACTGATGGTCGAGCGCGATTTCAATCTCGGCCAGGTCGGGTTGATCATGGCCACGCGCGGTGCCCAGGCGGCGGTGTCGCGCTCGCGTGCGCTGATCTTCTGCCGCCATTGCGAAGCGCGCGCGTGAAGGCATCCGCATCGGAAGGATGAAAAAAAGCCCGGCCGGCGCAAGCCGGTCGGGCGGATCGGTTTCGATCGAGCCCCGGCTTCGGCCGGGGCTTTTTCATGGGGTGACGCTCACGCGCGGGCGGGAGTCGCGACGCCGTAGATTTCCTGTTCGTCGTCCTCCTCGCGCAACTGGAGCGCGAGCTGGTGTGCTTCGCGGCGCGTCGCGACGGCGGGCGGCGAGCCCTTCAGCGGCTGGCGCGCGGTTTCGGCGAGTGCGACGACCGACACGATGCCGATCAACGCGGCACCCATCATGTAGTACGCGGGCATCATCAGGTTGTGCGTCACGTCGACGAGCCACGCGGTGACCAGCGGCGTCGTGCCGCCGAACAGCGACACCGACACGTTGAAGCCGATCGCGAGCGCGCCGTAGCGGATCTCGGTCGGGAACAGCGCGGGCAGCGCCGACGGCATCACGCCGGTGAAGCACGACAGCAGCACGCCGAGGATCAGCAGACCGCCGAACACCGACGCGGTGGTGCCCGCATGGATCAGCATCAGCGACGGGATCGACAGCGCCAGCAGGCCCACGCAGCCGGCGAGCATCACCGGCTTGCGGCCGACCTTGTCCGACAGGCGGCCGGCGTACAGCGTCATCGGCATCATCAGCACCATCACGATCAGCACCAGCACGAGGCTGTGCGATTCGTCGAAGTGCAGCGTCGACGACATGAAGCTCGGCAGGTACGACAGCACCATGTAGTCGGTCACGTTGAAGATCAGCACGAGGCCCACGCACAGCAGCAGTGCACGCCAGTTGCGCAGCAGCGTTTCGCGGAAGCGCGCCTTCGGCACGGCCTTGTCCTGCGCTTCGCGCTCTTCGGCCTGGCGCTTGAACGCGGGCGTTTCCTCGAGCTTCATCCGGATGTAGAGACCGATCAGGCCGAGCGGGCCGGCGATCAGGAACGGCACGCGCCAGCCCCACGACAGCAGCGCTTCCTGCGACAGCGACGCGGTGAGCAGCGCGACGACGCCCGCGCCCAGCACATAGCCGATCAGCGTGCCGAACTCCAGGAAGCTGCCCATGAAACCACGGCGCTTGTCGGTCGAGAACTCGGCGATGAAGGTCGCCGCGCCGCCGTATTCGCCGCCGGTCGAGAAGCCCTGCACGAGGCGGGCGACGAGCAACAGGACCGGGGCCATGATGCCGATCGACGCATAGCTCGGAATCAGGCCGATCGCGAAGGTGCCGACGGCCATCATGATCATCGTCGCGGCGAGCACGCGCTGGCGGCCGATGCGGTCGCCGAGCGGGCCGAACACCATGCCGCCGAGCGGGCGCACGAGGAACGCGGCCGCGAACGTGCCGAAGGTCGCGAGCAGCTGCGCGGACGGGCTGCTGGACGGGAAGAACACCTTGCCGAGCGTGACGGCGATATAGCTGTAGACGCCGAAGTCGAACCATTCCATCGCGTTACCGATGGCCATCGCGCTGACGGCGCGCTTGAGCAGGCTCTGGTCGACGACGGTGATGTCGTCCGCGGCGAGCGGGGCCTCGCCGGACGACGAAGCGGGGGAAGAGACAGCGGTCGGGCTGACGTGTGTTGCGGTCAAGGTCATGCACTCCTTTGACAGCGCCGGAACGGGCGGGCCGTCCGACACGGTTTGCCGGCGAGCGCGGCGTCGTGTGCTGCGCGTCGGGGCAGACCATTAAGCACTTACTGCACAGGGGGCAGTAACGGGCTGCAAGGGGCTGCTTCGACGCGGGCCCGGTGGGCCGTCGCGACAGTGCGCTCATGAAGAATGGGCCGCGTGATGCAGGCGGCGGATGCCGGTGCGGACGAGGTGTCCGGCGTGCCGGCAACGCCCCGGAGGGGCAGCGAAACGAGAAAAGCGGGCCTGTCGGGCGGGCTTTCCTGTGGATGCAATTTCGATCGAGGCACCGGCCCGCAGCGTGCGGACGGACTTCTCTCAAAATCGAAAAGACAGAGATTGAATGTTGAAACAGGCGACATGATAGCACGATGACGGATGATCGTGCAAATTGCCGGGAGTCGCCCGTCTGGCGGGGCCTCCGGCGCGCTCCGCTCGGGTATGATCGGCGGCGCGCGGCGCGGCCGTGCCGCCCGTCGCGACGGGGCTGAATTCGCGAGGAACCGGATGACCGAACTGATCAGGATCGCGGCGCTGTTCGCCGCTACCGCGCTGGCCGAAATCGTCGGCTGTTATCTGCCGTGGCTCGTGCTGAAGGCCGGGCGTCCGGCCTGGCTGCTGGTGCCGGCCGCGCTGTCGCTCGCGCTGTTCGCGTGGCTGCTGACGCTGCACCCCAGTGCGGCGGGGCGCACGTATGCCGCGTACGGCGGCGTGTACATCGCGGTGGCGCTGGTCTGGCTGCGGGTGGTCGACGGCGTCGCGCTGACCCGCTGGGACGTGGCCGGCGCGGTGCTCGCGCTCGGCGGGATGGCCGTCATCGCGCTGCAGCCGCGCGCGTAAGCGCGGCCGCGGCGCGGGCCGCGTGCGTCAGGCCGCTTCGGCGGTATCCGTGTCGGCGGGCTGGCGCCACACGCAGGTGCCCTTGACCGACTTGTCGAGCTCGTCGAGCTGAGCCTGGTGCGCGGCCAACTCGTCGTCGCTTGCGACCACTACAGGCAGGTCGAGCGCGGCGAGCGACACGCGCTTGCCGTTCGCGGCGCCGCCGTCGGCGCTCGCGTCGTCGAGCATGTCGATCACGAGGCTGTCCTGGCCGCGCGTCATCGCGAGATACACCTCGGCGAGCAGCTCCGAGTCGAGCAGCGCGCCGTGCAGCGTGCGGTGCGCGTTGCTGATGCCGAAGCGGTCGCACAGCGCGTCGAGCGAGTTGCGCTTGCCGGGGAACATCTGCTTGGCCTGCACCAGCGTGTCGATCACGCCGCCGCAATGCTCGGTGAACGGCGGCAGGCCGAGCCGCGCGAATTCGGCGTCGAGGAAGCCCAGGTCGAACGGCGCGTTGTGGATGATCAGCTCGGCGTCCTTCACGAAGTCGAGGATCTGGTGGGCGACTTCCGCGAATTTCGGCTTGTCGCTCAAGAATTCGGTCGTGAGGCCGTGCACCGCCAGTGCGCCCGGATCGCTGTCGCGCTCGGGGTTCACGTAGAAGTGCAGGTTGTTGCCGGTGAGCCGCCGGTTCAGCAGCTCGACGCAGCCGATTTCGATGAGGCGGTCGCCCGTGCGGGCGTTCAGGCCGGTGGTTTCGGTATCGAGAATGATCTGGCGCATATCGGGAAAAGCAACAAAAACAGGAGAGGGCGGCCGCGGTTCAGGCGACCAGCGATTCGACGCCGCGATTCGCGAGCGCGTCCGCGCGCTCGTTTTCGGGATGGCCCGCGTGACCCCTGACCCAGCGCCACTCGATCTCGTGCTGCGCGACAAGCGCGTCGAGCCGCTTCCACAGGTCGGCATTCTTCACGGGCGTCTTCGCCGCGGTGACCCAGCCTTTCTTCTTCCACCCGTGGATCCACTCGCTGATGCCCTTCTGCACGTATTGCGAGTCGGTATGCACGATCACCCGGCACGGCCGCTTCAGCGCTTCGAGCGCGGCGATCACGCCCATCAGCTCCATGCGGTTGTTGGTCGTGTTCGGCTCGCCGCCGAACAGTTCCTTTTCCTGACTGCCGTAGCGCAGCAGGGCGCCCCAGCCGCCGGGGCCGGGGTTGCCCTTGCAGGCGCCGTCGGTATAGATGTCGATGGTGTCGGTTGTCATGAACGTTCTTGGTGGGTGGTCGGGGAGGCCGCCGGCGTCAGGCCCGGTGCGAGCACGGGCTTCTTCATCTTGATCGGGCCGACGAGGCGCATGCCGCGCACGCGCTTGACGGCCGTCACCATGTAGACGGCGCCGAAGATCGGCCACCAGCGGTCGCCGGCGGCCTCCATGAAGCCGTAGCGGGCCAGCCACTTGTCGGTGGCGAGCGGCGGCCGGTAGCAGCCGAAGCGGCCGCGTTCGAGGTCGAAGCCGAGCAGCTTGATCCAGTCCTTGAGCCGGATGAACGCGATCTGGTCGCGCGTGGCCGGCACGAACGGGCGGTTCGCCATGCGCCCGAACGACTGCCGCATGCCCCACAGGCTCAGCGAATTGAAGCCGGTGATCACGAGCTGGCCTTCCGGCATCAGCACGCGCTCGGCCTCGCGCAGCAGACGGTGCGGGTCGGACGTGAATTCGAGCGTGTGCGGCATCACGATCAGGTCGACGCTCTGCGACTCGAACGGCAGGTCGAGCAGGTCGCACCAGGTCGTGCTGCGATCGGCGGGCGCGTGGACCGCCGTGTGTGCTTCGCGCGCCCACGGATACTGGTACGGCGCGCTCGCGCCGCTCGCCGGGTCGAGCACGAGGCCGCGATACGGCATGCGGTTCTCGCGCAGCGCGTCGAGCTGCGGCAGGCCGAGCTGCAGCGCGTGGAAGCCGAAGACGTCGGATACGATCCGGTCGAGCTGCGCCTGCTCCCAGCCCAGCACGTAGCGGCCGGGCGGCGAGTCGGTCCAGGCGGGCCAGTCTATAATTTGACGGTCAGACATAACGATGATTGCGCGCCTATGAACGAGCTGGAATACGTGCCGGTTCCGGCATTCGAAGACAACTATATCTGGCTCGTCTCGGACGGCCGCGATGCGATCGCCGTCGACCCGGGTGAAGCCGCGCCCGTACGCCGGGTTCTTGCCGAACGAGGCTGGCGGTTGACCGCTATTTTACTCACGCACCACCACGCCGACCACGTCGGCGGTGTCGATGCGCTGCTGCATAGCCAACCGGCCGATGCGCCGCTCACCGTTTACGGCCCCGCCGCCGAAGCGATCGACGTGGTCACGCGGCCGCTGTCGGGCGGCGATCGCGTGACGCTCGACGCGCCGGCCGTCGCATTCGACGTGCTCGACGTGCCGGGCCATACGCGCGGCCACATTGCGTATTTTCAGGCGGCCGGCCAAGGCGCGGGCGGGCGGGGCAACGCCGTGCCGCACGTGTTCTGCGGCGACACGCTGTTCTCGTGTGGCTGCGGCCGCCTGTTCGAAGGCACGCCCGCGCAGATGCTCGCGTCGCTCGACGCGCTCGCGGCGCTGCCGGATGATACCCGCGTGCATTGCGCACACGAATACACGCTGTCGAACATCCGCTTCGCACTCGCGTGCGAGCCGGGCAATGCGGCGCTCGCCGCGTGGCGCGACGACGCGCAGGCGCTGCGTGCGCGTGGCGTGCCGACGCTGCCCACTACGATCGCCCACGAACGTGCCGTTAACCCGTTCATGCGGGCCGACAGCGCGGCGATCCACGCGACGCTCGCGGCCGAGCTGCACGAAACGGTGACGGATCGTCTGGCGGCATTCACGCTGATGCGCGAATGGAAAAACCGGTTCCGATGACGTTTTCCGGAGGACTCCAAAGCTCAAGCGGTGTCTGTAAAAATTGCTCCAAATGTAGGATTTCGCTGAGTTTTCGGTGTTTTTATTGACGTGAAGCACGCACTTCCGTAGTATCGCCTGCAATTTCCAGCCGTCGGAAGCCGAGATTTTCATGCGACTTATATTGAGTGCGATGGTGGTGCTGCTACTCGCCGCTTGTGCGAGCCAGCCTCCTGTCGCCAACAACGCCGCCGATTCGCAGGCGACGTCCAACTACCTCCGTAAATCAGCCACCGCCAAAGAAACTGTCGACGTCGACAAGCAATCCGTCGGCGACCTGACCAGTGCAGACTCCGATCTCTGGGCGCGCATCCGCCGCGGCTTCCAGATGCCCGATCTGCAGAGCGATCTCGTCGACATGCAGACGACCTGGTATACGCAGCGTCCCGATTACGTGCAGCGCATGACCGAGCGCTCGCAGAAGTACCTGTATCACATCGTCGAGGAACTCGAGGCGCGTCACATGCCGACCGAGCTCGCGCTGCTGCCGTTCATCGAGTCCGCATACAACCCGCAGGCGCTGTCGGTCGCGAAGGCGGCCGGCATGTGGCAGTTCATGCCCGGCACCGGCCGCACGTACAACCTGAAGCGCAACATGTGGCAGGACGAGCGCCGCGACGTGCTCGCGTCGACGAGCGCCGCGCTCGACTACCTGTCCCGTCTGCACGACATGTTCGGCGACTGGTATCTGGCGCTGGCCGCGTACAACTGGGGCGAGGGCAACGTGCAGCGTGCGATCGCGCGCAACCAGGCGGCCGGCCTGCCGACCGACTACCAGAGCCTGCGGATGCCGAACGAGACGCGCAACTACGTGCCGAAGCTGCAGGCGGTGAAGAACATCATCGCGAGCCCGCAGCAGTACGGCCTGACGCTGCCGGATATCCCGAACCACCCGTATTTCGTGACGGTCACGACGTCGCGCGACATCGACGTGGCGGTGGCCGCGAAGCTCGCGAACCTGCCGCTCGACGAGTTCCGCTCGCTGAACCCGTCGTTCTCGAAGCCCGTGATCCTCGGCGCGACCGAGCCGCAGATCCTGCTGCCGTTCGACAACGCGTCCGCGTTCGAGAAGAACCTGAAAGCCTATAGCGGCCAGTTGTCGTCGTGGACCACCTATACGGTCAGCGAGCGTGCGCGTCCGGCTGCGATCGCCGAGAAGATCGGCGTCGACGCCGATACGCTGATGTCGGTCAACAAGATTCCGGCCGGCATGCGCCTGAAGCCGGGCTCGACGATCGTCGTGCCGCGCGGCGATGACGACGACGAGGACATCAGCGCCGACGTCGCCGAAAACGGCGCACTCGCGATGGAGCCCGACGTCCCCGATACGCGCAAGATGCTGATCCGCGTGCGTCGCAAGCAGTCGATGGCTGCGCTCGCCGGCCGCTACGGCGTGTCGGTCGGCCAGTTGAAGGCGTGGAACCGGACGCACCGCGATGTCGTGATGCCGGGGCAGGCGCTCGTGCTGCACGTGCCGGTCGGCCGTTCGGTGCCGGCGGAACCCGGTCCGGAGCGGATCGCGACGTCGACGGGCGGTGCGCACATCGAGCGCGCGAGCCTGGCGGTCGGCGGCAAGTCGCACGGCGGCAAGCGCGGCGCCGCCAAGTCGTCGGCCCGGCCGGCGGCGAAGTCGGCGAAGGCCGCTCCCGCGAAAGCCGCGCCGGCCAAGACCGCCGCGCACAAGGGCAAGAAGAAGTAAGCGCGGCTAGCGTGGCGGCCGGTCAGGCCGGCACGATTGCGCTATCATCCGACGAATTCGACGAAACGCCGTCACCGAGGTGACGGCGTTTTCGTTTGTGCGCGGCGGGCGGCGCTACGTCGCGCGTCTTCATCTTCATGGGGCAAGGGGGAGCGATGTCGTCGGTGCAGGTGAGGGTGCTCGCGCTGTTTTCGGTCGGGTATTTCGTATCGTATGTGTTCCGCGGCGTCAATCTGGGCTTCGCGCCGTTCGTCACGCACGAGCTCGGCCTGTCGGCCGCCGATCTCGGTCTCCTCACCAGCCTCTATTTCCTCGGTTTCGCGGGGGCGCAGATTCCGGCCGGCGTGATGCTCGACCACTTCGGCCCGCGCCGCGTGACGGCCGGCATGCTGCTGTTTGCGGCGGCCGGCGCGGCCGTGTTCGGCGCGGCGCACGGCATCGGCACGATGATGGTCGGCCGGCTGCTGATCGGCGTTGGCGTATCGGTGTGTCTCGGCGCGGCGTTCAAGGCGCTCGCGCAACATTTCCCCGTCGGCCGGCTGCCGCTCGTCAACGGCCTCGTGATGGCTGTGGGCGGCCTCGGCGGCGTGATGGTCGGTTCGCCGCTGACCTGGCTGCTCGGCTGGGCGAGCTGGCGCGCGATCTGTTTCGGCCTCGCGGTGCTGACGGTGGTCGTCGCGGCATCGATCGGCTTCGGCGCGCCCGACGCGCAGCAGGCACGCCATCAGGGCGGGCTCGTCAGCCAGTTCAAGGGCACGTGGCACATCCTGGGCAGCCGCGCGTTCTGGAAGATCGCGTCGTTCTCCGTCGTCACGCAAGGCGTGTTCTATGCGATGCAGTCGCTATGGGTCGGTCCGTATCTTCGCGATGTCGGCGGGTTCGATGCGCAGCATGCCGCGCGTCTCGTGTCGGTGCTCGGCTTCGCGATGATGGCCGGCTGCGTCGGCTTCGGCGCGGCGGCGCGCGTGCTCGAGCGGCGCGGCGTGTCGGTCTACGCGACTTGCGGCATCGGCATGGCGCTGTTCGTCGCGACGCAATTCGCGATCGTCGCGCGCGTGCCGTTGCCGCCCGCCATGCTGTGGGCCGCCTACGGAGTGTTCGGCGGCGTGGGTATCTTGACCTACGCGGTGATGGCCGGCCACTTTCCCGCTCATCTGATCGGCCGCGCGAACACGACGCTCACGCTCGTGATCTTCCTGCTGATCTTCGCGTTCCAGATCGGCGTCGGCGCCGTGCTGTCGCACTGGCCGGCGGTCGACGGCCGTTATCCGGCCGCCGCGCACTTCACCGCCTGGGGCGTGCTGCTCGCGCTGCAGCTCGCGAGCGCGGTCTGGTATGTGTGGCCCGCGCGCGGCGCTGGCCAAGCGCACTGATCCGGCGGTACGCTGACGGGCAGGGCGGCCGCGAAAACAGGGCCGCAGCACGTCGCGCCGGGCGGCAGGGCGCGGCGCGCGCACGATCGGACGGCCATATCGATTGAAGATAGGCCCATTTTCAGGCTATAATTTGAAAGTTTGTGCTGATCAACCTCGCACCCTAGCGCCTACCTCATTCATCCCGTTCATCCGCCGCACGCCGCCTGCCGGGCGATGCCGCGAAGCCTCGTGCGCCACGCGCCGGGTTCGCGTCTCGACAACGCAGGCCGCGTCCAGCTAGCGACCACGCGCGCCCACGCAGCGCGGCGCTCGCGCGGCAGGGTAAACAGGTCGGCAGCAGGGTGTTCCCCAAGGAGCCTCCCGTGTTGCCGTCTTTTTCTCCCGCCTTGCTTGCACTCGCCGACGGCACGGTCTTTCGTGGTTATTCGATCGGGGCCGAAGGCCATACGATCGGCGAAGTCGTGTTCAATACCGCGATCACCGGCTATCAGGAAATCCTGACTGATCCGAGCTACTCGCGCCAGATCGTCACGCTCACCTATCCGCATATCGGCAACGTCGGCGTCAACGCCGAGGACGTCGAAGCCACGAAAGTCCATGCCGCCGGCCTGATCATCCGCGATCTGCCGACGCTCGCATCGAACTTCCGCATGGACCGCACGCTCGGCGACTACCTGCGCGACGAAGGCGTCGTCGCGATCGCCGGCATCGATACCCGCAAGCTGACCCGCATCCTGCGCGACAAGGGCGCGCAGAACGGCTGCATCCTGACGGGCTCCGACGACGAAGCGAAGGCGATCGAGCTGGCGCGCTCGTTCCCGGGCCTCGCCGGCATGGATCTCGCGAAGGTCGTGTCGACTACCAAGCCGTTCGAGTGGAAGCAGACGGAATGGCGTCTCGAAGGCGGCTACGGCATGCAGGAAGCGCCGAAGTACCGCGTCGTCGCGTACGACTTCGGCGTCAAGTACAACATCCTGCGCATGCTGGCCGAGCGCGGCTGCCATGTGACGGTGCTGCCGGCGCAGGCGAGCGCGGAAGATGCGCTCGCGCTGAATCCGGACGGCGTGTTCCTGTCGAACGGCCCCGGCGATCCGGAGCCGTGCGATTACGCGATCGCGGCCACGAAGGCATTCATCGAACGCGGCGTGCCGACCTTCGGCATCTGCCTCGGCCACCAGATCATGGGCCTCGCGGTCGGCGCGAAGACGCTCAAGATGAAGACGGGCCACCACGGCGCGAACCATCCGGTGAAGGACCTCGGCGACGGCCGGGTCGTGATCACGTCGCAGAACCACGGCTTCGCGGTGGACGCCGATTCGCTGCCGGCCAATGCGCGCGTGACCCACGTGTCGCTGTTCGACGGCACGCTGCAGGGTTTCGAGCTGACCGACAAGCCGGCGTTCTGCTTCCAGGGCCACCCGGAAGCGTCGCCCGGCCCGCACGACATCGGCTACCTGTTCGACCGTTTCACCGCGCTGATGGATGCGGCGAAGCAGCGCAACGCCTAAGTCACTGACGCAACCGAAGGACGGGAGATTCACATCATGTTCGGCCACGCACTCGGCATCACGGATATCTGGACCTACGTGTTCGGCGTGATCTTCATCATCCTGCTGCCGGGGCCGAACTCGATGTACGTGCTGTCGCTCGCCGCGCAGCGCGGCGTGAAGGCCGGCTACCGCGCGGCCTGCGGCGTGTTCGTCGGCGATACGGTGCTGATGGTGCTGTCCGCCGCGGGCGTCGCGTCGCTGCTGAAGGCGAACCCGCTGCTGTTCTCCGTCGTCAAGTACGGCGGCGCCGCGTACCTGCTGTACATCGGCACCGGGATGCTGCGCAGCGCGTGGAGCAAGCTGCGCGCGCGCGGCGATGCACCGGTCGATGCGCCGCAGGCGGTGGACGGCGAACGTCCGTTCCGCAAGGCGCTGATCGTGAGCCTGCTGAATCCGAAGGCGATCCTGTTCTTCATCTCGTTCTTCATCCAGTTCGTCGACCCGGCATTTCCGCATCCCGCGCTGTCGTTCGTCGTGCTCGGGGCGATCGCGCAATGCGCGAGCTTCCTGTACCTGAGCACGCTGATCTTCGCGGGCGCGCGGCTCGCCGAGCATTTCCGCCGCCGCCGCAAGCTCGCGGCAGGCGCGGCGAGCAGCGTGGGCGGCCTGTTCATCGGTTTCTCGGTGAAGCTGGCGCTCGCGACCATGAGCTGAGCGCCGCCGGCCGACCCACGACAACGATTACTTATTGAATTCACAAGCCATGCCAAAACGCACAGACATCAAGAGCATCCTCATCATCGGCGCCGGCCCGATCATCATCGGCCAGGCGTGCGAGTTCGACTATTCGGGCGCGCAGGCTTGCAAGGCGTTGCGTGAGGAGGGCTACAAGGTCGTTCTCGTCAACAGCAACCCGGCGACGATCATGACCGACCCGAACACGGCCGACGTGACCTACATCGAGCCGATCACGTGGGAAGTCGTCGCACGCATCATCGAGAAGGAGCGCCCGGACGCGATCCTGCCGACGATGGGCGGCCAGACCGCGCTGAACTGCGCGCTCGACCTGCACCACCACGGCGTGCTCGAGAAGTTCGGCGTCGAACTGATCGGCGCGTCTCCGGAAGCGATCGACAAGGCTGAAGACCGCCAGAAGTTCAAGGACGCGATGACCAAGATCGGTCTCGGCTCCGCGAAGTCGGGCATCGCGCACTCGATGGAAGAAGCGACCAAGGTGCACGCCGAGATCATGGCGGCCACCGGCGGCAGCGGCTACCCGGTCGTGATCCGTCCGTCGTTCACGCTCGGCGGCTCGGGCGGCGGCATCGCGTACAACCGCGAAGAGTTCGAGGAGATCTGCAAGCGCGGTCTCGACCTGTCGCCCACGCGCGAGCTGCTGATCGAAGAGTCGCTGCTCGGCTGGAAGGAATACGAGATGGAAGTCGTGCGCGACCGCGCCGACAACTGCATCATCGTCTGCTCGATCGAAAACCTCGACCCGATGGGCGTGCACACCGGCGACTCGATCACGGTCGCGCCGGCGCAGACGCTCACCGACAAGGAATACCAGATCCTGCGTAACGCATCGCTCGCGGTGCTGCGCGAGATCGGCGTCGACACGGGCGGCTCGAACGTGCAGTTCTCGATCAACCCGAAGGACGGCCGCATGGTCGTCATCGAGATGAACCCGCGCGTGTCGCGTTCGTCGGCGCTCGCGTCGAAGGCCACCGGCTTCCCGATCGCGAAGGTCGCCGCGAAGCTGGCGGTCGGCTACACGCTCGACGAGCTGAAGAACGAAATCACCGGCGGCCAGACGCCGGCGTCGTTCGAACCGACGATCGACTACGTCGTCACGAAGATCCCGCGTTTCGCGTTCGAGAAGTTCCGCGAAGCCGATTCGCGCCTGACCACGCAGATGAAGTCGGTCGGCGAAGTGATGGCGATCGGCCGCACGTTCCAGGAATCGTTCCAGAAGGCGCTGCGCGGCCTCGAGGTCGGGGTCGACGGCCTCGACGAGAAGTCGACCAACCGCGACGAGATCGCGATCGAGATCCACGAGCCGGGCCCGGACCGCATCTGGTACGTCGGCGATGCGTTCCGCATCGGCATGACGGCCGAGGAAATCTTCGCGGAAACCGCGATCGACCCGTGGTTCCTCGAGCAGATCGAGCAGATCATCCTGAAGGAAAAGGCGCTGTCGGGCCGCACGCTCGCGTCGCTGACGTTCGACGAGCTGCGCTACCTGAAGCAGAGCGGCTTCTCCGACCGCCGCCTCGCGAAGCTGCTCGGCGCGACGCCGGAAGACGTCCGCAAGCGTCGCGTCGAACTGAACGTGCGCCCGGTCTACAAGCGTGTCGACACGTGCGCGGCCGAGTTCGCGACGAAAACCGCCTACATGTACTCGACCTACGAGGAAGAGTGCGAGGCGCAGCCGACCACGAACAAGAAGATCATGGTGCTGGGCGGCGGCCCGAACCGGATCGGCCAGGGCATCGAGTTCGACTACTGCTGCGTGCACGCGGCGCTCGCGATGCGCGAGGACGGCTACGAAACGATCATGGTCAACTGCAACCCGGAAACGGTGTCGACCGACTACGACACGTCCGACCGCCTGTACTTCGAGCCGCTGACGCTCGAGGACGTGCTCGAGATCGTCGACAAGGAAAAGCCGGTCGGCGTGATCGTCCAGTACGGCGGCCAGACGCCGCTGAAGCTCGCGCTCGACCTCGAGGCGCACGGCGTGCCGATCGTCGGCACGTCGCCGGACATGATCGACGCGGCCGAAGACCGCGAACGCTTCCAGAAGCTGCTGCAGGACCTCGGCCTGCGCCAGCCGCCGAACCGTACCGCCCGCGCCGAAGACGAAGCGCTCGCGCTGGCCGACGAAATCGGCTATCCGCTGGTCGTGCGCCCGTCGTACGTGCTCGGCGGCCGCGCGATGGAAATCGTCCACGAGCCGCGCGACCTCGAGCGCTACATGCGCGAGGCCGTGAAGGTGTCGAACGATTCGCCGGTGCTGCTCGACCGCTTCCTGAACGATGCGATCGAGTGCGACGTCGACTGCATCTGCGACGGCGAAGCGGTGTTCATCGGCGGCGTGATGGAGCACATCGAGCAGGCGGGCGTTCACTCGGGCGACTCGGCATGCTCGCTGCCGCCGTACTCGCTGTCGAAGGAAACCGTGGCCGAGCTGAAGCGCCAGACGGGCGCGATGGCGAAGGCGCTGAACGTGGTCGGCCTGATGAACGTGCAGTTCGCGATCCAGCAGGTGCCGCAGGCGGACGGCTCGAAGCAGGACATCATCTACGTGCTGGAAGTGAACCCGCGCGCGTCGCGCACGGTGCCGTACGTGTCGAAGGCGACCAGCCTGCCGCTCGCGAAGATCGCGGCGCGCGCGATGGTCGGCCAGAAGCTCGCGCAGCAGGGCGTGACGAAGGAAGTCGAGCCGCCGTACTTCAGCGTGAAGGAAGCTGTGTTCCCGTTCGTCAAGTTCCCGACCGTCGATCCGGTCCTCGGGCCCGAAATGCGCTCGACCGGCGAGGTGATGGGCGTCGGCCAGACGTTCGGCGAAGCGCTGTTCAAGTCGCAGCTCGCGGCCGGTTCGCGCCTGCCGGAGTCGGGCACGGTGCTGCTGACCGTGATGGACGCGGACAAGCCGAAGGCCGTCGAAGTCGCGCGCATGCTGCACGACCTCGGCTACCCGATCGTCGCGACCAAGGGGACGGCAGCCGCGATCGAAGCGGCCGGCGTGCCGGTGAAGGTCGTGAACAAGGTGAAGGACGGCCGTCCGCACATCGTCGACATGATCAAGAACGGCGAGATCGCACTCGTGTTCACGACGGTCGACGAGACGCGCCAGGCGATCGCCGATTCGCGCTCGATCCGCATGAGCGCGCAGGCGCACAAGGTCACGTACTACACGACGATGTCGGGCGCGCGCGCGGCGGTCGAAGGCCTGCGCTACCTGAAGGATCTGGAAGTCTATGATTTACAAGGTCTTCACGCTCGCCTAAACTAAGCGGTCAGTTACCTGTCGAAGCAACACGTGCCGCGATTAGGCGGTGTTTCCAGTGCATCGGAAGCGCGCTTAATCGCGGTGATTTTTTTTATAGCCGTTTTTAGCGATTGAGCCGTTTATGAGCACCATTCCGTTGACAAAGCGTGGCGCAGAGCAACTGCGCGATGAATTGCAGCGCCTCAAGTCCGTCGAGCGGCCGGCCGTGATCAACGCGATCGCGGAGGCCCGCGCACAGGGCGATCTGTCCGAAAACGCCGAATACGACGCAGCGAAGGAAAAGCAGGGCTTTATCGAGGGCCGCATCGCGGAACTCGAATCCAAGCTGTCCGCCGCGCAAATCATCGATCCCACGGTGCTCGACGCCGATGGCCGCGTGGTGTTCGCCGCGACGGTCGAACTCGAGGATCTCGAGTCGGGCGACACCGTCAAGTACCAGATCGTCGGCGACGACGAAGCCGATATCGATCACGGCCTGATCTCGGTCAGCTCGCCGATCGCGCGTGCGCTGATCGGCAAGTCCGAAGGCGACGTCGCGGCCGTGCAGGCGCCGAGCGGCGTGCGCGAGTACGAAATCATCTCGGTCAGCTACATCTGAAGCGGGGCGACGTGATGCCGCATCGCGTGTTCCGTCTGCTGTCGGCCGTGTGGGTCGGCAGCCTGCTGACGATCGGGTATGCGGTCGCGCCCGTATTGTTCAAGACGCTGGAGCGGATGACGGCCGGTTCGGTCGCCGCCCAGCTGTTCCGTATCGAGGCGATCCTCGGCGTCGTGTGCGGCGTACTGCTGCTCGCGCTGTCGAATCAGCAGGTGCGGCGCGGCAGCAGCGAGTATCGCCGCGTGCGCTGGATCGTCGCCGCGATGGTCGTATGCGTGCTGGTCGGGTATTTTGCGCTGCAGCCGTTCATGAACGCGCTGCGCGTGGCCGCGATGGATGCGGGCACCGATATCGCGAATTCGCCGTATGCGAGCCGCTTCGGGATGCTGCACGGCGTCTCGAGCGTGTTCTATCTCGTCGAAAGCGTGCTGGGGCTGATGCTGATCTGGCGTCTGCCGGCGCGCGACGCCTGAACGCCCGTCGCTGCGCGTTGCGCAACGACGGGGCAGGGCGGCACGGCAATCCGTGCCGCACCGGCGCGTTACTTGTCCTGGAACGGCCGCTTGGTGCTGGCCTGGCGCTTTTTCGCGCGCTTCACGGTACCGCCTGCCGTCACGCGTTCGTTGCCGCGCACCGTGACCTTGACCGGCCGCGGACGGCGCACGGGGCTCGCGTTCGGCGACACCTTGACGACCTTGACGGTGCGCGGTGCACGGCCTTTCTTGTCGTCCGCGGCTTCTGCCGCGCTCGGCAGCGCACCGGCACGACGGCCGCGGGCCGGCGCCGCAACCACGGCCTCGGGCTTCCAGATCACCAGCAGCTTGCCGATGTGTTGAATCGGCGCCGCGTTCAGGCGGTCGCAGATCTCGTCGTAGATTGCGATGCGCGTGTCGCGCTCGTCGCCGAACACGCGGATCTTGATCAGCTGGTGCGCATCGAGGTGCACCTTGATTTCCTTCAGCACGGCGTCGGTCAGCCCTTCGGCGCCGATCAGCACGACGGGCTTGAGCGCATGGGCCTGGGAGCGCAGCGCGGAGCGCTCGGCGGGAGAAAGCGAAAGGGCGGGCATGGAAATGTCGAAATCTAAATAAGGGCGCGCTGGCTGAAAAGCGATCGCGGGACGTTACCGCGTCAGCCGTGCGCCGAAACCACGTAAAATCGCGGCTTGGGCCTGAAAAGGGGCCGCAGCCGCGCGAAGAAGACGCGTATTATCCGCTAAAAGCGCGGCTTCACGAAGCAATTGGCAGCAATCTCTCTCTCGAATGGCAAAAAACCGCTTCAACCAGCACTGGCTGCACGACCACATCAACGACCCGTACGTCAAAATGGCGCAGCGGGAGGGCTATCGCGCGCGCGCCGCGTACAAGCTGAAGGAAATCGACGAGCAGGACAAGCTGATCCGTCCGGGCCAGGTGATCGTCGATCTCGGCGCCACGCCGGGCAGCTGGAGCCAGTATGCCCGCAACAAGCTCGCGCAGGGCAAGAAGCGCGACGCGGAGCGCGAAGGCGGCATCGACGGCACGATCGTTGCGCTCGACATCCTGCCGATGGAGCCGATCGCCGACGTCCACTTCCTGCAGGGCGATTTCCGCGAGGACGAGGTCCTTCACCAGCTCGAAGAAGTGCTCGAAGGCCGCGCGGTGGACCTTGTTATTTCCGACATGGCCCCCAACCTCTCTGGCGTGGCCTCGGCGGACGCGGCGCGCATCGAGCATCTCTGCGATCTGGCGCTCGAATTCGCGCAGAACCATCTGAAGCCGGACGGTGCGCTGCTCGTGAAGTGCTTTCACGGCAGCGGCTACAGCCAGATCGTCGAGAAATTCAAACAGCAGTTTAAGGTTGTCGCGCCGCGCAAGCCCAAGGCATCCCGCGACAAATCGTCCGAAACGTTCATTTTGGGTCGGCAGCTGAAGCATCCGCGCTGATGCGGAGTGCGGTGCCGCAAACGGGCTCCGGCCCTTGCCAGACAAGCGAAGCGCTATCGCCCCGGTTGTCAATGCTTATGGCGGGGGTGGTCGGACTGGATTAGAATGACCGAGGGGCGCCGCAAGGAAAATGTAGGCGCTCGTCTACGAGTGAAGGAGTGGTGCTTTGAACAACAATATGTTTTCGAAGGCAGCGGTGTGGCTGGTGATCGCACTGGTGCTGTTTACGGTGTTCAAGCAGTTCGACAAGCCCCGCGTCCAGGAAGGCGTGTCCTATTCGCAGTTCATGGACGACGCCAAGAACGGCAAGGTCAAGAACGTCATCGTTCAGGGGCGCAACCTCACCGTCACTCCGGCTGATGGCCAGAAATACCAGATCGTGTCGCCCGGCGACATCTGGATGGTCGGCGATCTGATGAAGTACGGCGTGCAGGTCAGCGGCAAGGCTGACGACGAGCCGAACGCGCTGATGTCCGCGCTGTACTACCTCGGGCCGACGATCCTGATCATCGTGTTCTGGTTCTACATGATGAGGCAGATGCAGGGGGGCGGCAAAGGCGGCGCATTCTCGTTCGGGAAATCGCGTGCGCGGCTGATCGACGAAAACAACAACGCGGTGAACTTCTCCGACGTCGCGGGCTGCGACGAAGCGAAGGAAGAAGTGTCCGAGCTCGTCGACTTCCTGCGCGATCCGCAGAAATTCCAGAAACTGGGCGGTCGCATTCCGCGCGGCGTGCTGCTGGTCGGCCCTCCGGGTACCGGCAAGACGCTGCTTGCCCGCGCGATCGCGGGTGAAGCGAAGGTGCCGTTCTTCAGCATCTCGGGTTCGGACTTCGTCGAAATGTTCGTCGGTGTCGGCGCGGCCCGTGTGCGCGACATGTTCGAGCAGGCGAAGAAGCATGCGCCGTGCATCGTGTTCATCGACGAAATCGACGCGGTCGGCCGTCATCGCGGCGCCGGCATGGGCGGCGGCAACGACGAGCGCGAGCAGACGCTGAACCAGATGCTCGTCGAGATGGACGGCTTCGAGGCGAATTCCGGCGTGATCGTGATCGCCGCCACCAACCGTTCCGACGTGCTCGACAAGGCGCTGCTGCGTCCGGGCCGTTTCGACCGCCAGGTCTATGTCGGCCTGCCGGATATCCGCGGCCGCGAGCAAATCATGCGCGTGCACCTGCGCAAGGTGCCGATCGCGAACGACGTCGACGCGGCAGTCATCGCACGCGGCACGCCGGGCTTCTCGGGCGCCGATCTCGCGAACCTCGTGAACGAGGCCGCGCTGTTCGCCGCACGTCGTGGCAAGCGCATCGTCGAGATGCAGGACTTCGAGGACGCGAAGGACAAGATCTTCATGGGTCCGGAGCGCAAGTCGGCCGTGATCCGCGAGGAAGCGAAGCGCGCAACCGCCTATCACGAGTCGGGCCACGCGGTGATCGCGAAGCTGCTGCCGAAGGCCGACCCGGTGCACAAGGTCACGATCATCCCGCGCGGTCGCGCGCTGGGCGTCACGTGGCAGTTGCCGGAGCATGACAACGAGACGTATTCGAAGGATTACCTGCTGGACCGCCTCGCGATCCTGTTCGGTGGCCGGGTGGCCGAAGAGCTGTTCATGAACCTGGTCAGCACCGGCGCATCGGACGACTTCAACAAGGCCACGCAGACGGCGCGTGCAATGGTCGCCCGGTTCGGCATGACCGACGCGCTCGGGCCGATGGTCTATGTCGACGACGAGAACGATGCGTCGCCGTTTGGCCGGGGCTTCACGCGCACGATCTCGGAAGCGACGCAGCAGAAGGTCGACTCGGAAATCCGCCGCGTGCTCGACGAACAGTACGGCCTCGCGCGCCGCCTGCTCGAAGAGAACCGCGACAAGGTCGAAGCGATGACGGCCGCACTGATGGAGTGGGAGACGATCGACGCCGATCAGATCAACGACATCATGGAAGGCCGTCCGCCGCGCTCGCCGAAGAGTTCGCCGGCTGTCGGCGGCGATTCGTCGGGCGGCGGCAGCAGCGCCGAGGTGAAACCCGGCAACGCGCCGGCGCCGGCCACGCCGGCGGCATAATCTCCGCTTTAACGCCGTTCACGGGCTGGTGTGGCTTCACACCGGCCCGTTTTGCATTCATCCACATCCGTTGCTCGTGTCCGACTCCGCAGTGTCCCCGTTCCTTCCCGCGCCGCTCCAGTGCGGCCGCTTCGAACTGACGTTCGAACGCCCGCTCGTGATGGGCATCCTCAACGCCACGCCCGATTCGTTCTCCGACGGCGGCCGCTTCCTCGCGCGCGACGATGCGCTGCGCCGGGCCGAGCGGATGATTGCCGAAGGCGCCGACCTGCTCGATATCGGCGGCGAATCGACGCGCCCCGGTGCGCCGCCCGTGCCGCTCGACGAAGAGCTCGCGCGCGTGATCCCGCTCGTGGAGGCGCTGCGGCCGCTGAACGTGCCGCTGTCGATCGATACCTACAAGCCGGCCGTGATGCGCGCGGCGCTGGCCGCCGGCGCGGACCTGATCAACGACATCTGGGGGTTCCGCCAACCGGGCGCGATCGACGCGGTGCGCGACGGCAACAGCGGCCTGTGCGCGATGCACATGCTCGGCGAGCCGCAGACGATGCAGGTCGGCGAGCCCGACTACGGCGACGTCGTGACCGACGTGCGCGATTTTCTCGCCGCGCGCGCGCAGGCGTTGCGCGACGCCGGCGTGGCGGCGGAGCGCATCTGCGTCGATCCCGGCTTCGGGTTCGGCAAGGCGGTCGTCGACGACAACTATGTGCTGCTGGCCGCGTTGCCGGACACGGCGCCCGCGCGGCCCGACGGGCGCGCCTACCCGATTCTCGCGGGCATGTCGCGCAAGTCGATGCTCGGCGCGGTGATCGACGGCAAGCCGCCGCTCGAGCGCGTCGCGGCGAGCGTGGCGGCCGCGTTGTGCGCTGTCGAGCGTGGCGCCGCGATCGTGCGCGTGCACGATGTCGCGGCGACGGTCGATGCACTCAGAGTCTGGAACGCCGTGCGCGCAGCCGCGCGGCAACGATAAGTCAGAAAACGAAGGAGGAAGGACCCCATGGGACGTCGATATTTCGGCACGGACGGTATTCGCGGCACGGTGGGCGACGCGCCCATCACGCCGGATTTCGTATTGCGTCTCGGTTATGCGGCCGGCAAGGTACTGGCCGGCTCGGCCGACGTCGCGGCAGGCTCGCGTCCGACCGTGCTGATCGGCAAGGACACGCGCGTGTCGGGCTACATGCTCGAAGCCGCGCTCGAGGCCGGCTTCTCGGCAGCCGGCGTCGACGTGATGCTGGCCGGCCCGATGCCGACCCCCGGCGTCGCGTACCTGACGCGTGCGCTGCGCCTGTCGGCCGGTGTCGTGATCAGCGCGTCGCACAACCCGTATCACGACAACGGGATTAAGTTTTTCTCGGCTGACGGCAACAAGCTGCCGGACGACACCGAAGCCGCGATCGAAGCGTGGCTCGACAAGCCGCTCGAATGCGCGGCGTCCGACGGGCTCGGCAAGGCGCGCCGCCTCGACGACGCAGCCGGCCGCTACATCGAATTCTGCAAGAGCACGTTCCCGGCCGCGTTCAACCTGCGCGGACTGAAGCTCGTGATCGATTGCGCACACGGCGCCGCGTACCAGATCGCGCCGCACGTGTTCCACGAACTCGGCGCGGACGTCATTCCGATCGGCGTCGCGCCGAACGGCTTCAACATCAACGACGGCGTCGGCGCGACCGCGCCGGACGCGCTGGTGCGCGCGGTGCGGGCGAACCACGCCGATCTCGGCATCGCGCTCGACGGCGACGCCGATCGCCTGCAGGTCGTCGACGCGGCCGGCCGCCTGTACAACGGCGACGAGCTGCTCTACGTGCTGGTGAAGGACCGCATCGTCACCGACGGCAAGGTCGAAGGCGCGGTCGGCACGCTGATGACCAACCTCGCCGTCGAAGTCGCGCTGCAGCGCGAGGGCGTGAAGTTCGTCCGTGCGGCGGTTGGCGACCGCTACGTGCTCGAGCAGTTGCGCGAGCATGGCTGGCAGCTCGGCGCGGAAGGGTCGGGCCACATCCTGTCGCTCGACCGGCATTCGACCGGCGACGGCATCGTGTCGGCGCTGCTGGTGCTGGCCGCGCTGAAGCGCAGCGGCCGTACGCTCGCGCAGATGCTCGACGGCGTCACGCTGTTCCCGCAGAAGCTGATCAACGTGCGGATGAAGCCGGGCGCCGACTGGAAGGGCAGCGCGTCGATTCGCGCGGCGATCGACGCAGCCGAAGCCGCGCTTGCCGGCAGCGGCCGCGTGCTGATCCGCGCATCGGGCACGGAGCCCGTGCTGCGCGTGATGGTCGAGGCGCAGCAGGCGGCCGACGCGGTGCGCCATGCGGAGACGATCGCCGACGCGGTGCGGGCGGCGACGACCTGACCGGGACAGGGCGCGCGGCGGCCCGGCCGCTTGCGCGCCCGTTTTCGGTGAATGTGCATGCGGCGCCCTCGGGCGCCGCGGTTTTGTCGGACGCAAAGGTTTGCGACACCTAATAGAAGGGTCCTTCGCCAAACGCATTCTTCCGATCAATTCAGGCATCCGACCCCGGAATCACGCCTGCCGCCGGACCGGGCTCCCCCTCCGGCCGACCCTGCGCTACGATGCGCGCGCACGCCCTTGAAAACGGGCGTTCACCCCGCCCCTCCGAGGCAGGCAATTCTTGCCGCCAGCGCCGCTGCGGCGCCCCGACGCGCCACCCGATACTCCCTTTCAACCAGTCATGTTACTGTCACGCCAGTTTCATCGATTGTCACATTACCGTCATGAGCAGCCCCTAACCTTCGCGGTGCCGTAGTCATCCGCTCACACACTGGAGGTCTCATGAAATTGATGCAAACCGCGATTGCCGGCCTGGCTGGCGCGCTTTTCGCCGTCGCCGCCCACGCTGCCGACATCACGGGCGCAGGCAGCACGTTCGCGATGCCGATCTATACGAAATGGGCCGCGGACTACCAGCAGTCCGGCGGTTCGAAGGTCAACTACCAGGGCATCGGCTCGTCGGGCGGCCTGAAGCAGATCGTCGCGAAGACGGTCGATTTTGCCGGTTCGGACGCACCGCTGAAGGATGAAGAGCTCGCGAAGGAAGGCCTGTTCCAGTTCCCGACGGTGGTCGGCGGCGTGGTGCCGGTCGTCAACGTGCCGGGCGTGAAGGCCGGCGAACTGACGCTGTCGGGCCCGGTGCTCGGCGACATCTACCTCGGCAAGATCAAGAAGTGGAACGACCCGGCGATCGCCGCGCTGAACCCGAAGGTCAAGCTGCCGGATACGGACATCGCCGTGGTCCGCCGCGCTGACGGTTCGGGCACGAGCTTCATCTGGACGAACTACCTGTCGAAGGTCAACGACGAGTGGAAGTCGAAGATCGGCGAAGGCACGACGGTCAACTGGCCGACGGGCACGGGCGGCAAGGGCAACGACGGCGTCGCGGCCTTCGTGCAGCGCCTGCCGGGTGCGATCGGCTACGTCGAGTGGGCGTACGCGAAGAAGAACAACATGACCTACACGGCCCTGAAGAATTCGACGGGCACGGTGGTCGAGCCGAAGACGGAAACGTTCAAGGCCGCGGCAGCCGGCGCGAACTGGTCGAAGTCGTTCTACCAGATCCTGACGAACCAGCCGGGCAAGGAAGCATGGCCGGTCGTCGGTGCGACGTTCGTGCTGCTGCACGCGAAGCAGGACAAGCCGGAGCAGGGCGCGGAAACGCTGAAGTTCTTCAGCTGGGCGTTCAAGAACGGCGAGAAGGCTGCCGACAGCCTCGACTACATCTCGCTGCCGGCGACGGTCGAGACGGAAATCCGCAAGCAGTGGAAGACGAAGGTGACGGACGCTTCGGGCAAGCCGGTCGCCGCCGAGTAAGCCATCCAGCGGTTCGCTGCCCGGCCGTGCCGGTCGGGCAGTGTGTGCGGTAAAGCCGGGCGTCACGGCGCCCGGCGATCAAAAGCAGGCACCCATGTCTGATATTTCATACACGTCCTCCCGATCGCCCGACAGTGCGCAGCAGCGCGCGCCGAGCCGTCTCGGGGATGTCCTGTTCGGCGGCCTCGCACGGCTCGCCGCGATCGTGACCCTGCTGCTGCTGGGCGGGATCATCGTTTCCCTGATCATTGCGTCGATGCCGACCATCCAGAAGTTCGGCATCGGCTTCCTGTGGCAATCCGAGTGGGATCCGAACTCGGATGTGTACGGCGCACTCGTGCCGATCTACGGCACCATCGTGACGTCGATCATTGCACTCGTCATCGCGGTGCCGGTCAGTTTCGGCATCGCACTGTTCCTCACCGAGCTGGCGCCCGTGTGGCTGCGCCGTCCGCTCGGCATCGCGATCGAGCTGCTCGCCGCGATCCCGTCGATCGTGTATGGCATGTGGGGCCTGCTCGTGTTCGCGCCGATCTTCGCCGAATACTTCCAGAAGCCGCTCGGCCGCCTGTTCAAGGACGTGTGGGTGCTCGGCCCGCTGACGTCCGGCCCGCCGATCGGCATCGGCATCCTCGCGGCCGGCGTGATCCTCGCGATCATGATCATCCCGTACATCGCATCGGTGATGCGCGACGTGTTCGAAGTCACGCCGGTGCTGCTGAAGGAATCGGCATACGGGATCGGCTGCACGACCTGGGAAGTGATGTGGAAGGTCGTGCTGCCCTACACGAAGACCGGCGTGATCGGCGGCGTGATGCTCGGCCTCGGCCGCGCGCTCGGCGAAACGATGGCCGTGACGTTCGTGATCGGCAACACGAACCTGCTCGACAGCGTGTCGCTGTTCGCGCCGGGCAACAGCATCACGTCGGCGCTCGCGAACGAATTCGCGGAAGCGCAGCCGGGCCTGCATACGTCGGCGCTGATGGAGCTTGGCCTGATCCTGTTCGTGATCACGTTCATCGTGCTGTCCATCTCCAAACTGCTGCTGCTTCGTCTCGAGAAGGGAGAGGGCAAGAAATGAGCGAGCCCATCATGAATTTCCCGGGGCCGGACGGCGCCGTGCTCGACGCGATGCGCAATCGTCTGCAGCGCCAGCGCAAGGTCGTCAACGCGATCGCGCTCACCGCGTCGCTCGGCGCGATGGCTTTCGGCCTGCTGTGGCTCGTGTGGATTCTCTACACGACCGTGCACCTCGGCGTCGGCGGCCTGTCGCTGCAACTGTTCACCGAGTCGACGCCGGCCCCGAACACGGAAGGCGGCGGTCTCGCGAACGCGATCGTCGGCAGCCTGCTGCTGTGCGGCTTCGGCACGCTGGTCGGCACGCCGATCGGCATCCTCGCGGGCGTCTATCTCGCCGAATACGGCCAGAAGAACCTGCTCGCCAGCACGATCCGCTTCATCAACGACATCCTGCTGTCGGCGCCGTCGATCGTCATCGGCCTGTTCGTGTACGCGATCGTCGTCGCGAAGTCGGGGCGTTTCTCGGGCTGGGCCGGCGTGATCGCGCTCGCGCTGCTGCAGATTCCGATCGTGATCCGCACGACCGAGAACATGCTCAAGCTCGTGCCGAACGCGCTGCGCGAAGCGGCCGTCGCGCTCGGCACGCCGAAGTGGCGCATGGTGCTGAAGATCACGCTGCGCGCGTCGGTCGGCGGGATCGTGACGGGCGTGCTGCTCGCGGTCGCGCGGATCGCCGGCGAAACGGCGCCGCTGCTGTTCACCGCGCTGTCGAACCAGTTCTTCTCGGTCGACATGAGTCAGCCGATGGCGAACCTGCCGGTCACGATCTACAAGTTCGCGATGAGCCCGTTCGCGGAATGGCAGTCGCTCGCATGGGCGGGCGTGTTCCTGATTACGCTCGGGGTGCTCGGACTGAACGTCCTGGCGCGCTCGATCTTCTCGAAAAAGTAACGGCGGAGCAATCCGATGAATATGGCAGAAAGCCACCTGAATCCCGTCGAGCGCACCGCTGCGCCCGCCGGCACGCAAGACGCGGCGCACGGCCGTCCGCTCGCGCCGCTGAACGCGAAGATCGAGGTCAACAACCTCAACTTCTTCTACAACAAGTTCCACGCGCTGAAGAACATCAACCTGCGCATTCCCGAAGGGAAGGTGACGGCGTTCATCGGCCCGTCGGGCTGCGGCAAGTCGACGCTGCTGCGCACGTTCAACAAGATGTTCGCGCTCTATCCGGAGCAGCGCGCCGAAGGCGAAATCCTGATGGACGGCGAGAACCTGCTGACGACGAAGCGCGACATCTCGCTGCTGCGCGCACGGATCGGCATGGTGTTCCAGAAGCCGACCCCGTTCCCGATGTCGATCTACGACAACATCGCGTTCGGCGTGAAGATGTTCGAAAAGCTCACGCGCTCGGAAATGGACGACCGCGTCGAGTGGGCGCTCACGAAGGCCGCGCTGTGGAACGAAGTGAAGGACAAGCTGGGCCAGAGCGGCTACGGGCTGTCGGGCGGCCAGCAGCAGCGTCTGTGCATCGCGCGCGGCATCGCGATCCGTCCGGAAGTGCTGCTGCTCGACGAGCCGTGCTCGGCGCTCGACCCGATCTCGACCGGCCGCATCGAGGAGCTGATCGCGGAGCTGAAGAGCGACTACACGGTCGTGATCGTCACGCACAACATGCAGCAGGCCGCACGCTGCTCGGATTACACGGCCTACATGTACCTGGGCGAGCTGATCGAGTTCGGCGAAACCGAAAAGATCTTCATCAAGCCGGTGCGCAAGGAAACGGAAGACTACATCACCGGCCGCTTCGGCTGATGACGGAGAACAACAGTCATGTCGGATAAACATCTGTCGAGCCAGTTCGACGCGGACCTGAATGCCGTGTCGTCGAAAGTACTGGAAATGGGCGGACTCGTGGAGTCGCAGATCGTCGGCGCGATGCACGCGCTGAACGAATTCGATCGCGAGCGCGCCGAGAAGGTGATCGCGGCCGAGGAAACGCTGAACGCGATGGAAGTGGACATCGACCAGGAATGCGGCAACATCATCGCGCGGAGACAGCCTGCCGCGCGTGACCTGCGTCTTTTGATGTCGATCTCGAAAACGATTACGAACCTCGAGCGTGCCGGCGACGAAGCGGAGAAGATCGCGAAGCGCGTGCGCCGCCTGATCGACGAGCCGGCCGCGCGCGCGGTCAACATCGCCGAGATCAAGGTGTCGGGCGAGATGGCCGTGACGATCCTGCGCCGCGCGCTCGATGCGTTCGCGCGCCTCGATACGGTGGCCGCCGCGCAGATCGTCAAGGACGACAAGGAAATCGACCAGGAATTCCGCGCGTTCGTGCGCAAGCTCGTGTCGTACATGCAGGAAGACCCGCGCACGATCTCGGTCGGCCTCGAATACCTGTTCATCGCGAAGGCGATCGAACGGATCGGCGACCACGCGAAGAACATCGCCGAATTCATCATCTACATCGTGAAGGGCACCGACGTGCGGCACCAGCCGCGCGACACGCTCGATCGCGAAGCCAACAGTTAATCGACTCCGTACAGGAAGAACAGAGGTGCCGATGCCCAGCAACATTCTCGTCGTTGAAGATGAGCCCGCGATTTCCGAACTGATCTCGGTGAATCTCCAGCACGCCGGTCACTGCCCGATCCGTGCGTACAACGCCGAACAGGCGCAGAACCTGATCAGCGACGTGCTGCCCGATCTCGTGCTGCTCGACTGGATGCTGCCGGGCAAGTCCGGCATCGCGTTCGCGCGCGACCTGCGCAACAACGAACGGACCAAACACATCCCGATCATCATGCTCACCGCCCGCGGCGACGAGCAGGACAAGGTGCTCGGCCTCGAAATCGGTGCGGACGACTACGTGACGAAGCCGTTCTCGCCGAAGGAACTGATGGCGCGGATCAAGGCCGTGCTGCGCCGCCGCGCGCCGCAGCTGACCGAGGACGTCGTGTCGATCAACGGGCTGCGCCTCGACCCGGCCACGCATCGCGTCGCCGCGCACGGCGACGGCAGCGAGATCAAGCTCGATCTCGGCCCGACCGAGTTCCGCCTGCTGCATTTCTTCATGACGCATCCGGAGCGCGTGCACAGCCGCACGCAACTGCTCGACCAGGTGTGGGGCGACCACGTGTTCGTCGAGGAGCGTACCGTCGACGTGCACATCAAACGATTGCGCGCGGCCTTGAAACCGGCCGGCTGCGATGCGATGATCGAAACCGTGCGCGGCAGCGGCTACCGCCTCGCCAAGCACGCGTAACGTATCCGGGCATGCCGTGTGCCGCGGCATGCCGTTCCTTCTTTCGGACGCTGAATCATGAACATCATCTGGGCGCGCTTCCTGGTGTCGCTCGTGCTGCTCGTGCTGATCGGCGTATTGGTCGGCGTCTTCGCCGGCCCGACCGCGGGCCTCGTGTTCGTGGTCGTGATGCTGGTCGCGCAGGGCTTTTTCAGCACCTTCCATACGCAGCGTCTGTGGCGCCTGCTCGATGCGCCGGTCTACGGCGAAGTGCCGAGCGCGCCGGGCATCTGGGGCGAGATCTACTACCGGCTGCACAAGCTCGCGAAACAGTGGCATGCGCAGGTGCGGCAGGTCGAACAGCAGCATTCGCGCTTCATCCAGGCGATCCAGGCGTCGCCGAACGGCGTCGCGATGCTCGACGACCACGACCAGATCGAGTGGTGCAACGCGATCGCCGAAGTCCATTTCGGCCTCGATGCGAAGCGCGACCTGCGCCAGCACATCACGAACCTGGTGCGCCATCCCGATTTCGTCCGCTACCTGAACGCGCAGCATTACGACGAGACGCTGTTGATGCGCGGCATGGGCGACTCGCGGCAGAACGTGCTGGCCGTGCAGGTGTTTCCGTACGGCGAGAACCGCAAGCTGCTGCTCACGCAGGACATCACCGAGCTCGAGCGTACCGACGCGATGCGGCGTGACTTCGTCGCGAATGTGTCGCACGAGCTGAAGACGCCGCTCACCGTGCTGTCGGGCTTCCTGGAGACGATGCGCGAGCTGCCGCTGAACGAGGAGGACCGCGCGCGCTATCTCGACATGATGGAGCAGCAGGCGTCGCGGATGCGGCACATCGTGACCGACCTGCTGGTGCTCGCGAAGCTGGAAGGCGAGAGCAAGCCGCCGGTCGATCACGCGATCGACATGCGTGCGGTGTTCGACCATCTGAAGGAGGATGCGCAGACGCTGTCGAGCGGGCATCACGACATCGCGTTCTCGATCGACGAGACGCTCGGTGTCACCGGTGCGCAGACGGAATTGTTCAGCGCGTTCGCGAATCTCGTCACGAACGCGATCCGCTATACGCCGGACGGCGGCAAGATCGTCGTGTCGTGGCGGCGCGAGGGCGCGCAGGGCGTGTTTTCCGTCACGGACAGCGGCTTCGGGATTCCGGCCGCCGACCTGCCGCGGCTCACCGAACGCTTCTACCGCGTCGATCGCAGCCGTTCGCGCGACACGGGCGGCACGGGCCTCGGCCTCGCGATCGTCAAGCACGTGCTGCAGCGGCACGATGCGCATCTGTACGTGCAGAGCGAGGAAGGGCGCGGCAGTACGTTCACCGCGCGGTTCCCGGGCTCGCGCATCATCGCGATCCGGCCGGCCGCCTACGAAGCATGATCGCGTCGCGTTCCGGCGTTAAAAAAGCAGCCCGCGGGCTGCTTTTTTCATGGCGATGCGGTACGTCGCCCGCATCGCACCGACGGCTCACGAACAGAACTTCGCGAGCAGCCCGAGTTGCGCGTTGCGAATCGTCTTGCCCGCGCGGCGCCGGCGATAGTGGCCGTCGCTGTGCATCTGCCATGCCGACTGGTTGTCGCCGAGGCACACCGACAGCCCCTCGGCGATCACGCGCCGCTTGAGCTTGCGATCGCGGATCGGGAACGCGACTTCGACGCGGCGGAACAGGTTGCGGTCCATCCAGTCGGCACTCGACAGGTAGACGTCCTCGGCGCCGCCTGCGTGGAAATAGTAGATCCGGTGGTGTTCGAGGAAGCGGCCGACGATCGAGCGCACCGTGATGTTTTCCGACAGCCCCGGCACGCCGGGCTTCAGCGCGCAGACGCCGCGCACGATCAGGTCGACCTTGACGCCGGCCTGCGACGCTTCGTACAACGCAGCGATCACCGATGGCTCGAGCAGCGCGTTCATTTTCGCGACGATGCGCGCGCGCTTGCCGGCCTGCGCGTTGTCGATCTCCGCGCGAATCGAATCGATGATGCGCGGATGCAGCGTGAACGGCGACTGCCACAGCTCGTGCAGCGTCAGTTCGCCGCCGATGCCGGTCAGTTGCTGGAACACGTGATGAACGTCCTCGCAGATCTTCTGGTCAGCCGTCATCAGCCCGAAGTCGGTGTAGAGGCGCGCGGTGCGCGGATGGTAGTTGCCGGTGCCGAGGTGCACGTAGCGGCGCAGCGATGCCTTGCCGGCCTGCACGACGCGCCGCACGATCAGCATCATCTTCGCGTGGCACTTGTGGCCGACCACGCCGTACACGACATGCGCGCCGACGGCTTCGAGCTGCGACGCCCAGTTGATGTTGGTTTCCTCGTCGAAGCGCGCGAGCAGCTCGACGACGACGGTCACTTCCTTGCCGTTGCGCGCGGCTTCCATCAGCGCGTCCATCAGCGGCGAGTCGGTGCCGGTGCGGTAGATCGTCTGCTTGATCGCGACGACGCTCGGATCCTTCGCGGCCTGCTGCAGCAGCTCGAGCACCGGCTGGAAGCTCTCGTACGGGTGGTGCAGCAGGAGGTCGCCGGCGTCGATCGCATCGAACATCGTCGGCGCGTTGGCGATTGCCGCGGGAGTCGACGCGGTGAACGGCGTGAACTTCAGGTCGGGTCGATCGACGAGATCGGGAATCTGCATCAGGCGCACGAGGTTCACGGACCCGGCCACGCGATAGCAGTCCTTGTCGCCGAGTTCGCTTTCCTCGAGCAGGCGTCGCACGATGTGCAGCGGCGTGTCCGCCGATACTTCGAGGCGTACCGCGTTGCCGAGGTGGCGCGCGGGCAGCTCGCCCTGCAGCGCGACACGCAGGTTGGTGATTTCGTCTTCGTCGACGAACAGCTCGCTGTTGCGCGTGATGCGGAACTGGTTGCAGCTCTTCACGACGAGTTGCGGGAACAGTTCGCCGACGAAGCGCTGCATGAACGAGCTCAGCAGCACGAAGCCGTGCTCGAAACCCGACAGCGCGTGCGGCATGCGCACCACGCGCGGCAGCGCGCGCGGCGCCTGCACGATGCCCATCACGGCCTGGCGGCCGAACGCGTCGCGGCCTTCGAGCTCGACGACGAAGTTCAGGCTCTTGTTCAGCACGCGCGGGAACGGGTGCGCCGGATCGAGGCCGATCGGCGTCAGCACGGGCAGCAGCTCGTCGAGGAAGTAGTGTCGCGCCCATTCGAGCTGCTCGTCGTTCCACGTGTCGCTCGCGTGGAAGTAGATGCCTTCCTGTTCGAGCGCGGGCAGCACGGTTTCGTGCAGCATCGTGTACTGTCGATGGACGAGCCGCTGCGCGCGTTCGACGACGAGATCGTAAGCGTGCTGTAACGACATGCCGTCGGGCGTCAGCGCGCCGGGGTTGTCGCGGATCTGCTCCTGCAGGCCGGCCATCCGGACTTCGAAGAATTCGTCGAGGTTGCTGCTGGTGATGCAGATGAAGCGCAGGCGCTCGAGCAACGGGACTTGCGGATCGGCCGCCTGGGCCAGCACGCGCTCGTTGAAACCGAGGATGCCGAGTTCACGATTGAGAAGCGGGTAACGGACGGACATCGGCAGAGTAGGGGGTAATTCAGGCGATGATTCGAAAGGACGCTCGGAAACTCTCACGGTACGATGACGTGCTGATGACAATAATGGTTTTATATCGGGAAATTCTACGCCGTAACCCTTTCGTCGCATAAATGTTTCGGCTATATGGAATCGAGCAGTGTGCATGCCCGTGAAGCGTGGCAACGGCAAGCGTTCCACGCTTAAAATGTCGCCTTTGATTGATCGCCCTCGGTTGCCGGAACGGCTGCCGCGGAAGAACGCGCACGGAGCCCCCTTCTGATGGTTACAACTCCCCACTTGCTGGCTGCCGTGGATCTCGGCTCGAACAGCTTCCGGCTGATCGTCGGGCGCGTCGAGGAAACGCCGGCAGGCAGCCAGATCTATCCGGTCGACGCGCTGCGCGAGCCGGTCCGGCTGGCCGCGGGCCTGTCGAGCGACAAGATGCTCGACCGCGCGTCGCAGGAGCGTGGCTGGGAGGCGCTCAAGCGGTTCGGCGAGCGCCTGCGCGATTTTCATCCCGATCATGTGCGCGCGGTGGCGACCAACACGCTGCGTGTCGCGAAGAACGCCGCGGAATTTCTCGGCGAGGCCGAGGCGGCGCTCGGGTTCCCGATCGAAGTGATCGCGGGCCGCGAAGAGGCGCGCCTCATCTATGCGGGCGCCGCGCACTCGGTGCCGGCGAGCGCCGGCAAGCGGCTCGTCGTCGACATCGGCGGCGGCTCGACCGAATTCATCATCGGCTCGCACTACACGCCGATCGTGATGGAGAGCCTCTATATCGGCTGCGTGAGCCATAGCCGCACGTTCTTCCCGGCCGGCAACGTCGACGAGTACACGATGCGGCAGGCCGAACTCGCGGCCAAGCGCGAGATCCAGATTATTTCGAGCGAGTACAAGAAGGCCGGCTGGGACCAGGCGATCGGCTCGTCCGGCACCGCGCGCGCGCTCGCGGAACTCGTCGAGGCGAACGGCTTCAACGATCCGGGCATCACGCACGGCATTTCGCGCGGCGGGCTCGAGCGGCTGAAGCGCGCGCTGATCAAGTCGGAGAACGTCAACCGGCTGAAGCTGATCGCGCTGAAGCCCGACCGCGTGCCGGTGCTCGCGGGTGGCCTAGCGATCATGCTGGCGGTGTTCGAGGAACTCGGCGTCGACTACGTCGACACGACCGACGGCGCGCTGCGCCTCGGCGTGCTGTACGACCTGCTCGGCCGGACGCAGCACGAGGACATGCGTGCGGTGACCGTCGAGGGTTTCACGCGCCGCTACGGCGTCGATCGCGCGCAGGCCGAGCGGATCGGGGCGCTCGCGGCGCGTTTCTACGACGAGCTCGAGGAAGACGACGAGGAAGCGCGCGAGGAAGGGCGGATGTTCCTCGGCTGGGCGGCTGCGTTGCACGAGATCGGCCTGTCGATCTCGCACAGCGCGTATCACAAGCATTCGGCCTATATCGCGAGCAATGCGGACATGCCGGGTTTTTCGCGCACCGACCAGGCCCGGCTCGCCGCGCTCGTGCTCGGCCATGCGGGCAAGCTCGGCAAGCTGTCGCAGTCGCGTGAGGTCGAGTGGCCGCTGCTGTTCTGCCTGCGGCTCGCGGCGCTGCTGTGCCGGCGCCGGACCGATGCGGGGCTCCCCGATATTTCCGTCTCGCAGATGAAGAAGGGCGGTTATGAGGTGCGCCTGCCGAACGCGTGGGTCGAGCAGAACCCGTTGACCGACTACAGCCTCAGCCAGGAGGCGGCGGAGTGGGAGAAGGTCGGTATCCCGTATCGCGTGGTGTATACCGGCGCGTGACGGGGCGATAGCGGGCCCGGAAGGTGTTTCGGGATGCCACGAGCCGGGTGGGCGGTATGCTGCGCCATCCGTTCGGCGCGGCCGCACGCTCGTGCTGGCGGCCCGCTCAGTCCGACGAGCAGACGATCGCGGTCAGGAACGGGAATGCCTGCTTGACGGTGGCGTCGCTGCCGGCCTTGCGCACGGCTTCCTCGACCGAGCCCTTCGTGCCGCGTACGACGACGCCGTAGGCCCAGTCGCCGATCGGCGTGCCGTCGCCCGGACGGAAGATCGGGTCGTTCGCCTGGTAGCCGAGCACGACATAGACGCCGAAGCCGTAGGCCGTCAGCGGGTGGTTCGTGCGGAACGCATTGACCGAGTTCGATTCGACGTGCATCGGCTCCGACTGGATGTCGCCGGCGGCGAGCAACGGTGCGACGAACTTGTGGCCGGTCGAATGGCAGTCGAGCGCGTCGTCGAGCGCTTTCGCCGACGCGGTGCCGGCGGCGGTGGTCGCGAGCATGAGCAGCGACGCGCAGAGGGCTGGCTTGAGAACGTTGTTTTTCATGCGCGGTTGCCGGGTTGTTTCACACGTATTATCGCGTGTTCCAGCAAGTTTCGTGCGCGGGCTTGACGGCGGATGCGCGGGCGCATCGACGTGGTGGCGGGCCCGTACCCGGGCCGCCGCGCGCTGCGGGAAATGGGTAGGCGATTCCAGGGCCGGTAAAAAGCGCCCGTAAACGGAAAAGGGGCTACGGTGTTCAACCGTAACCCCTTGATTCCTGTGGTCGGAGCGAAAGGATTCGAACCTTCGACCCTCTGATCCCAAATCAGATGCGCTACCAGGCTGCGCTACGCTCCGACGAGCCAAAGATAATAACGTCGAATGGCCGATTCGGTCAATCACGATATGCGGGTAAATGCCGCGGCGGCGAGCGGTCCGCGATTTGCGACAATTCACGGGACGATCGGCCGGCCCGTACGCATGCGCGCGCGGGCGCTCGCCGAAGCAAGGAGAACATCATGATGAACCTGATCCTGTGGCGTCACGCCGAAGCCGAAGATTACGCAACGAGCGATCTCGCGCGCCAGTTGACCGTGCGCGGCCGCAAGGACGCGCAGGCGATGGCCAAATGGCTGCGCGGGCGGCTCGAGACGAATACCGTGATTCTCGCGAGCCCGGCGGCGCGCACCGTGCAGACCGTGGAGGCGCTGACCGACCAGTACCGGACCGTCGACGCGCTCGCGCCGGGCGGCGGCGTCGACGACGTGCTGACGGCGGCCGGCTGGCCGGAAGGCATCGCGCCGACGGTCGTGATCGTCGGCCACCAGCCGACGCTCGGCAGCGTCGCCGCGCAGCTGGTCGCCGGCAGCGACGACAGCTGGAGCGTCAAGAAGGGCGGAATCGTGTGGCTGGCGAGCCGCACGCGCGACGGCAACCGGCAGGCCGTGCTGCGGGCGGTACTGACGCCCGAACTGGTGTAAAGCCCCGTCTGAATAGGTTTGAAGGGATTGATCATACGGTTTCGCAAGCTTTCTGCTAAAGTCAATTCGGCGACACGTCATTGAAAGGACACGGTCGTGCCACATAACGGTCACGGCCGATTACTACATTGGCGGGCATGTCGTCCTATTCCTTACGATCAGGAAAGCCTAATGCGAGAACTGCCGACGCCTACGCTCCCCTTTGCCTCGCTGCCCCTCGACACGTCGCGGCGCCACCTGCCGCGCGCCAGTGAAACCGTCACATCCGAGTATCGCCTGCGCGCCGCATGGGCGCGCACGGAAGACGAATTGCGCGAAGCCCAGCGCCTGCGCTTCAGCGTGTTCGCCGAAGAGATGGGCGCGCAGGTCAGCGGCCCGTCCGGTCTCGACGTCGATCCGTTCGACGCGTATTGCGACCACCTGCTGGTCCGCGATCTCGACACGCTGAAAGTCGTCGGCACGTACCGCGTGCTGCCGCCGCACCAGGCGGCGCGGGTCGGCCGCCTGTACGCCGAAGGCGAATTCGACCTGTCGCGCCTCACGCACCTGCGCGGCAAGATGGTCGAGGTCGGCCGCTCGTGCGTGCACAGCGACTATCGCAGCGGCGCCGTCATCATGGCGCTGTGGGGCGGGCTGGGCGCGTACATGATGCAGAACGGCTACGAGACGATGCTCGGCTGCGCGAGCGTGTCGATGGCCGACGGCGGCCACTACGCGGCGAACCTGTACCAGTCGCTGTCGGCCGGCTCACTGACTGCGCCCGAGTATCGCGCGTTCCCGCACACGGCCCTGCCGGTCGACGAACTGCAGACGGGCACCGTCGTTGCGCCGCCGCCGCTGATCAAGGGTTATCTGCGTCTTGGCGCGAAGATTTGCGGCGCACCGGCCTGGGATCCCGACTTCAACTGCGCGGATTTCCTGACGCTGTTCCGCCTGTCGGACATCAACGCGCGCTACGCCCGCCACTTCCTGGGCTGAGCGGTCCGAATCGCATCGCGCCCTCTGAGGGCGCGCTGCGCGCAAGCGAACGCCGTCGCGTGGCAGACGTCACGCGACGGCGTTCGTGTATCCGGTCGATGTGTGTGTATCGGGCCCCGATAATTTCGGCGACATGCGGCGATCACCGTGCCGCCGAGCGGCACGTTCGCGCCGGCCCCGGGGACGGGCCGGACGGCAGCGACGCGCTCAGTGCTTGCGCCGCCAGTCGAGCAGGTGGTGTTCCGCCATCCAGTGGTGGATCATCCCTTCGCCTTCATGGCTGCGCTTGTATTCGCGCGACTCGAAGTACGACAGCGCGACGAGCACCATCAGACCGATGAACAGGCCGATCAGGCCCGCAATTTCTTCAGACGACATGGCAGCCTCCTTTCAACGGCACAGCGCCATGCGTACATAGTAGGACATGCGCGGCGCAACCCCGAAACCCGATTTCCGCTAGACTCGGCGCGGTCTCGGCGTGCGTTCGGCGCGCCGTTTTCCGGAGCCCTACCTGATGACTCGTTTCGTGCTGGCCGTGCTGGCCGCATCCCTCCTTGCCGCTTGCAGCAGCGATCCCCGTCAAGCGCGCCGCGGCCACCCGCCGGAAGATCCGGCCGACTATCACGGCGTGCCGACCGACATGACGCCGCCGTCGATGCTCGACGCGCCGTCGCCGAAACCCGTGCAGTCGCAGTAACGGTCGGCCGGGGCCGCTGTCACGCGCGGGCTGCCGATGTGGCCTGCGGGTCGGCGCCGACTCGCCGCAACAGCGCCGGCAGATAGCGCGCGAGCGTCGCGCCGCGCGCCGCCATGAACAGCAGCAGCGCGAACCACAGGCCGTGATTGCCGAACGTGCCGACGGCGGCGAGCGTGGCCGCGACGAAGATCGACAACGACGCGACCATCGCGCGCATCAGCGATTGCGTCTGCGTGGCGCCGATGAACACGCCGTCGAGCAGGAAACCCCAGACCGACACGATCGGCGAGATCGCGGCCCACGGCAGGTAGCGCAGTGCGACGGCGCGGATCTCGGCCTGATCGGTCAGGCGCGCGACGATCCAGCCGCCTGCGGCCCAATAAACGAGCGCGAACAGCAGCGCGCCGAGTGCCGACCAGAACAGCGTGACGCGCACGGCTTGCCGGAATGCGCGGCGATCGCGCGCGCCGGCCGCCGCGCCGACGAGCGCCTCGGCCGCATGCGCGAAGCCGTCGAGGCCGTACGCCATGAAGGTCTGGAAATTCAGCAAGAGCGCATTCGCGGCGAGCGTCGCGTCGCCTTGTTGTGCGCCGAGATGCGCGAACCATCCGAAGGCGCCGAGCAGGCACAGCGTGCGCAGGAAGATGTCGCGATTGAGCGCGATCAGCCGCTTGAGCGCCGCACGGTCGGCAAGCGCGCGTACCGCGAGCGGTGCGAGGCCGCGCGGCCGCAGCCGCCACAGCATCCATGCACCGAGCGCGAAGCCGCACGCGTCCGCGGTGGCGGTCGCGGCGCCGATGCCGGCGATCCCCCAGCCGAAACCATACACATAGAGCAGCACGGCACCGATGTTCACCGCATTGATGAACACCTGCGCGACGAGCGCGAGTCGGACGCGCTGCATGCCGAGCAGGTAGCCGAGCACCACGTAGTTCGCGAGCGCGAACGGGGCGCTCCAGATCCGTGCGTGGCTGTACCCGAGCGCCGTCGCGCGGACGGCCTCGCTGCCGCCGAGCGCGGACAGCGCGAACGACAGCAGCGGCACCTGCAGCGCAAGCACCGCGGCGCCGAGCGCGAATGCGACGATCAGCGCGCGCAGCAGGTTCAGGCGGATCCCGGCGGCGTCGCCGGCGCCATGCGCCTGCGCGACGAGGCCGGTCGTCCCCATCCGCAGGAAGCCGAAGCCCCAGAACACGAAATTGAAGAACAGCCCGCCGAGCGCGACGCCGCCGAGATATTGCGCGCCGTCGAGGTGGCCGGCGACGGCCGTGTCGACGGCGCCGAGGATCGGTTGCGTCAGGTTCGCGAGGACGATCGGGAACGCGAGCGCGAGGACGCGCCGATGCGTGACGGCGGCCGACGCGCTACCGGCCCCGTGCGGTAAGGCGGATTCGGACATGGTGGACGCGTCAGGCGCGTTCCTGCACGCAGACCCACGGCGAGACGACGACCGCCCACAGCTCCGGATTGCGCGCCGCGTAGTCGGCGGCGGTCTCGGCCGGCATGGGCGCGACGAGGCCGGACGACAGCCAGCGCGTGACCTGTTCGGTGTCGTCGCTGGCGACCGCTTCCGCGACGCTGACGAGATCGAGGTCGCGCGCAACGGACAGCAGCTTGCCCTGCGCGAAGAAGCGCTCGAGATCGCACCAGTCGATCTTGGCGGTTTCGCCGAGGAGTTTGGCGTAGAGCGGGCTGTGCGACGCGCCCGCGGCGGCGTGTTGATCAGAGGACATCGGTTTCTTGGAAAGACTGCGTGGCGCCACTATAAACCATCCGGCCGGGCGGGCCGAGCGGGGACAGTGCGCTCACGCGTCGCGCAGCGCGCGCCGCACGATCTTGCCGGTCGCGGTCATCGGCAGGCTGTCGACGAACGCGATCGCGCGCGGATACTCGTGCGCGGCGAGCCGCGTGCGCACGTGGGCCTGCAGTGTGCTGACGAGCGCTGCGTCGCCGACGTGGCCGGGGTTCAGCACGACGAATGCCTTGACGATCTCGGTACGCGTCGCGTCGGGCACGCCGACGACGGCCGCCATCCGCACCGCCGGATGCGTGAGCAGGCAGTCCTCGATCGGGCCGGGGCCGATCCGGTAACCGGCGCTTGTGATCACGTCGTCGTCGCGGCCGACGAAGCGCACGAAGCCGTCGGCGTCGATCGTGCCCGTATCGCCGGTGAGCAGGTAGTCGCCCGCGAACTTGTCGCGCGTCGCGTCGGGGTTGCGCCAGTATTCGAGAAACATCACCGGGTCGGGGCGGCGCACCGCGATGCGGCCTTCGACGCCGGGCGGCAGCGGCGTGCCGTCCGCATCGACGATCGCGACCGCATGACCGGGCACCGCCTTGCCGATCGCGCCGGGCTGCGCATCGAACAGCGCCGCGCATGACGACAGCACCATGTTGCACTCGGTTTGCCCGTAGAACTCGTTGATCGTCACGCCGAGCGCGTCGCGGCCCCACGCCGTCAGTTCGGTGCCCAGCGATTCGCCGCCGCTCGCGACCGATTTCAGCGACAGCGCGTAACGTTCGCGTGGCGCCGTGACCGCGCGCATCAGCTTCAGCGCGGTGGGCGGCAGGAACGCGTGAGTGACGCCGTGCCGCGCCATCAGCGCGAATGCCGCGTCGCCGTCGAATTTCTCGAAGCGGTGCGCGAGCACCGGCACGCCGTGATGCCATGACGGCAGCAGCACGTCGAGCAGCCCGCCGATCCATGCCCAGTCGGCGGGCGTCCAGAACAGGCGCGCGTCGCGCGGGAAGCACTGCTGCGACATCTCGACGCCGGGCAGGTGGCCGAGCAGCACGCGATGCGCATGCAGCGCGCCCTTCGGCTTGCCGGTCGTGCCGGACGTGTAGATGATCACGGCCGGATCGTCGGCGGCCGTATCCACCGGCACGAAATCCGGCGCTTCGGCGGCGAGCGCCGCGTCGTAGCGCCACACGCCCGGCACGTCGGGCGCATCGTCGCCGATGCAGTAGACGGTATGCAGCGCCGGCAGTTGCGCGCGCAGCGGCGCGATCTTCGCGTAGCCGGCCGCGTCGGTGACGAGCGCGGCTGCCTCGCTGTTCGCGAGCCGGTACTCGAGCGCGTCGACGCCGAACAGCGTGAAGAGCGGTACCGCGATCGCGCCGAATTTGTACGCGGCGAGGTGCGCGATGGCCGTTTCGGGCCCTTGCGCGAGAAAGATGCCGATCCGGTCGCCGCGCCGCAGGCCGGCACGCGCGAAGCTGTTCGCGAGCCGGTTAGAAGCATTCCTCAGGTCGTCGAACGTGAGGCGCGAAACGTCGCCTTGCGCCGTTTCGTGGATCAGCGCGAGGCGTCCGCTGCCGTCGGCCCATTTGTCGCACACGTCCACGCCGATGTTGTAGCGCGCCGGAAGGTCCCACCGGAAGCGGGCGAGGAGGTGATCGTAGCGGTCGGCGGCGGGCAGCATCGCGTGGTCTCCTGATGTCGAGCGGGGCGTCCGGTGAGCGGCTTACATCAGGATTTCACGCAGACGAATCCACAATGGTGTTTGCTGATAGGGAATGTTCGGACTCGTCCAGTAGGCGAGCCTCAGTGCACGATTTCACAATGACGCATAAGATCAAGACAAAACAGTGGTGTGACCATGGATTTGCTTCTGATAGCTGCGGGGTTCAGCCTGATCGGAATCGGTGTGCTGGTGGCGTTTGCTCGTCATGTCGATCCGTTGTCCGGCCGTGTCACCGGACGTCTGCGCAAGCGCTGACGCGACTTTTTTCCGTTTTCGCCGCGACGGCACGCGATGCGTGCCGGCATCGCGCGCCGTCTGTCGTGCGCTCAACGCGCCGGCAGGTAGCGTGACGGATCGATCGAGCGGCCGCCATAGCGCAGCTCGAAATGCAGCGCGACACGATCGCTGTCGCTGTTGCCCATCTCGGCGATCGATTGCCCTTGCGTGACCGATTGGCCTTCCTTCACCAGCAGCGCGCGGTTGTGCGCGTAGGCCGTCAGGTAATCGGCGTTGTGCTTCAGGATGATCAGATTGCCGTAGCCGCGCAGCCCGTTACCGGCATAGACGACGACACCCGGCGCGGCCGCGACGACCGGCGTGCCCGGCGAATTCGCGATGTCGATGCCCTTCGATTTCGAGCCGTCGAACGTGCGTACCACGTTGCCGGCCGCCGGCCAGATCAGCGCAATGCTCGTGGCCGGCTTCACGGCCGATTCGACCGGCGCGGAAGGGGCCGGGCGTGCGCGGCCCGCGCTGCCGGTGCCGGTGGTCGATGCGGTGGTCGTGCCGGGCGGCGGCGCGACGCGCAGCACCTGGCCGACTTCGATCGCATCGGGGTTCGTCATCTGGTTCCAGCGCACGATGCTCTGTACCGACGTGCGGTTGTCGCGCGCGATCTTGTAGAGCGTGTCGCCACGCTCGACGCGATAGAACCCGGGGCCGACGGGCGCGGAGCCGCACGCGACGAGCAGGGCGGCGCAGGCGGCTGCGAAGAGTCGCTTCGTTGTTGTTCCGAACATTGAACCTCGCAAAACCCTGCCGCGCGTGACGCGGCAGGCAACACAAAACGTCCGATTTTAACGGGTTCGACCCGCGCACCGCAGTTTCGGTCGCTACCGGGGCCGCCGTGCCCCGGTTCGGTGCGTGTCGAATCAGCCGGCGAGCGGGGCGACACGGATCCGCAGCGTGGCCGTTTCAGTCGCGCCCGGCGCGAGCATGCGCAGGCCGCGGCCGTTGTGGATCGCATCGGGCAGGCCGAGCCACGGCTCGACGCAATAGAAGTCCGAATCCGGCTTTTCGGTCCACGTCGTGACCGCGTACCACGGGATCGAGCCCGGCACGTCGAGTGCGATCTCGATCGTGCGGCGGCGGCCCGGCATCACGATGCGCACCGGTGCGGACGGCTCGCCGTCGAGGCAGTGGAAGCGGTCGAGGATCTCCGGATCGTCGAGGCGGTAACGGACCTCGCCCGGTTCGAGCGGGCTGATCGAGCCGTCCGCGCGCTGGTGGCAACGGCGGGTCGGTGGCAACTCGAGGCGGGTGTCGGCCCGCTCGCCGTGCGGCAGCGCGAAATAGAAATGGTGGCCGGCGTAGTAGGGCAGCGGCGTGTCGCCGCGATTGGTCGTCGTCAGCGCGACTTCCAGCGTATGGGCGTCCGCCAGGCGGTAGGTCGTTTCGAACCGGAAATCGAACGGATAGCTCGCGCGCAGCGTGTCGTTCGCGTCGAGCGTCATCGACAACGCGGCGCCGTCGGCCGACGGCTGCGCGTCGAACGGCAGATCGCGCGCGAAACCGTGCATCGGCAGGTCGCGAACCACGCCGGCGGCGTCGCGCCAGCGGCCGAGTTCGCCGTCGACGCGGTGGCGGCCGAGGAACGGGAACAGCAGCGGATTGCCGCCGCGCACGCGGGCGAGGTTGCTCCAGTCGGCGGTTTCCGGCCAGAAGATCACCGGTTCGCCATCGACGTGCCAGGACAGCAGGCGGCCACCGAATTGCGGGGCGACCCGGACGAGCGACGGGCCGGCGTGAAGTTCGTGAATGTCGTGTTGCTGGAAGATCGGCATGGCGAATCGGGTTGGGCGGGTGAGGGGAGCAACGTGCGTTCCATTATCGGGCCGCGACCGCTCGGGGAAAACCCTTCTCGGGAAATTGCGAGTTTTTAACACTGTCGACGGTCTGGATAATGCCTCTAAACCGGTGATGTTGCCGGGTCATGACACTTCGTGGAGGGGGCCATGGATCTGGCAATGGCAATGGGTATCGCACTGTTCGGCATGTTTACCGGCAGCACGGTATTATTTTTCTATCAGCTCGGCCGCTGACGGCAATTCCTGCCGAAGTGGACAAGCCCGCCATGCAAATGGCGGGCTTTTTGCTTTCTGCGCGATTACAAATTGCAAGTGTTTGTGTGCATTGCCGCAATATCCTGCCAAATGCCTTGGCGCAGTAATCCTGGCTCGGCATAATCGGGGCGCGTTTTTCAGGACGCGCATCGCGTCGTCCGCCTTCCTTCCCGCTTAATCTTTACTAAAAGGACCGACGCGTGAGCCTCTGGTTTCTGGTATTCCTGAGCGTCCTGCAGGGCGTCACCGAACTCTTCCCCGTCAGCAGCCTCGGCCATACGCTGCTCGTGCCGGCGCTGTTCGGCATGCACATCGACAAGCATGCGCCGCAACTGCTGCCCTTCCTCGTCGCGCTCCACCTCGGCACCGCGCTGGCGCTGCTGTGGTACTTCCGCGCGCGCTGGATCGCACTGATCGGCGGTTTCTTCGCGCAGCTCGGCGGCCGCAAGAACGACGACGGGCACCTGATGTGGGCGCTGATCATCGGTACGATCCCGACCGGCATCGTCGGCCTGCTGCTGGAAAAGCGCATCGAGCGCGTGTTTCATGATCTGCGGATCGTCGCGATTGCGTTGATCGTCAACGGCGTGTTGCTGTGGCTCGGCGATCGCATCCAGCGCAGCCGCGCCCATCAACCGCCCGAGAAGATGACGTTCAAGCAGGCGTTCTTCGTGGGCCTCGCGCAGATCGGCGCGCTGATTCCGGGCTTCTCGCGCAGCGGGCTGACGATGATCGCCGGCAACGCGGCCGGGCTGACGGCGGAGAAGGCGGCGGAATTCTCGTTCCTGCTCGGCACGCCGATCATCTTTGCCGCGGGCGTGCTCGAATTGCCGAAGCTGTTCCATGCGCGCGACCAGCTCGCCGATGCGCTGCTCGGCGGCGTGCTGACGGCGATCGCCGCGTACCTGAGCGTGCGATTCCTGATGCGCTATTTCGAGGGGCGCGGCCGGCTCGCGTCGTTCGGCGTGTATTGCGTGATCGCCGGCGTGTTCTGCCTCGGCTGGTTCATGCTGCATCCGCAGCCGGTTTGATGCTGCGAGCGCCGGTCTCCGTGATCTGGCGCGATGATCGGGTATAATTTCGGGCTCGGCTTCGTGCCGGGCCCGTTTTGTTTCGGGGTTTCGAGTTGTTTGGGGCGGCGTCGCTGCTGCTTCGTGACTCAAACCCGATGCCGAATGCGGCCCGTGTCAGACCGTGTCTTTTCTCTTTAACCGCCCTTAGCTCAGTTGGATAGAGCAACGGCCTTCTAAGCCGTAGGTCACACGTTCGAATCGTGTAGGGCGGGCCAGAAATATCTGAAAGATCAACGAGTTACATCCAGATCGAATCCGGCGGATTCAAGGCCCAATCACGTTTCAGTGTGACTGGGGTGTGACTGGATTCTATCGCCAAACTTCGCCAAGTGCTGTTCCTGCACTTGCAGAACTCAACGGTCGGACACCTTTAGCTATCGAGATGTAAAGGGACGCTACAGAAGCTTGCGCAGAAAAATCTGCTTCGGTAGCCTTGACAGCGCATAAAAAGAGGGCTCTGACCGGCCAGGGTCAAAGCCCCAAGTTGTAATCGCTAGCTGATGGAGTTCGCCAACTCCTTGTTGTGAGTTTTCTCAGCGAGATTGACTATGGCGGGGGCATCATGCTCCTCCTATGGGTGGTTGAGAAAACTGGTGGAGCCAGTCGGAATCGAACCGGCGCACGGTAGGTCCAAAGTCTCCCGCGTCGTACCCAACGATGGCCCCATTTATCACAGCAGATCGTCAATACTGCTCGGACCCTCAAGGATTTGCCCTTGAGGGTCTTTTTGTTTCTGCTCCACCAGCACGTAGCCGCCTTTTTCTCGGTCAGAGGCAAAGCGCTCATCTTTACTAAGCACCGAGGATACGTACGAAATTCTGGCGTTTATGTCTTTGTCCGGGCTCACCAACTCACCTAAGCCGTTCTCATCCATCAGTTTTAGGACGCCGCGGGCAGTCTGAGGGCCGTGCTGCTTGATGATCTCCATCGCTTGTCGTGCGATCATTTGAGACTTGTTTCCTTGTGCCAGCGCGCCCAGTGTCTTTATCGCGACGTCGGCAGCGTGCGGCCATGCCGGCATCAACTGTGCGCTGCCGCTTATGACCGAGATGTCTTGGAGGCGCTCCGCAATCTTGAAGAACTGTGCGAGATCGCCCAATTCCGCGTTGATCCTGTCAACCGTCTCCATAAGTTGCTCCCGCTGCTTCTGTAGCGAATCACGCCGAGCGCGGGCCTTCTCAAGAATGTCCATTTGCAGACCTCCCTACATCAATGATTCTGATCATAGCAGAATGTTTCTGCAAGGCAACAGGTAGATTTGCAGAAACCTGTGTTTCTGTCCAGTATGAGGTAGCTATGCGTAGTGGGTTACAATGATTGGAACTTTGTGATTGGAACTTTGGAGCACGCATGAAATACGACCCTAAATCATCAGTTCGCAGCCAACGTGAGAATATGCAGGCGTACCAACTCCGTTTGCCGAAGGAGGTGATCCGAGACCTTCAGATTCTGCGAGTGTTTGCGGGGGTAAAGGTATCGGAGGAACTGCGTGATCTGGTTTGCGAATATGTGGAAAGCAAGCGAGACGTCATTCAGCGGGCGGCTAAAGCTGCGGCTGGTACCCATACGGAACTGAGGGATGACGAGCAAAAGGAAGCCGCAAGCTACCTTGTCGACTCCGGAGATGCGCAAGCTATTGTCGAGGCGCGGGTTATCAAGACAGTCAGAGTCGATACAGACGGACACGGGAATCGGGTGCTGACGGAGCTTCCGACGGACGATGAGGACAAGGCGACGCGAACATTCGTTCGGAAATAGTGCGTGGTCCTGGGCGGGCTGTGCTGTCTACTGCAGAAAAGCGTTGCGTAGTGGTTTTGTGTTGTATATGATTGCGGTTATGCCGGAATGAGGGCGGTGTTCATTCCGGCTTATTTCGGAGTCTGCGTAGTGGTTTTTGCATGTACATAGTTGTGCCTCCTGACGCGGGACGGAGGGTGAGGGATGGGGCCGGGGTCTCCTGACAGTAACGACAAGGCTAACGACGGGCCAGACGAGCGTAACTCGTATAAGGCGTCGGCGGCATCCGAGAGCAGCCCCGGTAAGGGGATTGAAGATGCAGGGAGGCGACGGAAGGGCGTCTCTCCTGGACGTAAGCGTTGGCTGGATATCGGCGCGTGGGCCAGAAACATCCCTTGGTAACACCTTGGGAGCAAATCGAGAGGTTTGTTAAGGCGTTTTCCGATAGCCGCCTTAGCCAACTTCTTCAAGTCATGAGGTGCGAATGCAGCAGAAGCAGGTGATGAAATGCAAGCCGACACGCGTTATGTCGTCGTCCATTCCAAAGCAGCAAGCAGCAGCATGCATCAACCCACACTCTCCCGGACTGAACCGCGCGGCGCGTCGTGCAGCGGCGGTGAAGGATCGGGCGTCTAGGTCTAATCTCGACTTGTCTGTGTGAATTCCTATCTCTTAATTAATAAGGCCTCCATCAAATGAGCAACATGCATCTATCAGCACACACGCAACTTGTCCGCGCACGCATCGCCTTCTCACACGGTGGCCTTTGTGGGGAACACGGGTGGATTGCTGCCCCTGATCGAAAGAAGGTGGACGCCCGTAAGGTGTTCGCTGGCAAGGACGTAGACCGCATGTCCTCGTTCGAGGTCGCGATGTGTATGTCGTCGGATATGGAGGACCGTATGCTGACCATCGCAAAAGAACTTGACGAGCTTGAGGCGAAATATGCCGCGCTGGATGCTGCTTTGAATGCAGGTGACGAAACGCGGGAGGCTGCATGAAGCACGGAGTACTGTTGCTCATTTGTTTGTGCGTGTGGATCGGTAATGCTGCGATGGTATGGCAGCCGATCGCTTTTATTTGACCGTTGGTATTACCCATAAGGAAGACTATGCTTGAATCAACCGGGATGCAGTCTCGTATGAAATGCGCGCAGTCTGGAGAGGCGCGTGTAATCTCATTCAAGGTACAGCCGGAGATGCGGCGGGCTATCCGACTTCGTGCAGTTGACAACGATGTAGACGTCTCGGAAGTCATCCGGCGTGCGCTAACGCACTACCTCGAACACGGCCAGGACGTCCCCCATTGAGCGGCATAGGGCTTCAACTCTGGGACGCCTCTGGCCGGATCGTCCTGGACGGTACTACGCGATGCGCTCGAATTGTCGATATGTTTGAAATCCCGCAAGCCCGCGACGCAAACGGGCATCCGCTTGGATATGGGGACGGTCAGCCGGGACGCCACGACGTGAATTTATCGGCGGGTGAACCCTTTTGGTCTTTCATGCCGGACTTTCTGTTCAAGCACATCAGTATGAATGCCCCAGTTCCGATCTTCGAGATTGATTCTCGGGGTATCAGTTGGCACTACAGCACCACAAACGACGGATTCCTCACGCCGGTAAGCGGCTGGTGTGTCGTCGGCGTGTATTAACATTAAGGAGGTCGCATAGCAGGTTCAAACAACAACGTCACCGTTCGGTATTCGGTAGACGCATCTGGCGCACAGGCCGGTATCGGCCAACTCCGTGCCGCAAATGCGCAGCTAAACGCGTCACTAGACGAAGCAAGGCGGAAGCAGGAGGCTGTGCAGCGTGCGATGCAGGAATCCGCGAGTAACGGCTATAACCTCAGTGCACGCGCCGCAAAGAGCCTTTCTGACGCGTATGACCGGCTGCAACAAACAGCAGGTAAGACGCGGCTTGAAATCCTCAATCAGCGCGCGGCGGCGCTCGGTGTTACTCAGGCGTTCTCTGCACAGGCAGCGTCCATCGCGGAAGCTTCGAAGAAAACGCACGAACTCAACCTAAACAGTGTTGGTGCGCGGCGTGAAATGATGGTCCTCGCACACGAAGCCGCAACTGGTAGTTGGAAGAACTTCGCCGGGTCCATGATGGTGATGGCGGAGCAGGTTGACGCGATGAAGTATGCAACGCATCCGTTAGCGTTGGGGCTTGCGGCGGCAGGCGGGGCGGCCTACGCCTTCTACAAGGGCATTTCTGCCGCAACCGCGCAAGCGCGGGCGTTCCACGATGCGATGAACGCTACGAGCGGGTACGCGCAGCAGACACGGGAATCTATCCAGGGACTTGCTGAGGACTTGTCCAAGAGATTCGGTGTTGGCATCAACGCAGCGACAGACGGTCTTAATCAACTTGTGGCAACAGGGCGCGTTACCGCCGATATCTTCCCGCAGGTCGGGGCGGTGGCATTGGCGATGTCGAAGTCATCGGGCGAGGCATTCGATAAGACCGTGGAATCGCTCCTGAAGCAGCAGGACGAGGTTAAGAGAGCGGCGGAGGAGTATCAACGCACGCACCACTCGATGTCAGATGCCAACATGGCGTTTATCGAGTCTCTTGAAAAGACGGGCCAAAAGCACGAAGCGTTCAAGATTCTCATCCAGCAGCAGTTGGCCGATATTGAACGCGAGACCAAGACCAGCACGGAGCATCAGGCGGGATTCTGGGATAACGTTACCGCCGCCTGGGGGCGTTATACGCGTGCGTTGGCCGCCAAATCTACAGACCTCGACATCCTGAACGACCTCAAGTCCAAGCAGGCTGCACAGCTTAATGGCCGGACACCTGGGGACTACACGGATTACGGTCCGCTGATCGCCGCGCAACAGAAGATCGTTGACGCGAACCGAGAGAGCCAAGAGGCAACGGCGCGGGAGGCAGCAAATAAGGCAGCACTGGGCGATTCGCTTCGATCTGTAACGGCGGAGTACGAGCGCACGAAGTCCGCGCAACAACGCCTTAGCGATGCAGTCAAGCGTGACAACGAGATTATCGACACGCGCATTTCGCTGCTGACGAAGCAGGGGAAGATGACAGATTCCGTACGGGCGCAGTTGGAGGCCCAGCGAAAGCAGATGATTGCCTTCGATACCGAACATATCACTCCGACTAGGAAGCGCGGAAGCGGCGGCTCTGCAATCGCGGCTTTGAACGCAGAGACACAGACAGGTTTGGCGATTCGGCAGATTATCGAACAGCAGGCGGAGAAGCAGCTACAGGCCCAGCGACAGCTAGGCGTGATCGACGCGGAGACGTACTACCGCAAGCTTACCGATCTGCAAAAATCTGCACTGGACGATCAAATTGCACTCGCGAATAGACGTGCCGAAGCGCTTCGCTCTTCGTCAGACAAGCGAGCCTACACGGAAGCGGCGGCAGCAGTTGAAAAACTCCAGCTTCAACGCAAGGGCTTGGATTCGAGTTTGCACGATACGTTGGCGGGTCTGTCGCAGCGACGTGACATTGATGTGCGCCGGTACGTCATGGGCCTGGGCCAGATGAATACGCAGCAGGAGGATGCGTACCAATATCAGGACGCTACCCGCAACATGACCGCACGGGCCAAGGCCGAATTCGACGCGCGGTACGCGTTGCAACAGCAGTATCAACAGCGCGTGCGACAGTTGGTCGAACAATACGCGCTTGATCCTACCTCGGATATGAAGCAATACGCGGAGAAACTCCGGGCGGAACAGGCATATCTCGCGGAGCGCAGCGCGGGAATGGAACGATTCTTTGCCCGTGAGGAGGCGCGGCGTAACAGCTTCGAGGCTCAGATGAAGGACGGTCTATTGTCTCTCGGCGGTGACGCCATGACCAACGCAGAGCTTGCCCGGACTGCCCTTGTAACTGCGTGGCAGGATTCGCAGAGCGCTTTGGAGCAGTTCATTACGAGCGGCGAGGGTAACTTCAAGAAGTTCACGGCGAGCGTTATGGGCGACCTCGCCAAGATCGCGTTACGCCAAGCCGAAGTGTTCGCGATCCAGAGTATTGGCAGTTCGTTCGGCTCATTCTTTAGCGAGGGCGGCCCCGTGCTGCATCGCGCGGGCGGCGGCCCCATTGCTGGCCCAGGCACAACAACCAGTGACAGCATTCCCGCGATGCTCTCGAACGGGGAATTCGTCATCAATGCTGCGTCTACGAAGAAGTACCGAAGCCTTCTTGAGGCCATCAACTCGGGCCACATGGCGCACTTCGCAACTGGCGGCATCGCTGCAACTCTCGCGCCCTCTCCGGCAGCATCGGCGGTTAGCAATGAGCGGCCCCACTTCACCGTCAATCTGAACGGAGGCGGCGGTTTGACGGAGGCAGACCTCAAAGAGCTTACCCAAAAGATGCAGGGTCTAGTAGATATCCAATTGCACAAGCGAATGACCGAGCAAGGGGGCTTTGGGTACCAAATCCGTAACGGCCTGCTGTAACTGACCAGTACCGCGAATCCGTCGAAGCCGGCGCGGGTTCGCTCTTGACCTTTCCGGCATCAACTACTAACAATTAAGGACTACGACATGACTAAAACGAATAATACTTTCATCCGCTCGGTTATCGCAAACGTTGTAGCTGGGCCTACGGAGGCTGCCGCGCGCTATGCTGAGTCGCGCTGGGGCGTCTCCGCCGGTGCAACGCAAGTTGTCAAGGCTCTCACTAACCCGATGCTTGCTGGGTCGGACGCGGCAGGGGCGCTTACGGCAGGCTCGTTGAGCCGTGAACAATTTGTGCATGCGGTGTTTAGCCAGTCGATTCTCGGACAACTTAAAGGACTGTTGAAAGTCCCGGCAATTTGTCGGGTGAACGCAGAGACTTCGCAAATTGCCGCGCGGTTCGTGGGCGAGTATATGATGCTCCCCGCGTATCGAGGGGCGTTTACCACTCACCTTGTGGACAAACGGAAAGTGGGCCTCGTAGCAATTATGTCCCGCGAACTTTTCCGTATGGCGGGCGACGCTGCGGAAGGGGTAATTTCTGCGCAGTTGCAACGGGCGTTGAGTCGCGGCCTTGATACCTATTTCGTTGGTCGCCAAGGACGGGATGACACGGCTCCCGCTGGTTTGGCGTCGATGGCAGTGCAGGCATCAACGTTTGCCGACGGTATCGAAATGTTTGCGGGCGATCTCACGACTTCGAGTGTTCTTGTCAATCCGCGCACGGCGATTTCGCTGCGCAGTCCTACGGAAATGAAAATTACAGCCAGTGGTGGTGAATACGGCGGCCTCCCTGTGGTTACGTCGTACGGTGTGCCGCAAGACAAGCTTTTCATCGTTGACGCCAGCCGTGTGCTGACATACATCGGAGACGTTGAAATCGAGTCGGCCGGTGCGGGCCACTTTAACGTTGATGATGGGTCGGGGGTTCCTTCTCAAATTTATGTCGACCTGTTCACAACCGATCAAGTTGCGGTCAAGGCTCAACAGTATGCAGATTGGGACTTCGTAGACGGCGCGGCGGTCGAAGTTACGTTGCAGTAACCCGGAAACTTCTAGGAAAGAAGAATAGGGCCGTATATCGCCGTCCACATAGCTTGAAAGACATCTTCATTAACATAAGGAAAACGATGGAGTACGAACTCCTGGTGGGTCATATGCAGCCCCATCAGCTTAAAGCCCTGGTCGGGGCAGCAAACACGGACAATCGGCGTCTCGCTATCGAGATGGCCCGCAATGACTTCATCGCGGCAGCGGCGAAGATGCGACTTATTCGTATGGAGCTTGACGAGGCGGAGCGGGAATGAATCGCCGAGACAGTACCTTTATGGTTAGCGTGGCGGCGCTCGCACGGCTGCATACGGAGGCGCGTAGTGCAGGTATGGGCGCATCGCGGTACTTTCGGGCGAAGGCGGACAAGATGCGCGACGCGTTCGAGTCCTCGCCGTCGTATCGGCCGGGTCTTGACTTGGGCACGCCCCGCGATCGGGAGTATCGAGTCGGGGTGTTCGGACCCACGGAGCGACGCTTGCGAGGACTCGCGAAGCGTCTGGGCTTGCCCGCCGACGCAGTAGCGGAGATGGTCATCACGTCGGACGATACCGACGCATGAGCCGCCGTCAATTGCTGGAGGCCGCCCGTCGCGTCGGTGTGCGGGCCGACATGTTCTTTCGCGGGAAACGCGTCCCGATGAATACAGAAGCAGTCCGTACGGCGTTGCTGGAACGTCTGTACGGGCGGAATTTGGGTACGTTGCGCGCAACGTCGCCGCAAGCTATGGACGACAGGATTTTGCGCGGCGTAGCTTGCGCCCGTGGCGAACTCGGTCATTCGCTCGGTGTAGCTCAGATGGCCGTCCGTGAAGGGCAGGACGCGTTACAGGAGTACAAACGTCTTGTGAGTCTCAAGCGGCGTAGGCCGAAGGAGGAGGCAGCCGCGCTTGCGTCGAGCCGTCAATGGTTGGCGAGGGCTCGCGCCATGCAGGACCAGTATGAGGCGCGGCGTGCGGCAGTCCAACGATAACAATATCTGCCCGACGTGTGGGGAGCGATTCCGCTCCTCGCGAGCCTTCGACATGCATCGCGCCGGTGAATACGGGCGTGTCGGGCTGGATGGTCGGTACCTATCGGCGCAACGACGTTGCCTCACTGTCGATGAGATGCGGGAGGTCGGAATGCTTCGGAATAGGCGAGGACTCTGGATTACGAAAGCGTTTGGAATTGCCTCTCCATTTGCACCTGTGGCCGAAGCGGCTGGGGAGGATAGGGGCATGTAGCTACAGGGCATTTCGGCCGGTCACAGCCTCATGCGCGTACGCGCGCACAACGCCTACTTACCTTGGAATCTGCGTAGGAGTATGACGCCGACTACGGCCACGGGCCAGAGGAGCATGATTGCGCATATGGCCGCAAAGAGACCGCCAGCGAGCCGCCGCCTTATGGAGTTCGGCAGGCACTGAATCAACAGCACTGGGAGCCAGAGCAGCACACATGCGAAAAGCGTTTGGAAGAATCCACCGCTATAGAGCGCTGGCCCCGAACCTTGGTTGACCCAACCGCCTGAGATGGTGCCGCCGCGAAGCCTCACATATACGAACACAGCGAACCCCACGGCAAGATAGGTGTAGGGCCAGTAGTGGGCGGCAACAGTATGCAGATTCACGCCGGAGATTCCAATGCGGCTGGGACCAGTGCCTAGATCGTAGGGCGAGTCCGCGTTATCGGCGGAAATTTTTGCAGTTAGCGATATTTCGACACTGACCGGTCGGCGCCGTAGCTTTTGCCCTCTGCATTTTTCCTATCCCCCCGTCCCAAGCTACCTCAGTGCTCTGCTCCAGATACCACAAGCGGCCGTTTCGGCCTCACTGTGGGCGTGTTGCGAGGCTGCGAAGGGCTGGGGCATACCTGAATCAATCAGCCCGTCTATGGGCTTCTGATCAAAGGAGATGTTTTATTGAGTGATTGTTCGAAGCACCCGGAATGGAAACCTACAGGGCTGCAATGGACGTGCCCGTTCTGCGTGTCGATCAGCAACCGGTCTCTAACGGCCAAGCAGAAAGCCCGTGTAGCTGCGGCAGGGAATGCAGTCCGGATTGATGATCTGTCCGGAGGCGCATGGGGTGTGATTCGAAAGCGAATCCGTAAGCGGGATGGGTACTGCTGCCGGGCCTGTGGAATTGCCGTACGGGCTGGAGTTGTGGATCACATCAAGCCCCTTGCTCAAGGTGGCTCGAACGAGGATGAGAATCTGCAACTGCTCTGCAAGGAATGTCATGACGACAAGACCAATGCAGACCAAGGATACAGGGTGCGGAGGCGGGTTGGTTTGGACGGAATCCCGGAAGGTTGGGCTTGAGTGGGCAGTAGGTACACCGATTGACTGGCAAGTATGCTGATCACGACCGAGACAGCGACCAATCTACTCGGTTCGTGCCGTGGTGGCCGGAAGTCACCGCTGTACGTGTTCCTGCTCTGTCGCTCAGGGCTGCAGGATGGAAAAAGAGTAACCGCCCGGTAACGAGGTTGTCGGTCAAGTCATATGTTGATCTCGACACCGGCGAGATTATCAAGAAGCGAGATATGTTCATCCGGCGATACCCGGTGCCATCGAATCAAAGTCTGAGGTTGATCGAGCAGCTTGTGGTGCTGAATTTGCAACTGGGTAAGAGGGCGCGGGATCTATGCGTGTTTCTGCTTAAGATGAGGAACTGTCGTGGCTCCTTCGTTCAGCCTCTTGAGGATTTGCTCAGAGCCTATATCAACCGGAAAGGTCGTGTGGCTCGGATGTCCCGTGCCATGCACCGACATATCGATTTGGTCGGAGAGATTGCTGCGGCCGGAGTGATTGCCCAGGAGCAGGCGCTCGGAAGTCTTTTCCAAAAGCATCGGCGGCTGACTCCGCGAGAAGTATTGGAGGAGGCCGCCGTGTTCTATGCATGGCCCGGAATATTCAGCGGTAGGACTGGTTGGACGGCGAGATCCGCTGCCTAGCGAATGTATTTACTATAAGCAATCGACCGGAAACCCTTGGCTGGCCTAGAAACCGACCGCAAAAAGATGGCGGCCGGTACCTAGTTTTCGTTATCGAATACAGGGGCTGTTAGCTTTCCACTGGGTTGGAGGCTCCATTGGATTCTATTTCGCCTGCGGTAAATATCCGGCCCCACTGTCATTTAACATGAATTTTAATTCTTCATTTTCGAATACTGCGGCAGACGATATTTTTTCCACGAGTGTGGAGTACGCGTGTGCCCCATGAAGGTCCGCGCCCGTGTCACGTGGGAGATATATTATTCTCTTTATGTCTTGCTTGTTCATGCGCGGAAATGACGGCATGATAAGTCGCATAATTATGTCATTTGAATCTCCCCAGCTTCTCGTTTCAGAAAGAAGCTGGATAGCCCGCGGAATTGCGATTTCTCCTGCGCCGGAGGCAATTGCGGTCGCTAGTTCATCTTTTGATAATGAGTTGGCGCGTACAAGTACCGAAGGTTGTAATGCGGGAATTTGGTGAAGTTGGCGTAGTCCCCCGACTATATCGGTGGTTGGGCAGTTATTGATGAAAATTATGACTTTATCTTTGGTGGGTTTATCTAATCCATCCCATACCCAAGTTACATTGGTCAATAGAGCAACTGCGTACGATAAATCGGAGTCTGGAACTTTTTGGAGCGCGGATTGAATTTGTTTCTTTGATCTAATTTCAACTTCTGCGGGGAACATTCGAAATAAGGCTCGCAAAGCAGTTCCCACTTGCCATGCCCCGAATAGAGGGTCGTCGCGTGTAACAAATCCAAAAATCAATTTATCAACAAATCCACGAATAAGTGCAGTTGTAGGGCGGCCAATCGGGGACTCTCGAAGCCGTATTTCCGCCCTGTCGTCGTCGGCTGGAAAATATTGAGATTTAATAAGCTCAACCAGCGCGTCAATCGCCGCACGACCGTGCACCGGTGGCAATGATAAGACATGTGTTACTGCGTTCCGAATGTGCAGCCGGGCCTGTTCGGCACTCGGTTGATAAGGGTGGCCAGTGCGTTGAAATGAGGGGTGTGCGCAGCGATGGCGATCATCTCGGAGTCGCTCGAGGTCAGTGTACTGATGAACATCGAAGAATTCGAATTTATCTCTACAAATTGAGAGGATTTCTCTTTCAAATTCTAGGGCGCTTCTCGTCCCCTGTTCATTGCCTTCATCGATTTGCTGTATATACACGTTGAATTGATTGTTTAGATCATTTGCGCTGTTGTTTCCATTGAACGATAGTTCTCTTATTTTATCGATCAAATCGAATGCTACTGCGACCCATGTGCTTACGATTGCGGCTCGATACGCGCCTGCTCGATAGCATCGGATGGCCTCCTCGATGTATTGTCGAGAATTATCGGACCGGCACTGGAGCGACAATACATCAATGTCTATAATACTATCCATCTTGTTCCCGTTGTTTTGTGGTTCGGTTGGCGAGTGCGATGATGTGTTAATCGATCATCTGTAATTATCGCGTAGATTTCATTTCGTCTGTTGGCGTTTAAATGTGGTTTTGTCCGAGCCACCTTTCCGTCCGTCGTGTGCAAAAATTCATCGCAATCCTCCGGCGGCTGCTGACCCGTTCGCACCATTTGACCAGTGTTAGGCGGCAGTTCACTGTAACACTGGTAGGAAATATTTACATGCGGCATTGCAGTTACTAGCATCAATGCGTTCCGTATAACAGATGACGAGGGCTCCTTGTTAACAAATTTGATCGGTTTGCGGGGTATTATGTTTTGACTCTTCTTGCTGATGTGGATTGCAGTCTATTGTCAAGATGTAGCCTTCCCAATCATTCTCCCCAATCGCGTGAAGAGGAACAATCCGCGCGCAAAGACCATTAATCAGGTGTTGTAGTTGAGGAGGCGAATTAAAATATATTGACGCCTTGGATTCGGCGTCGTCGACGTCGGTGTAGAAAATATCTTTGATTATTTTTTGTATTGCAAGGTGAGGTCCGCCAACAGCGGCGTGCTCCAATTGACCCTCGAAGAACTTAGAAAAAATATATTCATCGATAACTGCGATACCATCTGCAGGTACTCCAACGTGTGTGGACGTGCTGACAACAATGAGTGGGAAAATGCGGAAATCATTGGGCAGCTTGATCCCGAATCGATTGACATCCTTGATGAATTCTTCTCGATTGTTATCTATGCAGCGCGCTTTCCGTCGCACCTGCTCTGCGGCGCCTAGCACTGTGCGACGATGATTAAACAATCCTTTTGTTTCTGTTGGCTCAAGTATGCACTTCGCTTCCCCAATGAATACCGTTGATCCGATGGAGAAAAGCAGATCGATTTCTTCACTCCGCCCCGCACTCGGGGAAAATGTATAGCTCCCCGGAATCGATATTGCGCTCGTTCGCAAGATCGGTGATTTGGTAATTCCTGTTTGTAAAACGTTTCTCAGATGCTGCTCAAATGCCGGACCGCGAACTTCTAGATCGATACCACCCAGGCGCATCCAAATGTCGACTAAACGCCTAAGATTCGGTGAAACGATAGCTGCAAATACGGGAGCTACGGCACGAGGCCCGACTGGAATGAGCGGTGCAGCCCAGATCTCCTGTCCTTTGTTGCCGCGATACGTGAAAAAATCGACGAGCAATCGTCCGGCTGCAGGCTGAATGTCGGCTGCGATGGATAGAGCCTGAATTAATGCGTCGGTCTGAAGGACCGGCAAGTATCCGGGAAGCCATGTTTGAGGCGGTACGTCCATGTTTGTTGTTTCCTCATGTTTTTTTGCTATTCCGTCAAGTTGCACGATCGCTATGCGTGACAGTACGACCCAAGCATCAAGCACGTCAGCTAGTGTCACGCCTTCTAAGTTTGGTAGAGGAGTCTCGAGAAAATCTGAATAATAAGGTTCATTTGCGAGGCCTCGAAGTATGAATAGTTCCTCTTGGACATCGGACGTAGGGTCGCCGATCTTCGACACCTTAACCACTTGACGCCTTCCTTCTTTCTTAACAGAAATGATGTCTCTTATGCGCGGCTGAATGCCTCTTGCTATCATTTCGTCATGTTGCCTACTCGCGATAATAGAATAATTAGCAGCCAGAGTCATTCTTCTCACGATACCCAGCGCATGGCCACGTTTGACATCAATCTGGTCGGGAGCAAAATATTTTTCAGTACCAGATCCGATGACAAAGTAGCTGTTCCAGAGGCAATCGTCCCATAGATCTTCGGCGTGACGGAACATGATGCCGAGGTTGAGTTCAAGCACGATATCACTCCACGTAACCTGTGCCATACGGGGATTGCCCGATAAATCTGGGGAATCTGTTAGAGCAAACTTAATCGGAACCTCAATTCCGTCAACGATGCTCTCGACGATTTCATCTGGTGAATAGTCGAACCCGCCGGGGAGTTTCAACCTAATCTGGGAGAAAATATCTTCTATCTTGGTTCTGCCGCGCGGGGTCGCCGCAAGCTCTTCTCCAAACTCTCGAAATGCCTCATGTGTTTTTGTATTGGCGACAAGGAAGTTATAGTTTGCCGCGGCCACATATGCACGTAGCTTTTCGGATGCGCTTAGGGCGGGGGAGGAGGATAATTTTAAGCGAGATCGAATATTTTCGAGCTTCGTATGGATAACCAGTGCTGCCTCGTAGACACGTCTATCTGCTTTGTCGTGCGGTGCCGCAGATTCAAAGGACTTTCTCCACTTCGCTGGCGTGAATTTTCGACGAAGCGGCCCATCGATTTCATCATTGCGGACGCGGTCTATAAAATTTCCCATATTTCCCCGGATGGTCAATTCTTGTATCACATTGTTATTGAAACGGCGCCGTTGCTATCGCAATGCATAAGAGCGCGCATTGATTAGGCGCAACTCGTATCACGAAGCAATATTGTGAAAGCGCTCATCTGCTCGGCACAGGCTATTCTATCGTCTTGCGGGCGACTACAGAATGGTTGTAGGGCAGATGATCCGGCCGCGTCGAGATTCAACGAAATGTCGTCGAGCGAGTGTATCTTCATGGCCGGTTGCGGACAGCAGGGCCGCCACCACTTCTAGGGCCGGATGGTCGAGGAAGTGATTGCGCTGCGGAGCCTCCTAAACGGGAGCGTCAAGGTAGCCTCCGAATCACGCAACAGCTAGTTGCTTCCCGTCGGGCGCGACAGTGCCTGTAGTCACGGCGAGATCAAGGCTGTATTGACGGTGTGCCGGGACTTCATCGACTAGAGCGCAGCACGTTCGCGTCGATAGGCGAGGTGACGCAGCGAAAACGCATACGGGATTCTCCGTAAGGGCGCGGCGAAAAAGATTTGTAACGGCCAGCCACGCGCAGCGACGCGAACGCTCTTTGGAAGGTGTGTGGTTCGGTACTGACCTAGTAGCGGCGGGCAATGCAGGGCGGAGACTACAGCGCAGCCGTGCTGCGGAACTGCTAACGGGCGTTCAATTTTAGAACGTCGAAATACCGTGTCCAAGCTGTGTTGTCGGGAATGACGAACTTCATACGAGGAGTTCGTGAAAAAAAATAAGAAAGGGTTTAGGATGAATTCATGGACCCATGTAGTACGGGACCCATATGAAAAAATGCCGCAACCTCTGGCGGGAGGTTGCGGCATCCTTCAAACCCTGCTTAGGAACTTCAATGAAGATCTTTCTTGAGCCGTCGATGGCATACACGTCACTCGCAGTTCATTACCTGTGGCTTGCGTGGTTGCATTGGCCTAAATCGCTGCTGTGAGTGCTGTACTACGCCCTCAGTCTAGCACTGTGAGGCGCTTAGTCAATTAAATCTAACGAGCCTGTGTAGTCTTAGGCTCCTGGTAAATCACGCTTATGCGTGGTGAACCTCCGGCCGCCTCTTAGAAATAAGGGGCGGCCTTGACACGTCTGTATTCGTTAACGTTGCGGCGGCCCAATACTTCTGGAGGTGGCTGTGGAGTTTCCTATAGCAATCCATAAGGACCACGGGACCGTCTACGGCGTGACCGTACCGGACATTCCTGGTGTGCACTCATGGGGCGAGACCATGGGCGAGGCCATCGAGAACACGAAGGTTGCAATCGCAAGTCACGTTGAGACTTTGCTCGCGCTTGGAGAGGGGGCGCACTTCACCTGTTCGACCGTGGAAGAACTCTCTGCGAACCCCGACTACGCCGGAGCGGTCTGGGCGAATGTCGAGGTTGAGTTTCCTCGGCGGGCCTAACCCTCAATCAGCAAGGTACCGGTTATGAAGATGCTGGCAATTGTCGGTTGGCTTACCTTGTTCCCTGCGTTCACAGGAGTCTACGCCGCGCGTCTCTGGTATCTGTCGAGCAAGCTATACGTAAGGCCGATATGGGAAAAGTGTGGCGGGATTGAGCCTCCCGGCGCTGGTTCAGCCTCCAATTCGGGTTGGATTGCTGGAATTCTCGAAGCAAGCAGCGAAAGTGCCGAGCTAAATCGACGTGCGGCTCTGTGGACGGCTGTATCGGTTGGCCTGAGCGCCGCTGTGACGGTGATCGGGACGGGCCTACCGCTCATCGTGGGATAGTGACCCGTACGAAGTTCCGGCGGATTAGTCGGTCACGGCCAGCATCCGGTCTATCTCCTCGATGGGGATCATGCCGAACTTGTTCAGCTTGACGCGGTAGAACACCATTCGCTTTTTCACTGTATGGCGGCTGATACCCAGCATTTCCGCAGCTTGGGTATAGGTAACGTGGAGCGGCCGTGGGTGGCGAGTAGCGTAAATCTCTACGGCCTTTGATGCGATCCGAAATGCGTCAATCTCAGAGATTCCCGGTCCTTGCCGGACTATTTCTCGGATCACTTGAGGCTGGTGTCGCGATTCCGGCAATTGATGCGTTCTCACCCTAGGCATAGGTCACTCCTGGTCGGCGTGGAGCGGCCATTCTGCGATGGTTTGCTCCAGTTGTGAAGGAGTACGACTAAAATAGGCGGTGCCGGTTCGGTGCCTGTTTCCGGACTCGAACTGGATCATATGTGCGGTGTAAAGTGGCTGCTCCTCATTCTCGTCAGGGGCAAGCGAAGTGGATCAAGATGCCATCAACTTCTCGTTGTTCGATCCGAAGAAGCTACGAAAGGCCGTGGACGCGCTCCGGGAGCAGCCCCGGCTGACGTACGCAGAATTTCAGAAGTTGGAGCATGAGCAAAAGGTGCTTCACGCACGCTTCGATGAGTTGGCTAAGATGATGCAACCACTTGAGGAATCTTATGTGCGTGCGCGACGCAAGCTTGGGCCGAAGCCTTATGATCCGACAACAGATAAGGCTCTCCAGGACGTCAACCAATCAGGTCTGGAGCGGATGCGGGAACTTCGCTCTCAGCTTGAACAAGGGCATGCCATTTGGACGAAAGTGGTCGCTGCAAGAGAGGCGCGTGCCCATTTGATGCGCGTGATAGGCGAATGCAATAAGCTGACTGACCTGTGGGTAATTTCTCGAAGAATTGAGGACCCGAAGTTCAATCCATTCTCCGGGCAGGGCGGTGATGCACAATAATTCCGGTTTCGAGGATGACCGGAAACCCGGACGGTTAGCCCAGCTTCTTCGCCAAATCTTCGGCGCGGAGATGGGTGTAGCGTTGGAGCATGCTCAACGTTTTATGACCCGTGATGCTAGCGACTTCCATCGGGTTGAGACCTTTCTCGAATAAACGGCTTGTGGCTTCGTGCCGGAGGTCGTGCAGACGGATACCGATAAGCCAGTTCGGGGTAGCAGGGCGGTCAAGGATGCCGCACGTCGATTCATAGAGTTTACGAGCCCTCTGTACGGCGCGGCAGAACGCTCGCGTAAGGGCATCTGCAGTGACGGCGAAGGGAACGGCATGTCCAGTGCCTTTGCGGGCCTGTAGCACGGCTGCGGCGACACTGGAGAGCGGGACGGTGCGCGGCGTATCCGTTTTCGTCACCGGTAGGTGTGCGGTGCGTTGATCGAGGTCGATGTTCTCCCAACGCAGCGACGCCAACTCACCTCGGCGCATCCCGGTCGCTACGGCAAGCTGGATGAAGTCTCGTAGGTCCGGAGATTCCGTGGCGTCGATGATTGCCTGTATCTCGTCCGGGTGCAGTCTGCGGTTACGGCCTTGTGGTTTCCGAGGCTTGACGACCTTGGGTACGCCGCTGGGCAGGACGATGCCCCATTCACGTGTTGCCAATGTCAGTACGCGATTCACGAGATTCAACTCATGAACGACAGTTTGCGGCGACACCTCTTTGAGTCGTGCATCTCGGTAGCCGACGAGATGGGATGCGGTTAGTGCGGTCAGCTTGTACGCGCCAAGTTGCTTCTTGAGCTTCCCCGCGCGCCCTTTGTCGCTGCCGCCGCTGCGTTTGGTCGGGGATATGTCGCGGGTGTACCGGTCGAGTAGATCCGCGAGGGTCGTTCGCTCGGCATCGTCACGGCTCGCGAATAGTCCCCGGTCCATCTCCGATTCGATCATGCGGCCCCATGCGAGGGCTTCGATCTTGGTCGCGAACTTCTTTGACGTGGCAGGGTAGCCCTTTTTGCGAACTTGGCACATCCATCCATTTTCGCGCTTGCTTACGGTCGCCATACGGCCTCCAAGGAGGTCGCCGGTGTGACTGGAGTGTGACTAGATTGGTCTCAGTTGGATAGAAGGCAAGCCCGACAAGGGTTTGCCGCCCAAGAGCAACGGCCTTCTAAGCCGTAGGTCACACGTTCGAATCGTGTAGGGCGGGCCAGGATTCTTCGCTTATTCAGTCACTTAGTCACGCGAGCGACTGCTGTCAAGTTGGCTCCCTTCGCCGTTCGGTGTGAATGGAGTGTGAATGAATTCCACCCGATGACCGCCCGATACTTTGCCGGAGGCCGCGTCATCATCTGTTGAGCGCTTGGGTTAGCAGTGTTCCTCCAACGCCCTGTACTGCGCCCATGACGGCCGCTATCAATTTAGCGAGGATGTCATTGCGCTTTCGCTGCCAGAACGATTTCCGGGCGTCACGTCGGATGCCATAAAACACAGTGTCCCGTCTTGGGTCTGGCCTAAATACGGCTATGCACATCGCAAGGCCGATACCGGTTAGGCAGGCGAAGGGCACCACTTGCCACGATTTGTAGTGGAGCGCTGCTTGCCCAATTCCAAACCAACTTACGGCTCCCGAAATGAACACAACCCATCCTCGATCTCGGAGACCATTCGCAAGCGCGCCACTTGCCGAAGGCCTGATAGCGCACCAGCCGGACAGTCTGGCGTCCAGGTGAGGATGTTTTAGAATTTGGCAGGCTGATACGATCAGCATGGAGCACCCGAATAATTGTAGGGAATGTAAACGAGGGCGTCATGTTTAAGGGCATCAGTGCCATTGTGATTGGGGTGGGCCTTCTTGTCGCTGCTGCAATCAGCGCACAGTCGACTAGAGAATTTCTTCGAACATCGATTGTGGTACCGGGCCTCGTCGTTAAGCTCAATGCTGGCGGATACCATCCCGAGATTCAATTCACCACCAAGACAGGACAGCAGATTTCGTATCCGCAAGGCGGGATTGTCACGAAAGTGGAGCTCGGTCAGCGAGTCGAGGTGCGGTACCAGGCCGACGATCCTGATGGCAGCGCAACGATGAATGTCTTCGCCGCGATCTGGGATTCGACGATTGTTTTTGCCTTCATGGGTGCGGTTGCAATCGTGTGCGGGATTATGAATCTGCCGTCACGAACATAACGAGAAGCAGAAGAGAGAGGGCGTATGTCGTATCTTCGAAAGAGCAAGTGGAAATATGACACTGGCGCGGGCGGTGGGGTGAGCGTTGACATCGTAGTTGCGACGGGGGGGAATATCATTCTCACTGATCCACAGAAACATTCGCAAAGCTTCTACTACGGTGGTGTGGGTATTGGTTACGGCTGGGGCGCCAGGATTCCGAAAATCAAATTGCCGAGGTTCACAATCCCAGAATTGAAATTGCCGAACTTCGGTAGCCATGATGCAAGTGCTGCTGGCTCGACGTATGATTTCCCGAGTCATGGGACCGTTTACATGACCAGTGCATTCAAGGGCAGTGAACTTACGCGGTCGGATTTGCAAGGCGGAACCGTTTATCTCGACGGTTACGGTGGGGTGGTTGTCGCACAGGGAGCGACTGTGATGCTGTTGGGCATCAATCCGGCAATGCTTGCGTTGGGCTTGACAAGCCCGGCCATGTCGATGATTTTGGCGGACGCCGTTGCGAATGCTCCGGCGCTGCTATATATGCACGGTCGAACGGCTGGCTTTCAAGCTGGTGTGGGTGGGGGGATTCTGGCTGGCTATCTCCACTGACCTATACCAGCGGTTGTGTCCCAGGGCGTGGCGCGCATCGCAACAGCTCCTTGCCGCTCTCGGCCGACAACACGACGAGTTGAACGTAGCTGTTTGACTGAGCGTACGGGCCGAAGAATCGGTCCATGACAGCCGAGAACCGATGCAGGCTGACATCTCGTGTCGCCGCCTCGGAGAACGAAAGCAGGATCTCCACACCGCGAACAAATGACGGGAAGTGATTGTCGAGAGACATCCACCTGATCGCTGGTTTGCAGTCGAGAGATGCGATCGCGTCGATGCAGCGTTGGGCAACCACGCTGGAACGCGGAGCATGGAAACGGAGAAACTCCTTCAGCGCGGGTAGTCCGGTCCGCGTCAGGTCGAGCGGATGCGGCGCCAGTGCCGACAGGACGCGCCAAAGTGCACCGCCCCGCGGCAAGGCAGCCGGCAAGGTGGGGCGGGAGAGCAGCATGATCGGGCACGCCAATGCCGAACCCTCGTACAGAAGATCGCTATCGGGGGCCCCGATCGGCAACCGGGACGGCATTGCTCCGTTGGTTGCCAGGACATCGACATCGACCTGAGGGTGTCGCGGATGAGCGGTTTGACCCTTTAAGTCGACCAACGCCAGTTGCGATTCCGCCAGCGCGCCGTCCGGCATGGCCTCCGGATCTCGGTAGGCCAGCCAATAGATGGCGGACGAATCCATGGGCCGCGCGTGACTGAATGCACGATACGGCCACACCTGCGTGCGCGGTGCCGCATGTGAAGCGATGGCGGCCTTGTCTTCGCCCGACTTCGTACGCTCGCCCAGATACACGGCCTCAACCGAGTAGACGCTCAGCGGAATGCCGGTTGCCAACGGGGTCGGCGTGATCGGATAGGTGGCATCGTGACTGGTTAGCTGGATAGGCGTTGCCGCGCGTTCGAACAGGTTGACGACCGGTGTGCAAAACAATCGGAACGTGCTGGTGTTCAGCGTTGCCAGGATCTGAGCGGTGCCGGAATCATGGGCGGTGCCTTGCACGGCGACGTGAAGCGTCAGTCGTCGAGCTGCTTCGGCGCGCGCGGCGCGACGCATTCGACCCAGGTCGATGTCGACGAAATCAAACTTCTCGGGGAAGGCAAAATACTCGATCAGATGCCTGAACGATTGTGCGCTTGTATCGTCTTGGTTCGGCAACAATCGCTCGTCATCGGCAAAGCCGGCCGCCTCAATGGGGGCTTTCGACAAGCGGGTCCAGCGTCCGCTTTCGTCCACCTCCACGTAGGCGGCCGATGCACGAAGCAACAGCGTATCGGAAAGCGCGGCGACGAGCGGCCGCTCTCCGGACAGATGTACCCGCACTGGGGTGGACGGAATGGCGTCATCGAATGCTTGCGACGCGGATTCGCTTGTAAAGGTAATCGAAATGATCCCCGTCACTTCTGTCGGGATGCGCGCCGCTGCTGGCGCGAGCGTCGCTGATGAATAGCGTGCCGAGTAGATACGCAACGGCGATAACGTGACGTCGTAGAGTGTACGGAAGCGGCACGGTGCGGCATTGGCGTCCAGCATCGTGCCGCGCGCTATCGTCAGCGGTTCGGTAAGCTGACCGAACAGAACCGATGGGTCGAACGAGGCAACCGCGCATGACGGGACCGTGCGCAGATACTGCGGATAGGCAATTTCGAGAAGTGCCTCGGTGAATTGCGGGTAATCGTCATCAAGCTTCGCATCGACACGAGCCGCTAGCAGCGCGAACGTCTGTACCATTCGGTCGACGTGCAGGTCTTCGACGTGGCCACCAGACATGCCCAGGCGTGCTGCAATCTTCGGAAAGCGTCGAGCAAAGTCCGCCAGACTGCGTGCAAGCAATCCGACTTCACGTTCGTAATGTGACAGCAGATGGTCCATTCGCTGCAATATTCAATAATCCGCGATAATCGGTCCCTGTTTTCCGGAGCCGACATCTAGTCAAAATGGCGCGCAGGCATATTAAAATGGCCGCGCCGACAAAAAATTGCCCCTCTGCTGAGAGATTCCGAGGCTATATATGCAAATGTCCGAAATTGCGAGCTTCTTCCGGCTCCAGAGCAATCGCCTGTTTACGATTGAAACGCCATTGAAAGGTCGATCGGATCTCGTGCTTGTCGATTTCCATTGTACCGAGGGGTTATCTCAGAATTTCGAGATGCATGTCCGGCTCGCGTCGCAAGACAAGAATATCGAGCTGAAGAAGTTGATCGGCCAACCTGTGACAATCACGTTGCAGTTGACCGATGCGCTCGCCAGCTCGGAAGAGCGTTACTTCCACGGATACGTCGCGGCGTTTTCGCATCTGGATACCGATGGCGGTTTTGCGATGTACAGCGCAACGATCCTGCCGTGGCTCTGGATGCTTTCTCGCCGACAGGACATTCGGATCTTTCAGGAAGAGAATACGGAGGCGATTCTTTCCCGCGTGTTTCGCGAGTACGGCAAGCTGGCATCGTTTGAGTTCCGTCTGTCGAAAGGAACGCAGAATCGCAGCTATTGCACGCAGTACCGTGAGACGGATCTTGCTTTCGTCGAACGGCTGATGCGAGAGGATGGCTTGTTCTATTACTTCGAGCATGCGAAGGATGGGCACAAGCTGATCATCGCCGATAACTCGGTGACCGCGAAGCCGATCGACGGGCGCAGTCCATCGCTGCAATACAATCAGGGCGAGGCGATGGACAATCTCGCCGTCATCACGTCATTTCAAGCACAGCGTCAGCTTGCACCGGACACGGTCGGACTGAAAACGTTCGACTACAAAATTCCTCATGCCCGGCGATTCGTGTCGGGCGGCACGGAAGTCAATCAAGGCGACGTACCGTCCTACGAGATCTACGACTACCTCGGCGAGCATGGTTTCGCTGACAGTGATCGGGGCGAAGAGCTCGCGCGCTTCCGGACGGAAGCGCTGGCTGCACACAGCAAAACGTTCGTCGGGGTGACGACGGGCCGGCGGATGATGCCGTGCCGATACTTCGAGCTGGACGACCACTACGATCACGCCAGTACCAAACAGGAAGACCGGCAATTCCTGTTGCTGACTGTGTCGCACACAGGCACGAACAACTACGAGCCTGGCGAGGGGACTTCTGCGTATTCATGCAGCTTCACCTGCATTCGCAAGAAAATTCCGTACCGTCCGGCATTCGAGGGCGAGCGTCCGACGATCGTCGGGCCGCAGACGGCAATCGTCGTGGGTCCGAAAGGCGAGGAGATTTATACGGATAGTCTCGGCCGGGTGAAGGTGCAGTTCCACTGGGATCGTCTCGGCAAACGTGACCAAGGGAGTTCCTGCTGGGTGCGCGTGAGCCAGCCGTGGGCGGGTAGCGGTTTCGGGATGATTCAGATCCCGCGAATCGGGGATGAGGTGGTCGTGAGTTTCCTTGATGGAAATCCGGACCGTCCCCTCGTGACGTCGCGCGTTTACAACTCGCAGAACATGCCGCCGTGGGCGTTGCCAGCCAACGCGACACAGAGCGGGATTCTGACGCGCTCGACCAAGACCGGTAACGTCAATACGGCCAATGCGATTCGCTTCGAGGACAAGAAGGGCGAGGAAGAGGTGTGGCTACACGCCGAGAAGGATCAGCGCATCGAGGTCGAGCACGATGAATCGCATTGGGTAGGTAACGACCGCACCAAGAACATCGATCACGATGAGACGGTGCACGTCGGCCACGATCGTACGGAAACGGTCGACAACAACGAGACGATTCACGTTGGGGTGGATCGCACCGAGACCGTTGGTAACAACGAGACGCTGACGGTCGGTGGCAACCGGAATGAGACCATCCAAGGGATGGAGAATCTCCTGATTGCGCTGACGTCGACGGAGACGGTGGGGCTTGCAAAAGCACTGACCGTGGGCGGCGGCTATCAGGTGACAGTGGCCGGCGCAGTGAACACATCGGCGGGGCTGGCTAGCGCTGAAGAAGTCGGCCTGTCGAAGACCACGATGGTCGGCAAGACGTACACGATCACGGCTGGCGACCGTATCGAGCTCAAGACCGGTAGCTCGGTGCTCATTATGGAGAGCAACGGACACATCACGCTGCGCGGCACGCAACTGCTAATCGAGGGCTCAGGGCCGGTGCAGATCAACGGCAAGGATGTTGACGTCAATTGACGGGAGCGGCGATGGAGTTCTCCAATCACACGCCTTTTCCTGCATTGGCGTTCGAGTCGTTTGCGCCGGACGGCGCATCGTTCCATACCGTTGTCTTGCGCCAGACTTTCGAGCTGCGAGACGGCGTGTTGATGCTTGCGCAGGAGCAGAGACCGCTCGCGACATCAGATCGTTTCCACGGCGAGCCGAATCAGTCCAGCGTGGCAGAGGAAAGCGATCTCGCGCCGTATAAACCGCTTTGCGATGTACTCATCAACGGGACGGCCTATGCGCCGCAGGGGCGATCGTTGCCGCGATTCGCAGCGGGCATTCGAATTGTGTCGGCACCCATGCGATCCAACAACGACACGGGTGTGCCGACGACGAAAGTCCTGCTAGATCGTAGGTTGTTCGTGACCGGCCCAAGGTACTTTGCTCGACGATCGACGTTTGGTCGAAGCATGAACCGACTCGTGAAGATCGCCTCGCTCGGCATCGTGCGTCCCATCGACTGGTGGTTGACGCCGCCTGAGCCAATCGCAGCGCTGCCTATGCGTTACGAATACGCATGGGGCGGGCAGTGTCGGATCGACGCGCAGGATCCGGCTGCGAAACGTGTGCCGAAGGCATCTCGGCTCGATGACAAGCAGCAGGCTGCGCATCCCGATCAAGATAACGTCCCGGTGGCGCATACGGCCTGCGAAAACAATCCGATCGGTCTGGGATTTGCTGAACGTTGGTTCCTTGATGCGACGAAGCTGCAGCGGGTCGCTGCTCCGCAGATCGAAGCCAGCAGCGAACCCATCTCGATACAAGCGTGGCTCGCAGCTGTGAATGGGCAGGCGCCTCCGTCGCTGCATCCGGCTGGCGTCGGTATCGTCGGGAAGGCGTGGAAATCGAGGCGTGAGCTTGCTGGCACGTACGATGACCAGTGGCTCGCTGAGCGCCATCCGGGCTTGCCGGACGATTTTCAGTTCAGGTACTGGAATGGCGCGCACCCACAGATGCAGGTGCCGCACCTGAAGGGTGACGAGACGATCGTGCTGACGAATCTTGTTCCAGTTGGCACGCCCGGATCGACCGTCGGCGAGCGGGGCAATACGATCCTGCGCATCGCCTTGCCAGGCCATCTACCGATGGGATGGGTCTACACCGACCAGTCGCTCAAGTTCGCGCCGCTGCTGCTCGATACGTTGTCAGTTGATGTGTCGGACGCAGCGAACCCCGTGGTGACGTTGGCGTGGCGCGCAACGCTGATGAAATCAGTGCGTGCGCAGCGCTTCGAGGCAAGGTTTGTCGACCGGGCGGGGCTGGAGCGGCTTGCCGCGACATCGTCGGGTAACGCGGTCGATCCGGCGGAGGTGCGGCATGGCTGAACCACTAACGGTCACCATCACCGGAGATGCGGGTGACGTTTTTCGGGAGCATTTCAACATCCAGAGTGTGGAGCAGGCTCGTGACGCAGTAAAAAATCTCGACTCTTTGTGGAATACGCCGAATCCGTGGAGCGATCGCCCGGACCTGCGCGATATATTCGATGAAGCGGGGAAGTCAGTCCAGAGGCGCTTTGAAACGGGCGTCTATAAGCCGCAGGATCAGGCGCAGCCGTCCGATCACTTCTCCAAGGGCAATCGGATTGCGTCGAGGCAGGACGGCAGCTTCAAGGCCGTGAGTAGCACGCCCGATGTGTGCAAGACTCCGATGGGCAGCTCGACACCACCGGTACCCTATCAGGTCGTGTCGGATCTGAGCGGGTCGTCGGGCGTCGTGCCGAGCGTGCGATTCAACGGCAAGCCGGCGTACGTGCTCGATCAGAGCGTGGTCCCGACATGTACGGGCGACGAAGCGGGCTCAGCCGATGGGGTACGTTCCGGCACGGTGGGAGGCGAGACCAAGCCGACGAAGGGAAGCACGACGGTTCGCGCGGGTGGCCATCCCGTTATTCGTGACGGTGACCCGTGCACGATGAACTCCGGCAACTGTACGGGCACTTACGTAACTGCGCCCGCGCCGGGTAGCTCGGTGGATGCGAGCGGGAACGTCGTGGGGGATGCGAATCCGCCACCCGAGAAGGGCGTCATGCATCAAGTTGGCGGGTTCTTCAAGGGGGCCGGCGGCGCGGTGTGGGACATGGCGAAGGGCTTGGGCGGGCTGGCGGTCGGAGCGGCCAAGCTATCGCCAGTGTCGCAGGCTGCTGAGGGTCTGTCTGATCTGACAGGGTTATACGACTACCACGGGTACTCGCAGACGTTGGACTCAGCCGGAAAGACGGCGCAGGCGATCTACGATCATCCTGGCGCGATCGTCGATGGCATCACCAAGCCGTATATGGAGGCGTGGAGCCAGGGCAACTATGGTGAGGCGCTGGGGCGCGGCGCGGTCGACATCGGCGGATTGTTTGTTGGTGGTGTTGGTGCTGCCGGCAAGGTCGGCGAAGCGGGGAATGTGGCAGGCAAGGTTGGCGAGGCGGTGAATGTTGCCGGAAAGGCAGGCGAGCTTGCTGACGTTGCAAATGTCGCGGGAAAAACGGGAGAGGTTGCGAACGCGGCTGGGAAGACTGGCGAGGTTGCCGAGGCGGCTGGCCAAGCAGGCAAGGCCTCTGACATTGGAGGTGCGGCGGCGAAGGGAGGCGAGACAACCGAGGCGACCGCTGATGCAGCGAAAGCCGCAGGGGAGGCCAACGCAAAACCTGCGGGAGATGGACTGAAAGTCCAAGCCAAGCCTAAGAGGCCGTCTTGGAGGCAGAGTGAGAAGGATGTAGGGAAGAAACTCGGGCAAGGATACAAAGAACAAAGGTCCTTCAAGGACGGGAAAGAGGTTCCCTATGGCACCAAAGGAAGCACACGTCCTGACTGGTATAAAGATGGTTCGAGCGTTGAAGTGAAGAACTACAATATTGAGACGCCCGCAGGCCAGGAACGATTGATCGATAACGTATCGAATCAGGCGATCTATCGTGCGCAACAATTGCCTCCGGATACCGTCCAATCGCTTTTTGTAGATATTCGTGGTCAAGTAGTCAGTCGTGGTGAGCTGCAAAACGTTATTCAGTCAATCTCCACGCGCAGTAACGGTATAATTCAGCCAAGTAACATTACCATATTGAGGTAGCACATGTCAGTTGGCGTACGAGTCGGATCGATAGTTGACGAGGTCGGAGCATCGAGCTTTTTTAACTCGTTCTTTTCCACAATCTGGGGGCTCTTGGAGTCCAACGGTCCGGGAACCAAGTTTCCCGTTATATCGAAAGAGTTTTATGAGGGGCGTGTGCCAGCGGAGCACGTTGGGCAGGCGCTAGAGGAGTTGAAGAAAATTCGTGAAGAGTTGAATAATTTTCCGCCCTCTTCGGTAATATGGGATTATGAAGATCGAACCAAGCAACCTCCTTGGGGGGCGGATATTAGTTCAGATATTACTTCGATGGGTAATTACTTTGTATCTAGTACGGGGCGCGATTTGTTTGATCTGTTGATTGAAGCTTTTGATGATGCGCTGAAGAATAAAGCGGATGTTGTGATTGAAGAGATTTAGTCTATCTCGTTTACGCATCGTGCTTCAACCGTGAGCGCTCATCTCGAATCGTGACATGACAAAAGGCCCAATTTCTGCTGGCCGAAAAGCTGTGGGGCGGCACGCCTTGTCGGTGTTCGACGGCATGCCCAAGGTGCTGGAATATCTGCACGATGACTTGCCCATGGCGGTCGACGTACTCTCAGTCGCGGACTCGCCTGACCCCGATCTCGTGTCTTACAGCACGATAGGTCTCTTTGAGACTGCTCTTGGCGGCGAGACGGAGTTAGGGACTCGTGTTGAGTTGTGTGGTGCAATGCCCGCTGATATTGAGCACTGGCCAAATGTGCTTGCGTTTGCTGCTTTTGCGCTAATGCGATCACGGTGGGCGGTGATGCCAGGGGGCGTGCTGGAAGGGTATGTCGCGGAATGCTACAGCGACACGTTAGTCCCACATCTGTATCTGACAGCACCGTTTCTGTGGAATGACGGGCATTTCAAGCAACTTGACTTGGAGAGCGGAGAGAAAGTCAATTGGTTGCAAGGAATCCCTATTTCTGATGCAGAACTTGAGATCCTCCGCACGCGCGGGGATAGTGAATTTGAAGATTTGCTTGAACAAGCGGATGTAGATGTATTTGACTTGTATCGATCTTCGTTGAAGTAAAGCTACGTTTGCCTGCAAAGCCGTTTGGGCCGGTTCGCGCGTCCAGTCGACGGAGCTCAGCATCTGCGCAGCTACGACTCATCTGTCTGGGCAACCTAACGCCTGCGCTTCGCCGCCGAACATCCGGCGATGTGGGCAGCGGTCGAGTCGATTGCGCCGATGATTGGGTGTACGCCGCAGACGCTGCACGAATGGATCAAGCGTGATCAGGTTGACCAGGGGAGCGCGATGGCGTGACCACTGACGAACGCGAACGGCTGAAGGCCCTGGAGCGCGAGGTCAAGGAACTGCGTCGTGCCAACGAGATTCGCAAGGTTGCGAGCGCGTTTTTTGCCCAGGCGGAACTCGACCGCCGTTTCAAGTCCTGACGGCGTTCGTCGATCAGCATCGCGACACCTTCGGGGGCGAGCCGATCTGCAAGGTCTTGCGGAGCGCCCCGTCGGGCTGCCGATGCCATGCGGCACAGCTTCGCGATCCGTCCAGACGCAGCGCCCGCGCGAAACGCGATGAGATTCTGCAACCCGAGATCAGGCGTGTCTGGCAGGCCAACATGCAGTCTATGGCGTGCCGAAGGTCTGGAAGCAGATGAACCGCGAGGGCATTGTGGTCGCGCGCTGCACGGTCGGTCGGCTGATGAAGCTGCAAGGTCTGCGTGGTGAGGTTCGCGGCAAACGGATTCGCACCACGATCGCCGACAAGAGCGCACCGCGCCCGCTTGACCGGGTCAACCGGCAATTCAACGCGCAGCGGCCGAATCAGCTCTGGGTGTCGGACTTCACGTACGCTTCGACGTGGCAAGGCTGGCTTTACGTCGCGTTCGTGATCGACGTATTCGCCCGCCGTATTGTTGGCTGGCGCGTCAGTTCGTCGATGACCACGGACGGCGCCAGATAGATCGCCTTGTTGCGGACCGCGCCTTCGTCACGAATCTTGACATCCAACGCGTAAAAATAACGAATATTGTCCGCACTACACTGAACCGAGTCCCTGTCTACGGTCAGTATTCACCATGCCCGCCACTGCCCTGCAATTCGCGCTGCTCGCCAAGCAGCAGGAAATCGCGTCGCTGCGCCAGCTGGCCGAGCAGATCGAATTGGTCGACCTGCTCGGCCGCCTGATCCATGCGCTGCAGCGCGAGCGCGGCGCCACCAGCATCTATCTGGCGTCGAGCGGGAAGCGCTTTGTCGCCGAACACGCGGCTTCGCGCGGCGAATCGGCGCCGCTCGTCGCGCAGTTGCGCGAGCGCCTGGATCGGGAGCTGACGCCCGCACGCGGCTCGACGTCGCGCCTGCTGTCGCTGATCGCCTGGGTGCTGCTCGACCTGGAATCGCTGGATGTGCTGCGCGAACAGATCGACCATCTTGCGCTGTCGGCGCCGGATTCGGTCCAGGCTTTCAGTACCGTGATCGGCGGCCTGGTAGAGCTGATTTTCCAGTTTGCCGATAGCGGGGCGGATCCGTCGGTGTCGCGCATGCTGATTGCCCTCGTCCATGTCGTCGAGGGCAAGGAAGAAGCGGGACAGGAACGCGCCGTCGGTGCGCACATGTTTGCGGCGGGCTCGTTTTCGGCGGACCAGCAGCAGCGCCTGCTGTATCTGATAGCCGCGCAGGAGCGCAGTCTCGAAGTCTTCGCGAGCTTCGCAAGCACGGCGCAAAACGCATGGTGGGAAACCCGCCTGACGGAGCCGCACATGGCGGCGCTCGAGAAGCTGCGCCGCGTACTGTGCACGGTGCACGCCGGCGATGCGCTCGATGCCGGCCTGAGCGAAGCATGGTTCGACGCCGCGAGCGCCCGCATCGATGATCTCTGGCACCTTCAGATTGCACTGACGCTGCAGGTGCAGGAAACGTGCGACGCGCGAATCGACGACGCGCACCGAACGCTGCGCGACTCCGAGCGCCTGATGGCGCAGTTGCGAAACAATCCGCCCCCGCATATCCAGGCGCTCGCCCAGTTCTTTGCCGGCGATCCGTTGTCGGCGCGCGCGGCGGTTCACGAGCTGCCGGGACGTCTCTCCGGCTCCGACCCGGGGACGCTCGCCAGCCTGAAATCCCTGCTGGAGGCGCAATCGGCGCGACTGGCCGGCGCGGAGGTCGAGCTCGACGCGGCACGTCGAGCGCTCTACGAGCGAAAGCTCGTGCAGTGCGCGAAAAATACGCTGATGACGCGCTTCAGCCTGCGGGAGGACGAAGCGTATCGGATGCTGCAGAAGGCGTCGATGGACGGCAATCGGCCGCTTGCCGATATCGCGGAAGACGCGCTGACGTCGCCCGAGCGATTCGTCGACGAGCACGCGCAGACTTCCGTGCGACGTCGTATGCAGCGAAGCGCGCCGGAGACACCGCACGACGACGGCACGACCTGACCGGAACGCACCGCACCGCGCTTCACGCACCACGGCGGCGCCCGAAGCGCGTGCACGAAGTGCAGTTCGCACCGCGCGAGTGCGATTCGCTGCGTTCGGCTGCGGCCTTTCCCTCCGGCATCTCGCGTCCGGCCGGCTTGCATCGCGATATCCCCGCCACTGGTATGAAAGTTGCAAACATCTCGCTCGTCGGGCTAATGGCGGCCTGACGATCACGCCATGTCGAACCGTGGCGGCCGATCACGTGGATAACAGCGTCCGCGCCAGGCACTCGCATGTCGAGCGAGTGCCTGGCGCGTTTTTTTTTGCCCGTCCAACTTTGCGAGCGCATACCATGGCCTACCTCACACCCAACGAATTCGTCACCAGGATGGTCGATGCCGGTGAATCGAAGCTGTCGATGTCGACCCGCGATACGCTGATTCGCGCGTACATGGCGGGCGCGATCCTCGCGCTCGCAGCCGCCTTCGCGGTCAGCATCACCATCAACACCGGCAACGCGCTGGCCGGTTCGCTGCTGTTTCCGGTGGGATTCTGCATGCTGTACCTGCTGGGCTTCGACCTGCTCACCGGCGTCTTCACGCTCGCGCCGCTCGCGGTGATCGATCGCCGGCCCGGCGCGACCTGGGGTGGCGTGTTCCGCAACTGGACGCTCGTGTTCTTCGGCAATTTCGCGGGCGCGCTGACGGTCGCGCTGTTCATGGCGATCATCTTCACATTCGGCTTCTCGGAAGCGCCGAACGCAATCGGACAGAAGATCGGCGGCATCGGCGAAGCACGCACGCTGGGTTATGCGGCGCACGGCGCCGCCGGTATGCTCACGCTGTTCGTGCGCGGCGTGATGTGCAACTGGATGGTGTCGACCGGCGTGGTCGCCCCGATGATGTCGACGTCCGTACCCGGCAAGGTGATCGCGATGTGGATGCCGATCCTCGTGTTCTTCTACATGGGCTTCGAGCACTCGGTCGTGAACATGTTCCTGTTCCCGTCCGGCCTGATGCTCGGCGCCCACTTCACGATCGTCGACTATCTGCTGTGGAACGAGATCCCGACGGTACTCGGCAACCTGGTCGGCGGGCTGGTGTTCGTCGGCGCGGCGCTGTACAGCACGCACTACAAGACCGCACCGAAACGCGCGCCCGTTTCGCCGGTGGGTGTCGTCGCGCGCAAGGCCTGATCGCGCTGCGCAAGCCGCAACCGAACGCCGGCGACGCGCGGAAACGCACCGGGGGCGGGCGAGCTTCACGTCGGCGGATGCGCCGGGGTTGATCTACGACGCGATCACGGTCACGCCGACGAGTGTTGCCGCGCGCCGGACAATCGCCCTGCAGCGTGAGCGGCCGGCGCGCCGCGAGTGGTTCGGCGAGCGACTCGTGGAGGCGCCAGCTAGACGCGTCACCTGGTCGCGCGTGGTGTCGACATCACCCGGCGAAGTGACAACGTAACTTCGCAAACGGTGACGACTTTCTTTGGGGCTATGCAGCGGGCGGCTGTCGAGACACTCACAAAAATGCGCTCAACGTTACAACCCGCGTAGGGATGTGCCGAGCGTGCCATTTCGTGGTTGATGCCCAAGGCGGAACGTCTCTGCTCCATGGCCGGGAACCGCCTGACTTTTCCGATTCTTGCCACGATGCGACCCGCCCTGTGGCGCCGTAACCGTTGAGCATGGATCAAACCTTGCCTTGACGAGTGCGGCGTCCGCCCCGTTTTCGGGAGCAGGTGCAAGTTTTGCTCCAGTGGCTGGCCGTTATCCACCTTTAGACAGAGGCCAGCCATGGCGAACACGAACGAGACGCAGCGCCACAAGCATGACCGCGATGAAGCTGACACTCCGTCAGCGACCGGCGCTATCGCGCTACTTGAGTCTGACCATCGTGCGGTCGAAAAGCTGTTCACGATCTTTGAAAAAACCGCCGACGAGGACCTCGATGCCAAGCACGCGCTCGTTAGGCGCGCCTGCGAAAAATTGACCGTCCACGCGATGATTGAGGAACAGATTCTTTACCCCGCTGCGCACGATGCGCTGTCCGGCGGCCCCCAAAAGGATGTCGACAAAGCCTACGTCGAGCACTTTCTCGTGAAGACGCTCATCGAGAAATTCGAAACCCTCAAGCCTGGTATGGAAGGGTTTGATGCCACTTTCGCGGTGCTGATGGAAAACGTCCGGCATCACATCAAGGAAGAGGAGACGGAGCTCTTTCCCGAACTGCGCTCATCGGGACTCGACCTTGTCGGACTTGGACTCAAGCTCGCCGAACGAAAGGCGCAGCTGGAGGCCCGACTACCGAAAGACGCGGGCGACCGGACTTGGCCGATGACCCGGATATTTCAGTAGTTGCCAGCGAAAAGGACCCGTGCCGTGTCGCGCGGGCACGGGCAATGTCTGAAGCGTACGCGGTGCGGGATGTCGCTGCAGATAGGCTGAACCCGCAGCGAGGATTCCTGCGTTCGGTGCCAGTCGACGGACCCTGAAGCCGCTGCCGGTTTCGATGCCAACTCGCAAGGCGAGGTCGATCCATCTCGATCAGTGTGACGCCGTGCGTTCTTCTAACCCGTGGGTTACACGTTCGAATCGTGTAGGGCGGGCCAGTTTGTGATCTTCGCGGCTTCGCGCCGGATTGCGCAAACGAATCACTCCACCGTCACCGATTTCGCCAGATTCCTCGGCTTGTCGATATCCGCGCCGCGCAAGCACGCCGCGTGATACGCGAGCAACTGCAACGGCACGACGTGCAGAATCGGCGACAGCAGCCCGTAATAATCCGGCATCCGCAATACCGACACGCCTTCGCCGTTGTCGATCCGCGTATCGGCATCCGCGAACACGTAAAGCTGCCCGCCGCGCGCCCGCACTTCCTGCATGTTCGACTTGAGCTTTTCGAGCAGCGCATCGTTCGGCGCGATCGTGGCAACCGGCATCGTATGCGTGACGAGCGCGAGCGGCCCGTGTTTCAACTCGCCCGCCGGATACGCTTCCGCGTGGATATATGAAATCTCCTTCAGCTTCAGCGCGCCTTCGAGCGCGATCGGGTAGTGCAGCCCGCGCCCGAGAAAGAGCGCGTTTTCGTGCTGCGAGAATTCCGCCGCCCAGCGCTCGATCTGCGGCTCCAGCCCGAGCACGTCCTCGAGCGCGCCAGGCAGGCGCCGCAATTGCGTCGTATAACGCGCGAGCTGCGCGTCGTCGACGTAGCCGCGCAGCCGTCCGAGCGTGACGGCGAGAATGAACAGCGCGACGAGCTGCGTCGTGAACGCCTTGGTCGACGCGACGCCGATTTCAGGGCCGGCGCGCGTCAGGAAGCGCAGGCCGGTCTGGCGCATCATCGCGCTGGTCGGCACGTTGCAGATCGCCAGCGTGTCGATGTGACCGAGCGCCTGCGCGTACTTGAGCGCGGCGAGCGTGTCGGCGGTCTCGCCGGATTGCGACACGCTGACCACCAGCGTATTCGGCATCGCGAGCGCGTCGCTGTAACGGTATTCGCTCGCAATCTCGACCTGCGCGGGGATGCGCGCGATCGTCTCGAGCCAGCGGCGTGCAGTCAGGCCCGAGTAATGGCTCGTGCCGCACGCGAGGATCAGCACGTTGTCGATCTGCTCGAACGCGCGCGCGGCGTCCGGGCCGAATACGGCCGGGTCGAACAGCCCGGCATCGGGAATGGTCGCGGCCACGGCCTGTGGCTGCTCGAAGATTTCCTTCTGCATGAAATGCCGGTATGGCCCGAGTTCGACCACGCCCTGCGCGGACGAGACGGTCTGTATCGCGCGTTCGATCGGTGCGCCGCTGCGATCGAGCACCCGCACGCCGCCCGGCGTCAGCTCGACGATGTCGCCTTCCTCGAGAAAGATGAAGCGGTCGGTGATGCCGGCGAGCGCGAGCGCATCCGACGCGAGATAGCATTCGCCGTCCTTCACGCCGACGACGAGCGGCGAGCCGGCGCGTGCGCCGATCAGCCGTTGCGGCTCGTGCTTGCTGAACACCGCGATCGCATACGCGCCGTGCAGCTGCGAGGTCGCGTCGCGTACGGCGGCGAGCAGGTCGCCGCGATACTTGCTGTGGATCAGGTGCGCGACCACCTCGGTGTCGGTCTGGCCGTCGAACTCGTAGTGTTCGTCGGCTAGTTGCTTGCGCAACGTTTCGTGATTCTCGATGATGCCGTTGTGCACCAGCGCGATCTCGTCGCGCGAAAAGATCGGATGCGCGTTGCAGGTTGCCGGCGCGCCGTGGGTTGCCCAGCGCGTGTGCGCGATGCCGGTGCTGCCGGTCAGGCCGGCGCTGCGCACGTGCGCGTCGAGATCGGCGACGCGCGACATGCTGCGCTCGCGGCGTGCCTGGCCGTTGACGACCGTCGCCACTCCGCATGAATCGTAGCCGCGATATTCAAGGCGGCGCAAACCTTCGATCAGAATCGGGACGATATCCCGTTGCGCGACCGCGCCGACGATGCCACACATGACACGTCTCCTTCCCTGTAGATTGCCCCGGACCGTGCGCACGCGTGGATCAGCGTGACGCGGTCTCCGTTGTCGCCGCCGTCGTGAAGCCGCATTGAGCGGGCGCGACCGGGTCGGCCATCCGGCTTTCGAATGCCAGGTAAAGCGCCTCCTCCAGTACGTTCCAGTGTGCGCCGTGCCGGTACGGGCCCGATCGCGCATGCCAGCACGCGACCGTGTTCCAGTCGTTCATCTTGAATGCGACGAGTGCGATCAAGCCCCACGGATAGTCGGAGCCGGCGAGTTGCAGCCAGGTCTTGCCGTACTTCTGCATCCACTGCGCGTAGATCGTCTCGTTCGATTGTTGGGGAACCTGAATGCCGGACAGGAGCGGAAAGACCTGCGCGACTTTCGCCGGATAGAACGTCGTGTCGCTGATGCGCTGCGTGCTCGCGCGAAAGCCGGACTGTGTGCCGCGCCAGAACACCTTCAGGATCGCGGACGCGAGCCGGTCGGCGCGCTGAGTCCACGGGCCGGCGCGGGCAGCGTCGGCATGCCGGACGTAATACGCGGCGAGCGCCTGGAACGCGCTGTGCACCTCGACGTTGTCCATCAGCAGCGCGACGTGCAGCGTCGACGAGATCTGATAGACGCCTGCGGGCTTGCTGAGCAGCGCGTCCAGATGCGCGGCCGCGCGATCGAGGCTGAGTTCCCATGCGGCGGGCAGGCCCTCGGGCGGCGCGAAGCGGGCGAGCAGTTCGATCCAGGTCGCCATCATCGCATCGTCGGCGTCGGCTTCGGCGCATGAGCTGTACTGGCCGCTCTTCACGCAGTAGCGATCGAAACCGCCGTCCGGACGCTGGCGCGGCAGCAGCCACGCGATCCATGCGAGCGCGGCCCGATGTGCGTCGAGCCCGGCATCCTCGGCGCCGAGCAGTGCCTTCGCCGCGAAATAAGGATCGATGCCGGCGCCGTTCAGGCGCACGGTGATCGCCCCGTCGGGGCGTTGATAGAGTCCGTTGAGCTGAAGTTCCGCGGCGCTCGCCTGCAGCGCGATGCCGCACGCGGCGACACAGCAGGCGACGCGCCACAGGCGGCATAGCCGGGCGGTGGCCGCCACGCGTGCGCGTGCGGCCGGGAAAAGCGCGGGCCGGTTCATGATGGGGGGCTCCTGCGCGATGGTCCTGCGCAAATCCCGCCGGGCGCGGCGTTGGCCGCGTCGCGCGCCGACGGGGGTGTCGATGTCGTAACTCAGTGCACCTTGGCGCTGGTGAACTTGAGACTGGTGCCGCTGTTCGCGGTCACGAGCCAGTACGTCGAGTCGGTGATGACGACGCTGCCGAAGCCTTGCGTGATGATCGGCAGTGCGAATCCCTTCTTCGGCAGCAGCCACGTCATGTTCGCGAGGCTGGTCGGATGGCTGGCGGCGAACGCCCAGCCGCTGCCCGTGTCGGTGGCCGACCATGTGACGTTCAGGCGTGCACGATCGAAGGTCGTGATGTCGGTCATCGTGTACCACTTGAACTGACCCGTCAGTTTCAGCGTATTGGCTTGCGAGAAGATCGCGGACAGCGTCGACGTGTAGGACGATGCGCCGAGCGGGTGCGCATAGATCAGCCGGCTCGTGCGGTTCGCGACGACGAAGTTCATCAGCGACGCGTACCAGTTGTTCACGTCGGCAGTCGGCACCGCGTATTGCTGGAACTCCTCGAACGTCGCGTACTTGCCGAACGGCATCACGGGGTAAGCCCACAGGCCCGGGTTCAGCAACGCGCCGTTGCGGTAGGCGCGGGTCGGTGCCGAGCCGGTGTGGCCGGTGAAGTAGTAGCCATTGAAGCCATTGCTTTCGAGCCAGTTGACCGACCAGGTCGGGGTATTGCCTTCCGGTGCCGCGTACTCGACGTCCGGCTGACCGGTCGCGGCCTGGACGGCCTGGTGGTTCATCACGAGGTACTGCGTGAACGTACTTGCGTTCGTTTCGCTCGCATTCGCCCCCCAGTAATCGTGAATCCAGCCGCCGTGGCTGCCGACGCGATGGCCCTTGGTCACGAAATACCTGAGGAGATTCTGCGCGGTCGGGTTGTTCGCGAGGTTGATGCCGTTGCCGTCGCCGAAGGCCGCTTCATCGGGGCCCGCAGTGATCACGAGCGAGAACGGCCCGTTGTTCCACACGCCGAGGCTCTTCAATTGCAGTGCCGGCTGGATCTGGTCGCCCGCGCAGAAGTGCCAGTTGAACACGAGGCCGGCCATCGCCTTCGGCAGCGGCGACAGCGACGGCAGGTTCAGCATCTGCGTGCCGAAATAATGCAGGTAGCCGTGAATCAGCATGCCGTCGGTCTGGCCGTCGAGGTAGGCGAGCGGCAGGTTGACGAACAGCACGCCGCCGTTGCCGTACGTGTTGTAGCCGGACACGAGGCCGAAGGTCGGCGAGGTCAGGATCGTCGTGCCGGTGTACGTGCCCTGCGTGACGAAACTCGGATAGGTGAGGAAGCCGTACACGTAGCCGGAGATGCCTTCGAGCGTGTCGGTGGTGGTGGCCAGCGTCGACGCGAGCGTGTTGGCCGTCTTGCCGGTCGACGTGCTCAGGAGCGAGTTGGCGGTATACGTCGTGGTCTTCTTCAGCTTGCCGGTCACGGTGCCGGTCAGCTTCGGCGGCGTCTGGCTCAGCACGCCGCTGCCCGTAGGCGGCGTCGCGTACTGGAACCAGGCCCCGTGGTTGTAATTGGCGAGGCCGCCCGGATTCGACGGGCTGGCGGCCAGAAACAGCGTGCTGCCCGACGTCGAACTCGTCGACGTGCCGGCGGTGCTGGGCGATGCGAGCGCCGTCGCGGTCGTGGTGGTCGACGACGTCGTGGTCCACGCCATCGACTTGCCGGGCGGCACCTGGAGCGTGCGCAGCCAGCTGCTCATGCCGGTCACGTTGCCGAGGCCGATCATGTTGCCGCCGTATTGGTCATACAGCACGTAGTCCACACCGGCCATGCTGCTGAAGCGCGATTTCGGGCTGACGTAGAAGCCGGCCGAATTCAGCACGCCGAAATCGTAGACGAGCATCACCTTGCCGCCGTTCAGTGCGTAGTTCTGAATCGCGGTCACGAGCGTGTCGTCGGCCGTCGTATGCACCTGATCGGGCAGGATCAGGCCCGGATACTGCGACAGCGACGCGCCGGCCGCCATGAACTGGCTGTCGGTCATCACCTTGATCTGCAGCCCTTCCTCCTGCGCGCTGTCGAGCCAGGCGGACACGCGCGAATCGGGCAGTGTCAGCGTATCGGGCACCAACAGGAGAAGCTGGTTGGTGGCCGCCCGAACGCCGCCCGGACCGAATGCGAACGCGAGCGCGAACAGCGCGAACAGGATCCGCAAGAACTTGCCTGACTTTGCCAACATGGTGTGCTCCTCGCTCAAGGAATGGGGCGTGCGGCAGCCGTGATGCGCGTGCCGCCAGGTCGACCAATCCAGCCCCGTAGACGTGTGCGGCTGTCCGGTTCGTCGGGTATCGAGCGGTGCGTGCCGACAGCGGCCGGAACGCGCGAATGCGCCGGTGTGCCATGCTGTCTTCGCCGATGAGAGGACTCGATGCGACGCATTGGAAGAAGCGAACAACGTGCCATTGGCGCAGGAGGCCCGGTACTGCTGGCTTCTTGCGATGCGGGCCGGGCGGTGCGTCCGGAAACACGGCGGAATCGTTTCATCGCTGATACGGCGCGTTCGAACGCGCTATCAGCAGACGGAATCGCGATCGCGCGTCAGTGCGCCGGGCCAGCTTGCGCAGTAGGTATAGAGCGTGACCAGCAGGCCGATCAGCAGCGGCCCGCCGAGCAGGAAATAGCAGAACGGCAAGAACAGCAGCGAGCCGTGATGGATGATCGTCGCGTGCAGCAGCATCACGAACGGCAGCGCGAACACGAAGTAGCCGAGCACCAGCAGCGATGCGACGGCCTTTTGCAGCAGCGAGAAATCGAGCGGGTAGTACAGCGCGGCCATCACCAGCGGGATCAGCGCGATCGCCGCGCCGTGCAGCACGAACATGTCGCGCAGATGCAGTGGCGGCACATACGGGAACGTGTCGGGCGCGAGCCAGAAGTACGCGCAAATCAGCAGCTGGGTGAAGCTCGCGATACGTAACAGATATGCAACAGGCAGCCAGCGTGTCCGACGGACGAACGAGGCGGCGAAGCCGATCGCGCACAGCGCGGCGGTGGCCAGCAGCAGCGTGCCGCCCGGCAGGCGGGCCGCGACGTCGATCGACAGCAGCGGCACGCGTGGCGCGTCGGGTGGATAACCGAGCACGATCACGTGCAGCGCCGGATCGATCTGCTGCGCGCCCCATGCCATGACCGCGCGCCAGTAGCGCCACGCCAGCGGCAGTCCGAACCACAGCGACGCGTACAGCGCGGGTGTCAGCAGCGCGATCGACGACAGCCAGCGCTGCGGGTACGCGTGGGTGCGCAGCGAACGGTCGACGGGAGGACGGACGGGATGCGTGGGCATGGCGTCCGCCCGCTCACCAGCGATAGAACACGCTGAGCTCGCCGCCGATCCGTGAGTAGTACGGGTTGTGGTAATAGTCGAATTCGAGTTGCGTGCCCCACTTGCGCGTGAACCAGTAGCGCCATTTCGCGGTGATCTCGTGGCTGCGGAAATCCGCGATCTGCGAGCCGGACCCGGTGACCTGATACGCTTCGCGGCCGAACCCGCCGCGCAGCACGATCACGCTCTTGCCGACTTCGCCGTAGGTGACGGCGCCGTAGTACGCAGGTGCCTTGACCGAGCCCGGTGAATCGACCGTATAGTTCGCGCCCGCCTCGAAAATCCACTTCGGCAATGCATACCAGATCACGCCGGCGTGATAGAGCTGATCGCGGTGGCCGCTGCGGTTCCATGCGTAGCCGGCGCCCAGCGACACGACCAGCGAACGATCGGACAATAGCTTGCGGTTGAGCGACAGGTCGACGCGCGCGCTCGGCAGGATCGTGCCCGACGTGGTGCCGGAAAAGCCGATTCCACCGAACCAGTCGGGCCCGAGGTTCTGCACGTAGGTCAGCGCGCCGAGCTGCGTGTTCTCGCCGAAGCGGTGCAATTGCGCCAGTTCGCCGAGCACGGTGCGCACGCCGTCCTGATAGACGCCGCGCAGATGCACGCCGTACCAGTCGCCATAGCCGTGCGTCAGGTGCGCGCTCGAATAGCCGAGCGACAGTTCGGTGTGCGATTCCTGCGGCGCCTGCGCATGTGTGACGATGGCGTCGGGCAGCGGTGGCCGGTTCGTATCCTCGGGCGTGAACTCGGCGAGCGGCACGCCGTCCGGCAGGCCTTCGGCGTCCACGCGCACGAACATCGATTCGTCGCGCATCCGTGGCGTGATGACGGTCGCGGGGTCCGGGGGCTGCACGGCGGGCACGGCGGCGGCATCGTCCGGCTGCTCCGCCAGCGCCGCGGGCGCGCCGAAGGCGACGCCGCACAGCATCGCGAGGGTGGCAACCGGCACGCGCGGGCCGCGATGGCTGGGGCGATCGGACATGAGGCGCTCCTTAACGGGATGTGTGGAACCAGCCGCTGCGCCACGCGACGAGATCGCCATGCACGCAGGCATGATTGACGACCGAGACGTCGCGCGCGCACGCGCTGACCGGATGACCGGCGACGCCGATGCGCGCCCCCGTCAGCCGCAGCAGGCCGCCGGCCGACACGACGCCGTCGATGCAGCTCGCGTGGGCGAGCAACACATCGTCGCGCGCGAATACCGCGCCATGCAGCAACGCGTGGCGTTCGAGCTCGACGCGATGCGCCTTGACGCTGCCGCGCAGCACGCAGCCTTCGCCGAGTACGAGCGTGCCTTCGACGATCAGGTTGCCTTGCACGACCGTGTGCGCGGGCAGGCGGACGTCGCACGGCACCAGGTAACGGCCGTGCAGGAAGCGATGCGGCAGCGACGCGAAGTGGCGGGTCAGCGAGATCGCGCGGCGCGGGGCGGCCTGCGGGTCCGCGGGCCGCGCGCCGGGCGCCGCGCCGAACACGAGCGGCTCGCCATACAGGCACGCGAAGCCGCCGGCGCCGTGCAGATGCACCGTGTCGCCGACCACGACGCCGCGCAGTACCGCGCCGTCGACGTCGATCAGCGGTGCATGCGCGAGCGTGCCGATCGTCGCGCCGGCACGAATGTCGATGCGCTCGTCGGCGAACGCGTACGCGGCCCGCGCGCCGTCGTCGAGCGTGATCGTGCGATCGGCGTAAAGCACGTCGTCGCGATGTGTGTCCCGTGCGACGTGGATCGCGTCCGCATGCTGCACGGCCAGGCCGAGCGCTTGCCACGGCGGTGTGGCGGCCGCATCCGCCGACGGCGTGCCGGCCGCGTGCGCGCGCAGCGCGTCGTGCCAGCGCGCGGCCAGCAGCGCCTGATCGACGAATGGCCCGTCGCCGATCGGCAATGCTGCGACGTCGCTGCGCCGGATCAGTTCGTGCAGCATCGGCAGGAACGGCAGGGTGAGCACGCCGGCCACCGGCACCATCACATTGAAGGTCGTCATCGCTCATCGCTCCGGTTTCAATTGCCGGCGAAAACGCTCGGTCTTGTCCCATTTCAGTTCGCGGCGGAACGCGGCGTCGAGCGCGAGCCCCCATAGCGCGGCGACGACCGCCGCAATCGTCACGCAAAAGCCGACGACGTTGACCGGTACGAGCCGCAGGCGCGTCGCGCGGCCGTCGAGCCGCGCGGCGACGACGATCTCGAAGAACACGCCGAAGTTGCCGAAGGTGCTGAACGAGAACAGCGCGAACAGCGACAGGAGCAGGCCGAGCGCGGTCGAATTGACGCCGTTGAACAGGTAGAGCGCGAGCGCGGCGCTCCACGCGATCGCGAGCAGCGCGGGCATCGTGAACACGCCGAGCAGCAGGGCGCCGTCGAGCCGGCAGCGCCGCGAGATCAGCGGATTGCGCAGCACCGGCAACAGGTAGCGCAACATCGTCTGGTTGTGCCCCTTCGCCCAGCGCGTCAGTTGCCGGGCGCGGACGGCCCAGCGCTCCGGTACTTCCTCATAGCATTCGGCGTGGTTCAGATAGACCGTGCGCCAGTCGCTCAGCAGCAGGCGGTAGGTCATGTCGGTATCTTCGGCGAGCGTGTCGTCGCACCAGCCGCCCACGGCGTCGAGCGCACCCTTGCGGATGCCGCCGACCGTGCCGCCGTACTGCGGCACCAGGTCGAGATTGTTGCGGGCTTGCTGGTTGACCTGGTAGCCGCCCGCGCGCTCGAGATCGAGCAGCCGCGCGAGCAGGTTGCTGTCCGCGTTCTGCGGCACGACGCGGCCCATCACCGCGCCGACTTCCGGATCGAAGAACGGCGCGACGAGTTCCTTCAGCAACCCCGGCCGCGGCAGGTAGTCGGCGTCGAATACCACCATGATGTCGCCGCGGATGAAGCGCAGCGCATCCTTCAGCGCGGCTGCCTTGCCCGGCTTGCCGGTCTCGCGATGAAACGGCTGGATCAGTTCGGGCGCGAGTGCGCGGACTTCGTCGATCAGCACGCGCGTGTTGTCGGTCGAGCGGTCGTTGACCGGGATGATCGTCAGCCGGTCGCGCGGGTAGGTCGTGGCCAGCAGCGCCATCAGGCAATCGACGATGACGGTTTCCTCGTTGTGGGCGGCGACGAAGACCGTGAGCCGCGGCCAATCGCCGTGGGTCATCGCGCGGTAGGGCGCGTGCTGCGGCTTGAACAGGCGGTCGAGGCTGAACAGGTAGTGCCGCGCGGCATACCCGCACGTCAACAGCGTGAACAGCCACAGGTACGCCACGCACGGCATCAGCAGCAGCTCGGGATCGAACGTGATGCTCGGCGTGCCGGCCGGCGGCGGTTCGAGCGACGCATCCGGATCGGGCGAGGCCGGTGCGGCGAGCGAGAACGTCACGCTGTCGAGCGCGGTGCGTTCCATTGCGAGCCCGGTGTTTGCCGCGTTGGCGGCGTTGACGGCGGGCACGCCGAACCGGACCGGTTCGGCGATCGCCTGCGATGCGGTGTCGCGGACGATCAGCGAGCAGGCAAGCACGATCAGCAGCAGGATGCCTTGTTCGCAGAGTGACGCCGCCCGCGTTTTCTTCATGTCCTGGTCCCCGTGCCCGCGACGACGACCGATGAGAGCTGAAGGCGCTCCGTGGATCGCGCGGACGTCAATGGGAAGCCGTGGCGCGTGGGTCGTGGCGGGCGATTGTCGGTCGCCCCGGACGAACGCGTCGCGTCGCCTCCCGGCTTCGTTGCTTTGGCGTCCCCGTCTGTCTGCTGCCGTGCGAGTGCTTCGGGACGCACCTGTCTGACATTAAGCAAGGCGTGAGCCATCTGTCGGGATGCCGCGCGCAGCAAGGATCGACGCGAAGGAAGCGAATGCGGAAGTCGCGCGGGCGGCGGGTTTTGATTCACTGACGAATCAGTGTGCACGCGTCGCATTCGACCCCATACGGTCGGTTGCGTGCGTAGAGCACCTCGCACGGCGGGGGGCTTCGCATCCATCGGTGGCGCCTTGCCGGGTGAAGCTTGCATGACTGATCGTCGCGCTTCATTCGTCGCACGCGCGTTGGTGTGGTGATCGAAACCGACGCCGGTTTCATGTGAGACAAATAGACCGGACTCCGATGTATTTTCCGGTTTTTGGCCGCGTTACACATACGCAACATTTCCCGCGCACCGATTCGTGTGACGCAAGCGCCGTCGCGTGTCGGAGAAATCCTGCGCGTGCGTAGGTGGCCGACGCTCGCGTGCGCGCCGCACAGTGCACAGACGAAAGTGGCGAATCGAGATGACGCAACGCGCGTCGAAAGATGCCGCAGATTCGCTGCGTCTCGGTGGTTCGACATGCGTGCACGATTCGTCGGACGACGTCGTCAGACGGATCGGTTGAGCGTCCGGCTGTTTATCGTTGTCGTGTCGATCCGGCGAGGCGAGCGCCCGTAGCAGTTGTGAAACATTCCGCAACACGCCGTCCGCACGCGACGGCCGCTGAGCGAAGCGGGCCGGGATGCGGGCCCGCTGGTTTGAATATTGCTGTAGTGGGAGGACGTAATGCTCGACACAGCGAGGAACCGCTCATGACGTGATCGATCCAGTGCAACGGGACGCCGGTAGTACGACGATTCGCGCGGCCCGGACCGCGCGGACGAGGTGGCGCGCTCGCCCCGCAGCATCGCCGCGTGTCGAGCGCGTGCGAGTACGCGATGCGCCGCCCGAATACATGCTTCGCGCCACGTGCAGGATCGCCAGGCGCGCAGTGGCTAAACGAGGACAACGATGAAGAAGATCTTGCTTGTGTTCGGGACCCGGCCGGAGGCCATCAAGATGGCGCCGCTGGTGCGCGCATTGAAGGCGCAAGCGGATGTCGACGCCCGCGTATGCGTGACCGCGCAGCATCGCGAAATGCTCGACCAGGTGCTGACGCTGTTCGACATCAAGCCCGACTACGATCTCAACCTGATGCGGCAAAGCCAGACGCTGACCGACGTGACGACCGGCATTCTCCAGGCGATCGGCATGGTCTTCGACGAACTGCGGCCGGACGTCGTGCTGGTGCACGGCGATACGACGACCACGCTCGCGGTCAGCCTCGCGGCGTTCTATCGCTATCTGCCGGTCGGGCACGTGGAGGCCGGCTTGCGCAGCGGCGACATCTGGTCGCCGTGGCCGGAGGAACTGAATCGCCGCGTGACCGATGCGGTGTCGTCCTGGCATTTCGCCCCGACCGGGCAGGCGCGCGACAACCTGCTGAGCGAAGGCGTGCCGGGCGGCGCGGTCTCGCTGACCGGCAATACCGTGATCGACGCGTTGCACGAGGTCAAGCGCATGCTGGATCGCACCACCGCGCTGTCGGACAAGGTCGCCGCGTACTTCCCGTTTCTCGAACCGTCGCGACGCGTCGTGCTGATCACCGGCCATCGCCGCGAAAGTTTCGGCGAACCGTTCCGGCATTTCTGCGACGCCCTGTGCACGCTGGCGAACCGCTATCGCGATGCGCAGTTCGTCTATCCACTGCACCTGAATCCGAACGTGAGGGAACCGGCGCGCGCGCGGCTCGGCGACGTCCCCAATATCTACCTGATCGAGCCGCAGGAATATCTTTCGTTCGTCTTCCTGATGTCGCGCGCCTATTTCATCATCACGGATTCGGGCGGCATTCAGGAAGAAGGGCCGGCGCTCGGCAAGCCGGTGCTGGTCACGCGCGAGACGACCGAGCGGCCCGAGGCGATTCAGGCCGGCACCGCGCGGCTCGTCGGCACCGATCAGGACAGGATCGTATGGGAGGCGTCGCGTCTGTTCGACAGCGAGAGCGCTTACGAGGAAATGTCGCGCGCGAGCAATCCGTACGGTGACGGCCATGCGAGCGAGCGGATCGTTCACGCGCTGATGCGCACGCCCGGCGTGCCGACGAAGACGACGAGTTTCTCGATGGGCGCTGCGGAAATGCCGTTCAACGCGCTCACGCTCGGATTGCAGGCATTGCGGTCGCCGTGAGGAAGGGCGCGCGGTAGCGCCTTCCGGCGCGTTCGACGCAGGCGTCAAGCATCCGGTCCGGCCGCGAGGTCGGCCGGATGCTTGCCTGTGCGCGACCCGGAACCCATTTTCCCGATGCATTCAAAAGTGTTTTCGCGGGAAGCCTCTTTCGCGAAACGGCGCCGCGCACGGATACTTCAGCGGATATCCCACCCGCATCTTCCGGAAATCGCATCGACGCGACGAAATCCGATGCGGGCTCCTTGCACTTGCACGCGATCGCCGAGCGCCCGTCGTGTGTCACACCCTGCCATTCCCCCATGACTCAATCCACTCATCAAGCCTCGTTGCCGGCCCGCTATCGCGCGTGGACCTGGCAAGGCAGCGGGCATCCCGCGCAGTTGCGTCTCGAACAACGGGAAATGCCGGGACTGAAACCCGGCCAGGTGCTGGTCCGCAATCACGCGATCGGCCTCAATCCGGTCGACTGGAAAGTGCTCGGCGGCGCGCTCGTGAACTGGCGCCCCGGCCATGTGCCCGGCGTCGATGGCGCGGGCACGGTGGTCGCGGCCGCGGACGACGCGATGCGCCACCTGCTGGGTCGCCGCGTCGCCTATCATCAGGCGCTCGGCGAGCACGGGAGTTTCGCGGAATACACACCGGTTGCGGCCGGCGTGCTGCTGACGGTGCCCGACACGCTCGATTTCGAAACGGCGGCGAGCGTTCCGTGCCCGGCGCTGACCGCATGGCAGGCGCTCGAGAAGGTGCCGTGCCGCGCGGCGAGGGAAATCCTCGTGAGCGGTGCAGGCGGCGCGGTCGGCAACTACCTGGTGCAGATCGCCGCCGCTCGCGGGTTCGTGGTGTCGGTATCGAGCCACGAACGACATTGGGAGCGCCTGCGCGAGCGCGGGGCAAGCCATTGCCTGCCGGGTCCCGTCGATGCAACGATCGGCGCGATGCCCGAACTGGCCCGGCGTTTCTATGCGGTGTTTGACAGCGTCGATGCGCGGCATGCGGCCTGCTGGGCACCTGCCGTGGCCGCGAACGGGCATATCGTGTGCATCCAGGGGCGCTTCGACACGCCGCCGCTACCGCCGTTCACGTCGAGCGCGTCGCTTCATGAAGTCGCGCTGAATGCGTTGCACACCTATGGCGACGATGCGGCGTGGCTCGAGACGACCGCGGCGGGCAGCATGCTGCTCGCCGGTATCGCGAACGGCCGGATGCAACCCGAAGCACGCGTCACCGGCGACTTCGGGAAGTTGCCGGCGCAACTGGAAGGGCTGCGGGAGCGGCGGTTCTCGGGCAAGCCGGTGGTGCTGGTCGACTGAAGGAGCGGTCGGCGCGTGGCGCGATCGGCCGGCGACGCATGCCGTTTCCGGCCGAATTCCCGTGCCGTTTGCCTGAAACGCTCGAACCGCGCCGATCCGACATCAAATCCGAAATGGCTCGATAATGCGGACGGCGATTCATGCGGACGAGCGGCTGGCCGGAATGGCGTCGAAAGGTTGCGCGGGCAACCGGCCGACGGCATCGTTCGCAGCATCCGCCCGGCCGTGCCTGCACGCGACACGGTCGACGAAACGGCGCCACGCCTGCCTGGTCGTTCGGAATGTGCGCCGCGCCGTTCGAATCCCCACTCGATGCCTGCCCGGCGGGCATCGCAACCAGGAGGTGAACGATGATCACGCTGACCGTCAACGGTAGCGAGCAGCACTTCGACGGCAATCCCGACATGCCGTTGCTCTGGTATCTGCGCGATGTGCTCGGCCACACCGGCACCAAGTTCGGCTGCGGGATGGCGCTGTGCGGTGCGTGCACCGTGCATCTCGACGGCGTGGCGATCCGCGCGTGCATCACGCCCGTCGCGGCGGCGTCGGGCAAGCGCGTGACGACGATCGAGGGGCTGTGGGCGGATCTCACGCATCCGCTGCAGCAGGCGTGGCAGGAACTGAACGTCGCGCAATGCGGTTACTGCCAGTCCGGGCAGATCATGCAGGCCGCGTCGCTGCTGAAGACCAATCCCCATCCGACCGACGCCGACATCGACGATGCGATGTCCGGCAACATCTGCCGCTGCGGCACCTATACGCGCATTCGTGCCGCGATCCGGCTGGCCGTGCGCCGCGGAGGTGCCGCATGAGCGCGCCCGAACTCTCCGTCCACAACGAAAGCCGCCGCGCGCTGCTGTTCGGCTTCGCGTCCGGCGGGCTGCTGCTCGCGTTCGGCGTGCCGTCGCTCGCTCGGGCGGCCGCGCCGGTGCAGCCGCCCATCAGCGCGAATCCGCAGTATGGCGGTGCCGGGATGCCGCACGGCTTGCGCGACGATCCGAACCTGTTCGTTGCGATCGCACCGGACGGCACCGTCACGGTGACCTGCATCCGCTCCGAGATGGGGCAGGGCGTGCGCACGAGCGTGGCGCTCGTGGTGGCCGACGAACTGGGCGCGGACTGGGCGCGCGTGAAGGTCGCGCAAGCGGTCGGCGACGAGCCGCGCTACGGCAACCAGAACACCGACGGGTCGCGCAGCCTGCGCCAGAGCTTCGCCGCGCTGCGCCGTGCCGGGGCGGCCGCGCGCACGATGCTCGCGCAGGCAGCCGCCGGCGAATGGGGCGTCGACGTGCGCCAGGTGAAGGTGACGGTGCACGAGGTCGTCGACTCGAAGAGCGGGCGCAAGCTCGGCTTCGGCGAACTGGCCGCGAAGGCGGCCGCGCTGCCGGTGCCCGATACGAAAAGCGTGCCGTTGAAGGCGCCGGCCGAATTCCGCTATATCGGCAAGGGCAAGACGGCGCTGATCGACGGACGCGACATCGTCGGCGGCCGGGCGCAGTACGGAATCGATACGCGGCTCGACGGCATGCTGTATGCGGTCGTCGCGCGGCCGCCGGCCTACGGCGATACGGTGGCGTCGTTCGACGCGTCGGCCGCCGGGAAGCTGCCGGGCGTCGTCAAGGTCGTGCAACTGGCGGCGACGCCGCTGCCATCCGGCTTCCAGCCGCTCGGCGGCGTGGCCGTCATCGCGCGCGATACGTGGACGGCCATCCAGGCGCGCGCGCAGTTGAAGATCGACTGGAAGCACGGACCCAACGCGGGCTACGACTCGACCGAATATCGCAAGACGCTCGAAGCGGCTGCCGCGCAGCCGGGCGACGTGATCCGCAACGACGGCGACGTGGCGGCCGCACTCGCCGGCGCCGCGAAACGCGTACGCGCGACCTACTACGTCCCGCATCTCGCGCACGCGACGATGGAGCCGCCCGCGGCCGTCGCGCGCGTGGCCGACGGCCGCTGCGAGGTATGGACCTGCACGCAGGCGCCGCAGACCACGCGCGACGAGCTCGCGAAGGCGCTCGGCTTGCCGGCGGAGCGCGTGACGGTCAACGTGACGCTGCTGGGCGGCGGCTTCGGCCGCAAGTCGAAGCCCGACTACGTGGTGGAAGCCGCGCTGCTGTCGAAGGCGGTCGGCGCGCCCGTGAAGCTGACCTTCACGCGCGAGGACGACATCGCGCACGACTACTTCCACGCGGTGTCGCTCGAAGCGTTCGACGGCGGGATCGATGCATCGGGGAAGGTGGTCGCGTGGCAGCATCGCACGGTCGCGCCGTCGATCCAGTCGACGTTCCGGGCCGGCGTCGTGCACGAGCAGCCGGGCGAGCTCGCGCAAGGCATCGCGGATCTGCCGTTCGCGATTCCGAACGTGCGGCTCGAGAATCCGGCCGCGGAAGCGCACACGAGGATCGGCTGGTTCCGCTCGGTGTACAACATCCCGCATGCGTTCGGCATCCAGAGTTTCGTGTCGGAGCTTGCGCACGCGGCCGGCCGCGATCCGAAGGATTTCCTGCTCGAGCTGATCGGGCCCGCTCGGCGTTTCGAGCCGCACATCACGGTGAAGAACGTGAACTACGGCGAGGATCCCGCGCTGTATCCGGTCGATACGGGGCGGCTGCGACGCGTGGTCGAGACGGTCGCGCGCGAAGCCGGCTGGGGCCGCACGCTGCCGAACGGGCATGGGCTCGGGATCGCCGCGCATCGCAGCTTCGTGTCGTACACGGCCGCGGTGTGCGAGGTGCAGGTCGACGCGGACGGCAAGATCTCGGTGCCGCGCGTCGACATCGCGATCGACTGCGGGCCGCAGGTCAATCCGGAACGGGTGCGCTCGCAGCTCGAGGGCGCGGTGGTGATGGGGCTCGGCATTGCGCTGCACGGCGAGATCACGTTCAAGGACGGCCACCCGGAGCAGAGCAACTTCAACGGCTTCCAGGTGTTGAGAATGAACGAGGCGCCGCGTGAAATCCGCGTGCATCTGGTGGCGCCCGACGACTTCGCGACGCCGCTCGGCGGGGTCGGTGAACCGGGCCTGCCGCCCGTCGCGCCGGCGCTGACCAACGCGATCTTCGCGGCGACCGGCACGCGAATCCGCAGCCTGCCGGTGGCCGATCAGCTCGCGAAACCGCAGGCTGGTTGACGCAACCTCTGTCCCGCGCCGGGCCGCATCGTGCGGCCCGGTTTGCATCGACCCCTTGAACAAGGAGTGTGACGTGGCCTCATCCGATGTCAGTGTGAAGCAGACGGTTTCCCCCGCCGAATGGGAGGCGCGCGTCAACCTGGCGGCCGCGTATCGCCTCACCGCGCTGTTCGGCTGGGACGATCTCGTGTTCACCCATATTTCCGCGCGCGTGCCCGGCCCGGAGCACCACTTCCTGATCAACCCGTACGGGATGATGTTCGACGAGATCACGGCGTCGTCGCTGGTCAAGGTGGATCTCGACGGCCGCAAGGTGTCCGAATCGCCGTACGAGATCAACCCGGCCGGCTTCACGATCCACAGCGCGGTGCATGCGGCCCGCGACGATGCCCAATGCGTGATGCATACGCATTCGATCAACGGTGTGGCCGTCTCGGCGCAGGAAGCGGGCTTGCTGCCGCTGTCACAGCAGTCGCTCGGCGTGCTCGCGTCGCTCGGCTATCACGACTACGAGGGCATCGCGCTCGACGAGGGCGAGAAGGCGCGCCTCGTGCGCGACCTCGGCAGCAATACGAACCTGATGCTGCGCAATCACGGGCTGCTGACCGTCGGTGCGACGCCGGCCGATGCGTTCGTCGCGATGTACTTCTTCGAAGCGGCCTGCATGATCCAGGTCCGCGCGCAGGCGGGCGGCTCGGCGCTGCTGCCAATCGCGCAGCCGATTCTCGACGGCATCAAACAGCAGATCGCCGCGGTCACGCGCGGGATGGGCGCCGGGGCGCTCGTCTGGCCCGGGCTGCTGCGCCGGCTCGATCGGCGCGATCCCGGCTACGCGGACTAGCGTGTTCGTCGTTGTCGTTTGCGAACGACCGTGCTAAATTCCTGCCAGCACTTGGAGCCACGCAACCCTTCATTCGGCTGACACGGCCGGCACCCCGGGAGGCAGCACGATGAGCCTGTTGATGTCGCGACGCGATCTCGCGTTCCTGCTGTACGACTGGCTCGACGCCGAAGCGCTCGTCGCGCTGCCGCGTTACGCGGAGCATAGTCGCGAGACCTTCGACGCGGTGCTCGACACCAGCGAGCGGATCGCCGAAGACCTGTTCGCGCCGCATGCGGCGCGCGGCGATCGCGACGAGCCGCGGTTCGACGGCGAACGCGTGACGCTGATCCCGGAAGTCGAACCGGCCGTGCGCGCGTTCGCGGACGCCGGGCTGATCGCCGCGGGGCATGACGAAGCGCTCGGCGGCATGCGCTTGCCGAAGCTGGTCGAAGCCGCGTCGTTCCTGTTCTTCCAGGCCGCGAACATCGCGACGGCCGCGTATCCGTTCCTGACCGTCGCCAATGCGAACCTGCTCGTCGCGCACGGCAGCGCCGCGCAGATCGACGCGTTCGCGCGCCCCGAGCTGGAAGGGCGTTTCCTCGGCACGATGTGCCTGTCCGAGCCGCAAGCCGGCTCGTCGCTGTCCGACATCGCGACGCGCGCCGATTTCGAATGCGATTCGCCGCTCGGCCCGCGCTACCGGCTGACCGGCAACAAGATGTGGATATCCGGCGGCGAGCACGAGCTGGCGGAGAACATCGTCCACCTCGTGCTCGCGAAGATTCCCGACGAACATGGTCGGTTGCAACCCGGCACGCGCGGCATCTCGCTGTTCATCGTGCCGAAGTTCCTGACGGGCGCCGATGGCGATGCGAACGGCGAGCACAACGACGTCGTGCTCGCCGGGCTGAACCACAAGATGGGCTATCGCGGCACGACCAACTGCCTGCTGAATTTCGGCGAAGGGACGCGTTACCGTCCGGCAGGGCGTGCGGGCGCGATCGGTTATCTGGTCGGCCAGCCGAATCATGGGCTGGCCTACATGTTCCACATGATGAACGAGGCGCGCATCGGCGTCGGCGCGGGTGCGGTGGCGCTCGGCTACACCGGTTATCTGCACGCGCTCGACTATGCGCGCAACCGTCCGCAAGGGCGCCCGCTCGGGCCGGCCGGCAAGGATGCGGCCGCGCCGCAGGCGCCGATCGTCGATCATCCGGACGTGCGGCGCATGCTGCTCGCGCAGAAGGCTTACGTCGAAGGCGGGCTCGCGTTGATCCTGTACTGCGCGAAACTTGTCGACGAAGCGCGCGCGCACGACGATGCGGCGGTGCGCGCCGATGCCGCGCGCCTGCTCGACATCCTGACGCCGATCGCGAAAAGCTGGCCGTCGCAGTGGTGCGTTGCCGCGAACGATCTCGCGATCCAGGTGCACGGCGGTTACGGCTATACGCGCGACTACGCGGTCGAACGGCTCTATCGCGACAACCGCCTGAATCCGATTCACGAAGGCACGCACGGCATCCAGGCGCTCGATCTGCTGGGCCGCAAGGTGAGCCAGGACGACGGCGCGTCGCTGCGCGCGCTCGATGCACGGATCGGCGCGACCGTCGAGCGTGCGCGAGCGCTGGATGCCGGCATGCGCGAGCAGGCCGAGGCATTGGCCCGGCGCTGGGCGCGGCTGGGCGACGTGACACGCCAGTTGAGCGCGATCGGCGATCCGCAGACGCGGCTCGCGAACGCGAGCGTGTATCTCGAAGCGTTCGGCCATCTCGTCGTCGCCTGGCTGTGGCTCGACGTGACGCTCGCCGCGCACGGGCACGACGGCGATTTCCACGACGGCAAGCGCGCGGCGGCCCGCTACTTCTTCCGCTGGGAACTGCCGAAGGTGGATGCACAGCTCGACCTGCTGTCGAGCGTCGACACGACCACGCTCGACATGCGCGACGCGTGGTTCTGAACGTGGCTTCAACGACATTCCGGAATATCGACGAGCGCGCGGATGCCGACGGCCATCGCGCGCGCGTCGTGAACCGGCCGCGCGGGGGCGCCCGCGGACCATACCGATGCCCGGCCACGCCGGGCAAGGAGAGAAGCGCATGAAAGCCCTGTTGTGTACCGCATTCGGCCCGATCGACCGCTTGCGTATCGAAGATGTCGCGATTCCCGAACCGGCGGCCGGGCAGGTCCGGATCCAGGTGAAGGCGGCATCGCTCAATTTCCCCGACGCGCTGATCGTCCAGGGGCTGTATCAGGTGAAACCGGCGCTGCCGTTCTCGCCGGGCGCCGAGTTTGCCGGCGTGATCGACGCGGTCGGCGATGGCGTCACCGCGTGGCGGCCCGGCGATTCGGTGATGGCGTTCACCGGGCACGGCGGGTTCGCGGAATACTGCGTGGCCGACGCGCACCAGCTCGCCGCGCTGCCGCCGGGGATGACGTTCGAGCAGGGCGCGGCGCTCGTGCTCGCGTACGGCACGTCGCTGCACGCGTTGCAGCAGCGTGCGCGCCTGCAGGCGGGCGAGACGCTGCTCGTGCTGGGCGCGGCGGGCGGCGTCGGGATCGCCGCGATCGAGATCGCGAAAGCGCTCGGTGCGCGCGTGATCGCGGCGGCGTCGAGCGCGGACAAGCTCGCGCTGTGCCGTGAAGCCGGCGCCGACGAGACGATCGACTATGCGACCGAAGACCTGCGCCGCCGCGTCGACGAGCTGACCGGCGGGCGCGGCGCCGACGTCGTCTACGATCCGGTGGGCGGCGCCAGCAGCGAAGCGGCGCTGCGTGCGACCGCATGGCGCGGCCGGTTCCTCGTGGTCGGCTTCGCGGCCGGCGAGATCCCGAAGATCGCGCTGAACCTCGCGCTGCTGAAGGAGCGCGACATTCTCGGCGTGTTCTGGGGCGATGCGGTGCGGCGCGACCCGGCGCAGCATGCCGCGAACATGCGGCTGCTCGCCGAATGGTTCGCGGCCGGCAAGGTGCGGCCCGCGATCACCGAGCGCGTGTCGCTGGCCGGCGCGGCCGACGCGATCGCGCGGATGGCGAACCGGCAGGTGAAGGGCAAGGTCGTGATTTTTCCGGACGCGTGATCCGGTTTCGCCGCGCGGCGACGCCATGCAGGCCGCGCGGCCGCTTCTTCATGACGGCGAAGGGCGGCGCGACCCGCTGCCACCACGCCGGACTATGCAGGCGAGCACGCGGTGCCGCGCGGCGCTGAAACGAACGCCGCCCGTCCTGCGTCAGCGGCTTCAGTCCTTCGGCAGGCGCAGCGTCTCGAGCGCATGCTGCGAAAACTCGACCCAGAACCGCTCGTTCGCGATGCCGGCCTGCAGCACCAGATGCTGCAGCCGCTTCGTGCGTGAATCGCCGGCCGCCGGAGCGCCAGCCGCCGGATCGCCGGCCGCCGGATCGCCGGCCGTCGCAAAGTCGCGCGCCTCGATCTGCAGATACAGATCCAGCTTTTCCTGATGAAGCGCGATGCGCCGCCGGATCTCGTGCTCGAGGCCGGCCGGCCCGAGCACGGCTTCCGCGCGCAGACGCACCATCAGCGCCTCGCGCAGCGGCGTCGGATCTTCCGGTTCGGCGATCCAGCGGCGCAATTCCTTCTTGCCGGCCGGCAGGATCCGGTACGCGCGCTTGCGGCCGCGACCGGACTCGGCGGGCAGCGATTCGATCCAGCCCATTTCCTCGAGACGCCCGAGTTCGCGATAGATCTGCTGGTGCGTCGCCTGCCAGAAGTAGCCGATCGAGCGATCGAAACGGTCGGCGAGCTCGGACCCCGAACCGGGGCGTTCGGCGAGGGCGGTGAGAAGCGCGTGCGGCAGGGACATGTCGGATCGAGGCAGCGGCGGAATGAACCGCATCTTGCCATATCGGGGCCGCAGCACAAATGGTGAACGCATGTTTATGCAACATGTTGCATAAACAAAGGTGGCGGGCTACCATCAATGCAACTTGTTGCATAAACATGGAGACACCCGATGGCTTCCCGTTATCCGCATTTGACGACTCCGCTCGAACTCGGCTTCACGTCACTCAGGAACCGCGTGTTGATGGGGTCGATGCACGTCGGCCTGGAGGAAGCGCCGAACGGCTTCGAGCGGATGGCCGCGTTCTATGCGGAGCGCGCGCGCGGCGAGGCTGGCCTGATCGTCACGGGCGGCTTCGCGCCGAACGAGCGCGGCCGTCCGGCGCCCGGCGGCGCGATGCTGACGACCGAAGCGGACGCCGAACGGCATCGCGTCGTGACGCGCGCGGTGCAGGCGGAGGGCGGCCGCATCGCGTTGCAGATCCTGCATTTCGGGCGTTATGCGTATCACCCGGCGCTCGCGGCGCCGAGCGCGCTGAAGGCGCCGATCAACCCGTTCACGCCGCATGCGTTGACGAGCGACGAGGTCGACGAGACGATCGCCGATTTCGTGCGATGCGCGGCGCTCGCGCAGCATGCGGGCTACGACGGGGTCGAGATCATGGGCTCCGAGGGCTACCTGATCAATGAATTCATCGCCGCGCGCACGAACCATCGCGACGATGCGTGGGGCGGCGCGTACGACAACCGCATCCGCTTCGCGGTCGAGATCGTGCGGCGCGTGCGCGAGCGTGTGGGAGCGAACTTCATCGTCATCTATCGGCTGTCGATGCTCGATCTCGTTGAAGGCGGCTCCACGCTCGACGAGGTGATCCGGCTCGCGCGGGCGATCGAGGCGGCCGGCGCGACGATCCTCAATACCGGCATCGGCTGGCACGAGGCGCGCATCCCGACCATCGCGACCAAGGTGCCGCGCGCCGCGTATGCGTGGGTGACGCGGCAACTGATGGGCAAGATCGGCATTCCGCTCGTCGCGACCAACCGGATCAATACCCCGGAAGTCGCCGAGCAACTGCTCGCCGACGGCTATTGCGACATGGTGTCGATGGCGCGGCCGTTCCTCGCCGATGCCGAATTCGTCCGCAAGGCGCGGGAAGGGCGCGCGGACGAAATCAACACGTGCATCGGCTGCAACCAGGCGTGCCTCGACCATACGTTCAGCGGCAGGATCACGTCGTGTCTCGTGAATCCACGTGCGTGTCATGAAACCGAGCTCGTGATCGCGCCCGCGCCGCGCCGCAAGCGGATCGCGGTGGTCGGCGCCGGGCCGGCGGGCCTTGGCTTCGCGGTCACGGTGGCCGAGCGCGGTCACGCGGTCACGCTGTACGAAGCGGGCGCCGAGATCGGCGGTCAGTTCAATCTCGCGAGGAAGGTGCCCGGCAAGGAGGAGTTCAACGAGACGCTGCGCTATTTCCGCCGGCAGATCGAACTGCGCGGCATCGCGCTGCACGTCGATACGCGTGCGACGGCCGAGATGCTGTTGCAGGGTGAATTCGACGAAGTGGTGATCGCGACCGGCATCGTGCCGCGCACGCCGCCGATCGACGGTGTCGGTCATCCGAAGGCGCTCGGCTATCTCGACGTGCTGCGCGACGACAAGGCCGTCGGCAACTCCGTCGCGATCGTCGGCGCGGGCGGTATCGGCTTCGACGTCGCGGAATATCTCGTTCATCGCGATCGCGGCGAGCATGGCGACGCGGACCGGTTCTTCAGCGAATGGGGCGTCGATCGATCGTATGCGAATGCCGGCGGGCTGGGCGCCGCGCGGCCCGAACCGGCCGCGCGGGAAGTGCACCTGCTGCAGCGCAAGGCGTCGAAAGTCGGCGACGGGCTCGGCAAGACCACCGGCTGGATTCACCGCACGGCGCTGAAGGCGCGCGGCGTGGGGATGTCGTCGTCGGTCACGTACCGGCGCATCGACGATGACGGCTTTCACGTGACGATCGACGGCGTCGAACGGACGCTGCCGGTGGACAACGTGGTGATCTGCGCGGGGCAGGAGCCGTCGCGCGAGCTGGCGGAACAGCTGCAGGCAGCCGGATGCCGCGTGCATCTGATCGGCGGCGCATACGAGGCCGCCGAACTCGATGCGAAGCGCGCGATTCACCAGGGCACGACGCTGGCCGCGACCCTTTGATACCGATTCGTTTCTTCCCCCGTCCAACAACGTTACTGGAGATTGCGATGACGCACCCGCCGCTGAATGTTCATCCCGCCGTCGCGAAATCGCTCGACGCGTGGCACGCGATGGTCGAGCGCAAGGATTTCGGCGCGCTGGAATCGATCGTCCATCTGGACGCCGTGTTCCGTTCGCCGATGGCGTTCAAGCCGTACGGGCCGGCGCCCGCGTTGCTGATGGCGCTGCGCACGGTGATCACGATCCTCGACAACTTCACGTATCACCGCCAGTTCGTGACCGACGACGGCAAGAGCGTCGTGCTGGAGTTCGGTGCGACCGTCGGCGACAAGGCGCTGAAGGGGATCGACATGATCCGCTTCGACGACGACGGCCGGATCGTCGAATTCGAGGTCATGGTCCGGCCGTTCAATGCGCTGCAGGCGCTCGGCGCGGAAATGGGCGCGCGGCTCGGGCAGCAGTTGCCGGCATTCAAGACCGGCGGTTGAGCGGTGCGGCGGCTGCCGTGCAGCCCGGTCCGCCGCCGCATGTCGTCACGCCCGCGCGAGCCGCTCGACGAACCAGTCGCACGCGAACGCGGTGCGCTCGGATGCGTGGTTGTAGATCGTATGCTCGCCGTCCGGCCAGACCCTGAGCGTCGCGTCGCCGGACGTCGCCGCATCGAGAAACGGCTGCTGATCGTCGAGCCGGATCAGCGGGTCCGCGCCGCCATGCAGCACCAGCAGCGGGCATGCGATGCGGTCGCGTTCGGACGAAAAGCGCATGCGCGCGAAGTTCGCCGACACCGCCTCGGGATCGTCGTTGCCGAGCATCGCCGCCGCCTGTTCGACGAACGTGCGGAACGGCAGCAGCGTGGGTGCCGCGAGCGCGCCGTTTACGCAACAGGCCGCGATCCGTGCGTCGGATGCGGCGGTCGACGCCGCCCACAACCCGCCGATGCTGTTGCCCCAGATACCGATCGGCCCGGGCACGCGCGCGGCGACGTGATCGACGAAGCGTCGGTACGCGGCGCGCGTGTCGACGTCGACGAAGATCCGCTGTTCGAGCCGCGTCTCGCCCTGGCCGGGCCCTTCGGCAAGCAGCGTCGCGACGCCGCGCGCGGCGAGCGCGCGGGCGATCGGCCAGTACGCGAAGCCCCAGCCGCTCTGGCCGCCGAACACGATCACGGTGCCGCGGATGGGCTCCGTCGTCGGACGAACCAGCCAGCCGATCAGGCGCGCATCGCCGAACGGCACTTCGACGCGTTCGATCCGTTTGTCGGACCAGCGCGCGAGGCCGTACGACGCGTCGACGAGCCGCGCATACAGCGCGCGCTTGCGCGGCACGTCGTGATTGAACGCCATCTGCGCGAACAGCAGATCGGCGATGGCCATTGCCTGCGCGTCGGCGGCCGTGACGAGGTGGCCGGCGTCCGCCGCCTGGGTGGCGCGCGCGAGCTGCGCGTCCGCCAGCGCTTCGGCCGCGACGTCCCATGGTTCGCCGGCCGACGTGCGTGCGTGCAGCGCCACGGCGTCCGCGTAGTCCATTCCGCAATCGAGCAGGCGCGTGACGGGCATCGCGCGTTGCAGCGACAGCGCGAACGGTGACAGTTCGGTCGTCATGCGTGCGTCTCCTTCACGAAACGTGGGCGGTTGGGGCCGACACCGCGGCCGGCGTGGTGGAACGGGGCGACCAGTGCAGCGTGTCGCGCAGGGCGTCGACGAGTGCGCCGAGGCCGCGCAGGTCGGCCACCGAACCGAACACGATGAAATCGGGCCGCTTGATGTACGCGGCGATGCCGTGCGCCTGCAGGAACGCGTGCTGTTCGCCGTCGACGTCGATCACCGCATCCGGCGCGCAGACGTCATCGGCCAGCACGGCAACGTGGCAACCGAGTTGCGCGAGGAACGCGCGCTGCGCGTCGTCGAGATGGCGGGCGGGGTGCTCGCGCGTGACGAGCTGAAAACCCTGGCCGACCACGTCGTCGAAGCGGCCTTCGGCCGCGCCGCGGCGGACGCGCCCTTGCGGCGCCGGCGCGCCGGTCGTCGGCAGCAGCGTACCGTCGGCTTCGGCGTGCACGATGCCGTGCTCGAGCTTCGGGAACGGCGGCATCGGCGGCATGGCACCGGAGCGGAACGCCGCGTCGCGCTCGGCGACCTTGCGCGGATCGTCCTCGTTGACGATCTGCCCGAGGAACAGCGACATCTGCGTGATCGCGCTCACGTGCGGGCGGCGCTCGGCTTCGTAGGTGTCGAGCAGATCGGCATGCGCGCGCCCGGTCAGCACGAGATCCAGCTTCCATGCGAGGTTGATGCCGTCGCGCATGCCGGAGCACGCGCCTTGTCCCATGTACGGCATCATCGTGTGCGCGGCGTCGCCGGCGAGCAGCACGCGGCCGGCGCGCCAGCGTTCGGCCATGCGCGTTTCGAACGTGTAGACGACGTGGCGCAGCAGCGTCAGGTCGTCCGGTCCGTAACCGTAGTGATCGTCGAGCCACTTCCAGCCGGCCGCTTCGGTTTCCCAGTCGGCCGTCGATTCGTTCGGCAGCACGCGCAGCTCGAAACGCGTGCGCTTCGTGCCGATCGGCATGTGCATGTACGCGCGGGCCGGGTCGCAGTAGATCGTCGTGCGCGCGCAGCCATCGCCGAGATCGCGCTTGTTCTCCGAGTCGAGATTGAGCCAGCGCTCGTTGTAGCCGAAATCGGACCGCTCGATGCCGAGCGTGCGGCGCACGAAGCTGTTCGCGCCGTCCGCGCCGATCAGGTAGCGTGCGCGGATCGTGCGCGGCTGGCCGGTCCATTGCGCGTCCTGGCCGCCGCGCCACGGATGCGCGGTGAGCGTCACGCCGTCGTCGTCCTGTTGCAGCGTGTCGACTTCCCAGCCGCGCAGGATCGTCACGTTGCGGAACGTGCTCGCGCGTGCATCGATCGCATCCTCGATATCGGGCTGGTAGATCGAGATGTGCGCGGGATAGCCGCACGCGCGGCCGGTCCAGTTCAGTTCGAGCAGCAGGTCGCCGTTCGCGTCGCGGTAGTGGTAGGTGTCGACCGCCTTCGCGTTGCGCAGCGCGTGATCGACGTCGGCGCTGGCCTGCACGATCCGCGCGGTTTCGCCGTCGATGTGCGTGAGGCGCGGCAGGCCGTACGGCGTCGGCCAGCGTTCGAGGACGATCACGCGATGGCCGGCGCGGCCGAGCATCGATGCGGCGACGAGGCCGGTCGGGCCGTAGCCGACGATCGCGACGTCACAGGGTTCGACGGTGCGCTCGCCGTGCGCGCTCGATTCGGTATGCATGCGGGTTGTCTCCATGACGGTTTCGTTTGTTGGTTTGTCGTGTGTTCGCGCTCAGCGTAGCGTCGAGCCGGGCAGGTTGCCGTCGAACGCATCCTGCAGCAGCGCGCGCAGGCCGTCGCGTTCGATCGGGCGCGGGTTCCAGTACGGATTCGCGGCCGCGAGGTCGGCGGCGCGGTCGAGGTCGGCTTCCCGCATGCCGATCGCCTTCAATGAGATCGGCGCGCCGTTGTCGCGTGCCAGCGCGTAGAGGCCGCGCGCGGCGTCGTCCGTGCCGATCGCGCGGGCGATCCGCTGCATCGCGTCCGGCGCGTGCGCCGCGTTGTATGCGAGCGCATGCGGCAGCACGACCGTGTGGGTCGGTGCGTGCGGCAGATCGAAGCTGCCGCCGAGCGTATGGCAGAGCTTGTGGTGCAGCGCCATGCCGACGTTGCCGAGCACCATCCCGCACAGCCACGCGCCGTAGAGCGCCTGGCCGCGCGCGTCGAGATCGGCCGGGTCGCGGCGCACGCCGGGCAGGCCGCGCGCCAGCGCGCGAATGCCTTCCTCGGCCACGAGGCTCATGACCGGATTCGCGTTGTTCGCGTAGAGCCCTTCCGCCGCATGCGCGATCGCGTTGAGGCCGCTCGTCACCGACAGTTCGACCGGCAGCGTGACCGTGAGCGCGGGATCGTAGATCACCGTCTTCGGCAGCACGCGCGCGTCGTTGCCCGTACGCTTCATGCCGCCTTCGGTGAGACCGTAGATCGGCGTCATTTCGCTGCCGGCGTAGGTCGTCGGGATCGCGAGGATCGGCAGGCCGCTTTCGAGCGCGATGGCCTTGCCGAGGCCGATCGTCGAGCCGCCGCCGATCGCGACCGCGCAATCGGCGTCGCGGGAGCGGGCGAACGCCTGCGCATCGCGGGCGATCTCCATCGGCACGTGCATCGTCGCGCGGTCGTACAGCCCGGCGGCGCGCGCACCGAGCCGCTCGACGATGTGCTCGGCGAGGTCGCGCTGCTCCGGCGTGCACAGCACGATCGCGCGCTGCGCGCCGAGTGCCGGCACTTCGCGTTCGAGATGCGCGAGGCTGCCCGCGCCGAAGATCACGCGGGCGGCGCGCGCCTGGTAGAGGAAGTCCATGTGCTCGTTACTCCGTTGCGTAGTCGACCTGGTGGCGCGCGATGCGCAGCCCGGTCAGCGCGTTGCGCACGCGGGCGTGTTCGGGATGCGTCGCATAGCCGTCGAGCGCTTCGCGCGACTCGAATTCGGCGACGAGGATCAGGTCGCATGCGTAATCGGCCGCGCTGAAATCCGCGCCGATCTCGAGGTGCGTCATGCCCGGAATCCGGCCGCGCAAGCTTTCGAAGGCCGTCTTCACGGTGGTGCGCGCGACGCTGCGTTCGTGGTCGGTTGCGCCGGCAACCTTCCACATCACGACGTGCCGGATCATGCGGCACGCTCCGCGCGATTCAGCACGAAGTCGTAGTCGAGCGTGTAGAACGGCGTGTCCATGCGCGAGCCGTCGGGCGCGATGCCGGGCGCATGCCGGACCCAGTCGGCGACCAGCGTCGAACGCACGCCGAACACCGCATCGGAGTCGAGATAGCGGTCGCCGTCGCGGAACACGTGCGTGATCAGCGTTTCGTAGCCGCGCGCTTCGATCATGAAATGCAGGTGGGCGGGGCGCCACGGATGGCGGCCGAGCGCATCGAGCATCGCGCCGACGGGGCCGTCGTGCGGAATCGGATACGGCTCGGCGAGGATCGAGCGGAACGCATAGCGGCCGTCGGCGCCGCTGCGCAGCCGGCCGCGCGCGCGATGCGTGACCGACCCGTCGTCGCCAGGCAACTGCACGTCGTAGTGGCCGTCCTCGTCGGCTTGCCACACTTCCAGCGACGCATGCGCGACCGGCGTGCCGTCGATGCCGCGTACCTGGCCTGACACGAAGCACGGCTCGCCGCATGCGCCGTTCGCGATGTCGTCGAACATCCCGAATTCGGGGCTGCCGTCGACGTAGAACGGCCCGAACACGGTCGCCTCCGTGCAGCCGGCCGGCTTTGCATGGTTCTGCGCGGTCACGAGCGTCGACAGCCCGAGCACGTCGGACAGCAGGATGAACTCCTGGCGCTTGTCGTCGGTGATGCGGCCGACGGCCGTCAGGAAGCCGATCGCGGCCTGCCACTCGGCCTCGGTGAGCTTCGTTTCGCGGGCGAACGAATGCAGGTGCTGGACGAGGCTCGTCATCACCGTGCGCAGCCGCTCGTCGCGACAGCCGGAGAGCGACGCGATCACGGCCTGCGTGATGGTGTCTTCGTTGAGATTGCGCATTGGGGTTTGTCTCCTGATGTCGTTCGATGGCGCGTTGACGTAACATTAATTCCTCCCCGAATCGTAAAAAAGTGGGTTTGGAGGAGTTTTGTTCTCCGCCAGGTGGAAGAATCGAACGCATGGACAAGTGGACGCAGATCGAGTTTTTCGTACAGGTGGCGGAGCTCGGCAGCCTGTCGAAGGCCGCCGAGCGGCTCGGCATGTCGAGCGCGGCGGCGAGCCGCTGCCTGAACGCGCTGGAAGAGCGGCTGGGCGCCCGGCTCGTCGAGCGGACCACGCGCCGGCTGTGGCTGACCGACGCCGGGCACGAGTACCACCGGCGTTGTGTCGCGATCCTGAACGAGCTGTCGGAAGCGGACGCGGCCGTCAACGAAGCGAGCGTCATTCCGGCCGGTACGCTGCGCGTGACCGCGTCGGTGTCGTTCGCGTCGATCTACATCGCGCCCGCGCTGCCCGAATTTCACCGGCGCTACCCGAACCTGAACGTGCAGATCGTCGCGGCGAACCGTTACCCGGATTTCATCGAGGCCGGCATCGACGTGGCGATCCGCACGCGCGAACACGAAGCGGATTCGGGCATCACCGTGCGCAAGCTCGCCGAGACACGGCGCGTGCTGGCCGCGTCGCCCGGGTATCTGGCGAAACACGGCGCGCCGGCGACGCCCGACGCGCTGGGCGATCACCGGCTGCTCGTCTACAACCTCGCGAACGATCCGTACGTGCTGCATTTCCGCCATGGTGCGAAGAAGCAGTCGGTCACGATCAAGAGCGTGCTCGATGCGAACGAAGGGCAGGTGATCCGCGCGGCGGCGCTCGCCGGGCTCGGCATCCTGATCCAGCCGCTTTACATCATTCACGACGATATCGTCGCCGGGAAGCTGGTGCCCGTGCTGACCGACTGGCAACTGCCCGCGCTCACCGTCAATATCGCGTACCAGAGCCGCCGACACCAGCCGGCGAAGATCCGCGTCTTCACCGAGTTCCTGATCGAGCGTTTCGAACGACTCGGACTCGCGCGCAAATGGAAGGAAGTCGGCCGCTGAGTACCCGCGGGCGCCGCGCCGTCGCGCATTTCTCCGTGTGACGGAGAACTGTTCTCCCGATCGTCGTCTTTTTCGCCGCTGTCGTGCGTTTTACATTGCGTCTCCCCGGGCCGGCGGTGCCCGGCTCGCGATTACACGATAACAATCGGTCTGGAGACGACATGAAATACGCATTGCGACGGGTGCCGTTGGCACTCCTGATCGCCGGAGCCGTGCACGTTCCGGCGTCGGCTGCCGAGAGCGGGCAGATCAGCTATCCGTTTGGCGTCAACACGGTGCTGAACGGTCTGCTGCCGCCGCCCGGCCACACGCAGTACTTCAACTATTCGCTTTACTACACGGCGAACCGCTTTGCCGGACCGGACGGCGGCGGCGCGGTGCCGGGATTTCACCTGAGCGTGGTCGCCGAGACGCCGCGAGTCGTCCACACCTGGGGCGCGACGCTCGGGCCGTTCTCGCTGTCGAGCAGCGCGATCGTGCCGATCGTGCGCCTGCATCTGTCGACGCCCGGCGGCACCGGCAACCGCATGTCGCTGGGCGATGTGATCCTCGAGCCGTTCATGATCGACTACGCGAGTGCGTCGCAGACGTTCTTCGCCTTCTTCTCGCCGTCGTTCGCGGTGCCGACCGGCGCGTATGCGGTGAACCGGATCGCGAACCCGGGGCTGAACACCTATGCGTTCCTGCCGTATCTCAGCACGACGTGGTTTCCGGGCCGCGACTGGGAGATTTCGACGACCACGCTGCTGGAGCTGAATTCGCCGAACCACGCGACGCGCTATCACTCGGGCGCACTCGCCGTGCTCGACTACCTGATCGGCTATTCGCTCGACCGGCGCGTGCAGGTCGGCGTGCAGGGCACGTTCCTGAAGCAGTTCACGGACGATACGCAGGACGGCGTGAAGGTCGGCGCGGACGGCTTTCGCGGGCAAACGGTCGCGATCGGTCCGCAGTTGCGCGTCATGTGGGGGCCGGCGTCGGGCGTGGTCGTGAAGTACCAGCACGAGTTCGCGGTGCGCAACCGGCCGCAGGGCGACAAGCTGTGGGTGCAGTTCAGTTTCCCGCTGTAGACGCGCGGGGCGTGAACCCAGGCTGTCGAAACCCTGACGGATCAAGTTGATATATTGTATCATCTGACGTTTTCGTCGCCGGCCGGCCGGGTTGCCGGGCCGGCCGCGTGCGACGACACCAACGAAGATCGATACGACGTGACGAGAACCGGACATACCCCGGCGCGCGGGGAGCGGCGCCATGCCGCGCCGCGCCGGAACACGGGCGCCTGGCGCGCACGCGCGGCACGCAGTTGCACGACCTTGCTGGGCTGCGCGATGGCCACCACCGGCGCGCTGGCCGCCGAAGCCGCCGCCTCGGCGCAGGACGACCGGCACGCGCTGCCGGCGATCAACGTCACCGCATCGTCCGCGTCGGCCGACCCGCTGACGCAACCGCTCGAAACGGGCTCGCGGCTCGGGCTCGCGAGCCTCGACACGCCCGCGAGCGTCGAAACCGTCACGGCCGATACGATCGAGGCGCGCGGCGATCGCACGGTGCTCGACGCGGTCACGCGCACGGCCGGCTTTGCGAGTGCGATCGCGCCGGGCACCGGCGGCACCGCGCTGAGCGTGCGCGGCTTCAGCGGACAGGAGTCGGTGATGACGCTGCTCGACGGCGTGCGGCTGATGCCGGCGGCCGGCACGATCACGTTTCCGTTCGACACGTGGTCGGTCGCGCGCATCGAGGTGCTGCGCGGCCCGGCATCGGTGCTGTACGGCGAAGGGGCGATCGGCGGGGTCGTGAACGTGGTGCCGAAGCGGCCGCAGCGCACGCGCGAGACGACGCTGCAGGTCGGCGTCGGTCCGGACGGCGCGAAGCGCTTCGCGTTCGATACGACGGGCGCGCTCGGCCCGCGGCTGTCGTACCGCTTTTACGCGAGCGATGCGCGCGCGAACGGTCTCGCCGAGCGGGCCGATACGCATACGACGGCGATCGGCGGCGCGCTGACATTCGACGTGAGCCCGCGGCTTACGCTGACGCTCGACTACGACTACGGGCGCCAGATGCCGGCGACGTACTATGGCGTGCCCGCGCCGAACGGCGTGCTCGATCCGTCGCTGCGCAAGCTGAACTACACGGTCGGCGACGCGACGATTTCCTACTACGACCAATGGACGCGCCTGTCGGCCAGCTACCGGCCCACGGCCGGCGTGACGATCGACAACCAGCTTTACTATCTGACGTCCAACCGCCACTGGCGCAACGCCGAATCGTACGTGCTCGACCCGGCGACCGCGCGCGTCACGCGCGGCGACTATCTCGACATCGGTCACCACCAGCGGCAGATCGGCGACCGGCTCAGCGCACGCTTCGACGGGATGCTGTTCGGCCGGGCGAACCGTTTCGTCGTCGGCACGGAATTCAGCCAGACCACGTTCAGCGGTACCAACAATTCGCCGTACGGCGGCGAAACGACGGTACCCGTGCACGGCTTCGATCCCGGCGTCTTCACGAGCCCCGACCCGACCGTGCCGCAGTTCAGCACGCGCGCGCGGCAGGCCGCGGTATTCGCGGAGAACCGGCTCGAGGTGCTGCCGCGGCTCGCGTGGGTGAGCGGCCTGCGCTACGACCACATCGCGTTCAGCCGCGAGCAGGCGGCGACCGGCGCGGGCTTGGACAAGCGGTTCGCGAACATCGGCTGGCGCACCGGTTTCGTGTTCGACATCGCGCCGACGTTCAGCGCGTATGCGCAGTACACGACGGGCGCGGAGGGCGTCGGCTCGCTCGTGACGCTGTCCGCGTCGCAGATGAACGACCGGCTTGCGACCGGCGCACAGTGGGAAGCCGGGCTCAAGCAGACGCTGCTCGACGGTCGCGCGTACTGGACGGTCGCGGTGTACGACATCACGAAGCGCAACCTGCTCAGCACCGACCCGTTCAATCCGGCGCTGCGCCAGCAGGTCGGCCGGCAGTCGTCGCGCGGCGTCGAGCTGACCGGCGGCGCGCGGCTGCCGCACGGCTGGACGATCGATGCGAACGTCGCGCTGCTGCGTGCGCGCTACGACGCATTCAACCAGACGGTTGGCGGCGCGACGGTGTCGCGAGCCGGCAACGTGCCGTCCGGCGTGCCGCAGCAGACCGCGAACCTGTGGGTCGGCTGGGCGTTCGCCGAGCGCTGGCAAGCGAACGCGGGCGTGCGTTACGTCGGCGCGACCTACGGCGACGACGCGAATCGCGTGCAGGTGCCGTCGTATACGGTGTTCGATGCGTCGCTGCGCTGGCAGCCGACGTCGCGCACCGAACTCGCGCTGTATCTGCGCAATCTCGCGAACCGCACGTACGCGGTGACGACGTCGAACGGCGGCGAGCAATGGCTGCTCGGCCCGTCGCGCTCGGCGGAGCTCGTCGCGACGATGCGCTTCTGAAGCGGCACGACATGCGCTCCGTGACCCACATGCTCGACATCGAACGCGTGCGCTGGTCGCCCGGCGGCGCGCCCGACGTCCTCGATGCGGTGACGCTGACGGTCGCCGACGGCGAGTTCGTCGGGCTGGTCGGCCCGAACGGCAGCGGCAAGACGAGCCTGCTGCGCTGCGTGTTCCGCTACGCGCGGCCCGACGCCGGCCGCGTCGCGCTCGACACGCAGGACGTGTGGCGCATGCGGCCGCGTGCGGTCGCGCAGCGCATCGCGGTGCTGCAGCAGGAAACGCCGGACGATTTCGGGCTGACGGTCGACGAACTGGTCGGCATGGGCCGCACGCCGCACAAGCGGCCGTTCGATGCGGAGTCGGCCGACGATCGCCGGATCGTCGACGCCGCGCTGCACGATGTCGGTCTCGTCGAGCGTCGCGCGCAACGTTTCGCGTCGCTGTCGGGCGGCGAGAAGCAGCGCGCGCTGCTGGCCCGCGCGCTCGCGCAGCAGCCCGAACTGCTGTTGCTCGACGAACCGACCAACCATCTCGACCTGCGTCATCAGCTCGAACTGCTCGCGCGCGTGCGCCGCCTCGGCATCGCGACGCTCGCGACGATTCATGACCTCAATCTCGCGGCCGCGTACTGCGACCGGCTCCATGTGCTCGCGCATGGCCGCGTCGTCGCGTCCGGCGCGCCGGACGACGTGCTGACCGAAGCGCTGCTGCGCGACGTGTTCGGCGTCGCCGCGCTCGTCGATCGCCACCCCGTCACGGGCCGGCCGCGCATCACGCCGCTTCATCCGGAATGACCGCCATGCTTGCTGCCTTGTCCTCCATCTCCCGCCGGCTGGTTGCCGCTGCCGTGCTCGGCTGCGCGGCCGGTCATGCGGGGGCCTATCCCGTGACCGTGCGCAGTTGCGATCGCGACGTGACGTTCGAGCGTGCGCCGACGCGCGCGGTGAGCAACGACGTGAACCTGACCGAGATGATGCTCGTGCTCGGCCTGAAGGATCGACTCGTCGGCTATACGGGCATCGGCGGCTGGAAGACGGGCACCGCGCGCGTGCGTGACGCGTTGCGGGGCGTGCCCGAACTGGCGAGCCAGTATCCGTCGCTGGAAGTGCTGGCCGCCGCGCGCGCCGACTTCTATCTCGCGGGCTGGAACTACGGAATGCACGTCGGCGGGCCGGTCACGCCCGCGACGCTCGCGCCGTTCGGCATTCGCACGTACGAACTGACCGAATCGTGTTCGCACGTGATGAAGCAGTCGGCCGCGTCGTTCGACGACGTGTTCCGCGACCTGAACAATCTCGGCCGTATCTTCGGCGTCGATGCGCGCGCCGCGCAGGTCGTCGCCGGAATGCGCGCGCGGCTTGCGGCGGTGTCGCGCGCGATCGGGCGCCCGGCGCCGCTGCGCGTGTTCGTGTACGACAGCGGCACCGACAAGCCGATGACGGCAGGCGGGCTCGCGATGCCGACCGCGCTGCTCACGGCGGCGGGCGCGCGCAACGTGATGGACGACCTGCCGCGCAGCTGGACGCAGGTGAGTTGGGAAAGCGTGGTCGCGCGCGATCCGCAGGTGATCGTGATCGTCGACTATTCGGCGGTCACGGCCGCGCAGAAGCAGCAGTTCCTGTCGAGCCAGCCGGCGCTCGCGCGCGTGGCCGCGATTCGCGACCGGCGCTTCGTTGTGATTCCGTACGATGCGGCGACGCCGGGCCCCGAGAACGTCGCGGCCGTCGAGACGCTCGCCCGCGCGCTGTATCCGGCCGCATTCGCCGGCGCGGCACGATGAGCGTGCGCGGGCAGGTGGCGCGGCCCCGCATGCGCGTGGTGCTGCCGATGCTGGCCGTGCTGTTGGTCGTGTCGATCGTCGTGTCGGCCGCGTTCGGTCCGGCGCCGATTGCGATGCCGGATGCCGTACGAATCGTCGCCGCGCACGCCGCGTCGGCGTTCGGTGGTGCCGACGCGTTCGCGGCGGTATCGGGCGACGACAGCATCGTATGGCTGATCCGGATGCCGCGTGCGCTGCTGGCGGCGCTCGTCGGCGCGACGCTGGCGACGGTCGGCGTCGCGTTGCAGGCGGCGACCGCGAACCGCCTGGCCGATCCGCACCTGCTCGGCGTGAGCGCGGGCGCGATGCTCGGCGCGATCGCGGTCACGGTGGTGGCCGGCGCGGCGTTCGGCCCGTTCACGCTGTCGGTCGCCGCGTTCGCGGGTGCGCTCGCGGCGACCGGCTGCGTGGTCGCGCTCGCTTACCGCGGCGGCCGGCTCGAATCGGACCGGCTGCTGCTCGCGGGCGTGTCGGTGTCGTTCATGATGGCCGCGTTCGGCAATCTGCTGCTGTATCTCGGCGACCAGCGCGCCGCGTCGTCGGTGCTGTTCTGGATGCTCGGCGGCGTCGGGCTCGCGCGCTGGGATCTGCTGCCGGTGCCGGCCGTGTGCGCGGTGCTCGCCGGCGGCGCGCTCTATGCGCGTCGACGCGAACTGAATGCGCTGATGTCGGGCGATGTCGCCGCCGCGTCGCTCGGCGTGCCGAGCGCGCGGATGCGGCGCGAGGTGTTCGTCGTCGCGTCGTTCGCGACGGGCGCGATGGTCGCGGTGAGCGGCGCGATCGGCTTCGTCGGGCTCGTGACGCCGCATCTGTGCCGTCGCGTCGTCGGGGCCGAGCACGGCCGGCTGCTGTCGGTCGCCGCGCTGGCCGGCGCGATCCTGCTCGTGTGGGCCGATGTCGCCGCGCGCACGCTCGCGGCGCCGGAGGATCTGCCGATCGGCATCGTGACCGCACTGTTCGGCAGCCTGTTCTTCGTCGCGCTGTTGCGCCGGCGCTGAGCGAAGGGGCGGGCAGGCAGCGGCGGGTGGACACCCGCCGCCTGTTTCATCGCAGCGGGACGACCGTGCCCGTGCCGCTGCGGCGGCGCGCATCGACATGCGTGCTTTCCACGTGCTGCGCGACGTCGAAGAGACTGTCCGGCAGCGCACGCGCGGGGAGCGTGATCACGAAGCGCGCGCCGCCGAGCGGCGAATCCTCGAGCCGCACGTCGCCGCCGTGTACCTGCGCGACGCGCCGTACGATCGCGAGCCCGAGCCCGAAGCCGCCGGTCTGCCGGTCGCGGCTCGAGTCCAGCCGCTGGAACGGCTCGAACACGCGGGCGCGTTCGGCGGCCGGAATGCCGGGGCCGTCGTCGTCGACGCTCAGCACGAGGGCGCCGGACCGGTCGCGGGTGGCGGCCAGCAATACCTTGCGCGACGCATAGCGGGCGCCGTTGCGGATCAGGTTCAGCAGGGCGCGGGCGACGAGCTTCGGGTCGCAGACGTGGGTCGCGGGTGCGTCGAGCGTCGACACGTCGAGCGCGATGCCGCGATCGGCGATGTCGTCCGCGACGTTGCCGGCGACGCTGTCGATCAGCGCGTCGACGACGACTTCCATCGGCGCGAGTTCGCTCGCCCCCTGTTCGAGCCGGCCGATCGTCAGCAACTCGGTGACGAGCTCGTCGAGTTCGCGCACGTCGCGCCGCAGCGCGTCGCGACGCTCGCGCATCCGGCCCGTTTCGTCGGGATCGGCGAGCAGCGTGAGGCCGAATTCGAGCCGGGCGAGCGGCGTTTTCAGTTCATGCGAGATGCCGTGCATCATTTCACGCTGCTGCTTGATCGATGCCTCGATGCGCGCGGCCATGTCGTTGAACTGCTGCGACAGCTCGTAGATGTTCGATTTTCCCGACAGCTTCACGCGCGTCGACAGCGTACCGGCGCCGAATGCGCGCGCGGCGTCCTGCAGCCGGCGAATGTCGCGCCAGTGATAGTGAATCCACAGCACCACCGCGAACAGCGTCGCGAGCGCGAGCAGCATGTACGCATAGATGCGGATGTCGAGGTCCGGCGCCTCGATCGGGCGCGCATGCAGCACCGAGCCGTCCGCGAGCGGCATGTAGTAATCCTTGCCGTTGTAGCTGATCGCGATTTTGCCGGCATCGAGATCGCGCAGCGGCGCGCCGCTCAGCTGCGCACGCGCGCCGGCCATCGACATGAAGCCGAATCCTTCGCGGCCGTGCAGCGCCAATTCGCGCAAGGCGAGCTCGCGCTGCGCGCCCGGATGGCGTTCGAGGTAATCGTTCAGCACGAACGAGTAGGTCGTCAGCGAGTCGCGCTGCGCCTGCGCGCCGCGCTCGTAGAAGATCCGGTCGAACGACAACTGGATGAAGATGATCGACGCGCCGACGAACAGGATCACGACGAGGTACAACCGGAGCAACGGGCGCAGCATTTATTCGTCCCACGCAGAAGGGCTGAACAGGTAGCCGCGACCCCAGATCGTCTTGATCTTGTGCGGCTCCGACGACGCATCCTCGAAGCGGCGGCGCAGCTTCGAGATGCCGGAATCGACCGAGCGGTCGAGCCCGTCGAATTCGATCCCGCGCAACTGCTTCAGGATGTCGTCGCGGCTCAGCACGGTGCCGGCCGCGCGCGCGAGGATCAGCAGCAGGTTGAATTCGGCGGTCTTCAACTCGACCGGCTCGCCGCGCCACGTGACGGTGCGGTTCGGCGGCGAGATCGTGAGTTCACCGAATACCAGCGCGTCGGGCGCGACTGCGGGCGTGTCCGCCGCGGCCGGCTGCGCGCGACGCAACAGCGCGCGGGCACGGGCGACCAGCACGCGCGGCTCGATCGGCTTCGTCACGTAGTCGTCGGCGCCCGTCTCGAGCCCGGCGACCTGGTCGTACACGTCTGCACGCGCGGTCAGGATCAGCACGGGGACGTTGGTGAACGCGCGGATGCGGCGGCAGACTTCCATGCCGTCGAGATTCGGCAGCATCAGGTCGAGTATCACGAGGGCCGGCTGATGCTCGCGCACCGCCGCGACGGCGAGGTCGCCGCGCCGCACGACCGTCACCGCGAATTCATAGCCGTCGAGGTATTCGCGGACGAGCTGCGCGAGGCGATCGTCGTCCTCGATCAGCAGCACACGGTATTTGAGCGGAACTTCGTTCATGGTCTCCTCAGGATGCACGCGCCAGCTCACACGCAGGCCGATGCGCGGCGCGGCACGCGAATTCTATCCGGCGGACCGGCGGCCGGGGCAGCGGGGCGACAATCTCGAACAATCGAACACAATTGAGCACAGATTCGCCGCACATTCAGGACAGTCTCGGCGCGGGGCGGCACCTAGACTGCGGGCTTCGTCACTCTTATCTCAATATTGTGCGCCCATTACTTCGCCGCTACCGCTATTGCATGCCGCTCGCCGGCCTGACCCTCGCCGCCGCCGCTCACGCGGAAAACCAGTATTCGTTGTCGCTCGGCGGCGGGTTCGCACCGCGCTACCCGGGCAGCAACCAGTATCGCGGCGTCGTTGCGCCGTCGTTTTCCGCCACGTTCGGCAACGGCTTCTTCATCGACAGCACGGAGGGCGCCGGTTATCGGCTGAACCTGCCGCACGGGGCGTTCGTGTCGGCGGCGGTGAGCTACGACGCGGGCCGCGCGGACGAGAACCGCTTCGACCTGCCGGGCTCCGACTACCTGAAGGGGATGGGCCGGATTCCGGGCTCGGTGCTCGTCGGCGTGCGTGCCGGGGTGACGCTTTTCGATGCGGCGGAGCTGAGCGTCACGATCGATACGCCCGTCACGCACACGTCGCGCGGTGTGTCGGGGCACGTGGATCTCGCGGTGCCGGTGCTCAAGACGTCGCAGCACGAGATCGTCGTGACGGGCACCGTGCACGCGGGCTCGGGACGCTACATGCAGACTTTCTACGGCGTGACCGACGCACAGTCGATGACGAGCCGGTTCCGGCCGTATTCGGTGAGCGGCGGAATCGACAGCGCCGCGATGGCGGTCGCGTGGACCTGGTCGCTGTCGCGGCACTGGTCGGTGCTCGCGACCGGCGGCGTGACGCGGCTGCTCGGTCGCGCGGGCGACAGCCCGATCGTCCAGTCGCGCAATAACTATTACGGCATCGCGGGCGTGACGTACAAGTTCTGAGCGGATGGCCCGGTGTGCGCAGCGCGCACACGAACCCTCGGCGTCGCGCCGTCGCCGCGAACCGCGTGCGGTAACATGCGGGCGGGTTCGGCGTCAGGCCGGGCCTGCGACGCAGGTGCGCCGAGCCGGCTCGGCCGGGTCGCGAAAGGCCGCCATTCGCCGGCCGGCTTCGTCAGGAAACGGCCGGCGGCGTGCGGAACCGATCACGCATGCGACGCCCGGTCGTGCACGAATGCCGCACAGGGACCGCCGGGCCGCGACAGGGAGAAACCGATGAAGAACACGATCGCGATGCTCGTTGCACTCGTTGCGAGCGCAACCTTTGCAGGATGTGCGGACATGGACACGAAACACCCCAACGCCACCGCCGGCGGCGCGGCCAGGGCCCCTTTGCAGCCGGGCGCCGCGCAGGTATGCAAGGCGGATGCCGCGCCCGACGATGCGCTGGTCGGCAAGACCGAAGCCGATGCGACCGCGCTGCTCGACGGCTGCCTGTGGCGCGTGCTCGAGCGCGACGGCAAGTCGTTGCCGGGTACGATGGATTACCGGGAGGAGCGTCGCAATCTCGGCATTCGCGACGGGAAAGTGATCTGGGTGCGGCGAGGGTGACGGATTCAGCCGCCGACGAAAATCGGTTGCGGCCGATGTCGCTTTTGCGAGTGCGGCTATCGCCGGCATGCACGTCGCGCGCGGCCGATCGGTCGGCCGCACGCGTCGCGATTCATCGCCGCGGGTAGCGGCATAGGTGTCCGCGGCGGTCAGGCGCCTCGATACCGTCGTCGACCGGGGCTCGCACGACGCGTGACGCGCCGCGCTGACCGGCGCGTCATGTCACGCCGCGACCGTTCCGGATTGCGGCACCGATGCCGTGGTGTCGACCGTCATCGCCGGCGTGACGAGCATCACGCCACGTGCGAGCGGGTCGCTGACCGATGCCGCCAATACCGCTTGCCCTTCCTCTGTCGCGTGATCGGCGGCGACGGCCAGTGCAGCGAGCGCGAGCGCCGCGCCGCCCGCCCCGTTGGCGAGCCCGAGGTGGCGGCTGCGCTCGGCGGCATCATCGCCCCAGATCTGCTCGCTGACCGTCACGACTTCGGTGCGGCGACTGCTGCGTTGATCGGCGTCGGTGACGAATCCGGGTGCCGACAGATCGGGACGTAACGTCGACAAGCGCGTACGCGTCGCCGCCAGCAACTGTTCGAGTGTCGTCGCTTCGGCCTTGCCGTGATCGGCGGAAACCGCGCGGCGCGCGGCCGCGAGCCGGTGGATCGACGGGACGGACATCGCATGCGGTGTGTCGGGATGGCCGAGCAGCAATGCACATGCGCCTTCACCGGGCATCATGCCGTTCGGCCGATCGCGACCGTAGAGCCGGCCTGCGCGATCCAGCGCGTCGACTGCGTCCTGACTGGCGGTGGAATCGAACGCGAGGACGACGTGCAGTTCGCCGGACGGTTGCAGGTGCAACGCCTGGATCAGTTCGTCGACGACCGCCCATGCTTGTACGGGATCGGCGACCGTGCGCAATTGCGCACGGACGATGCCCGGTGCGACGGCTTCCCGCGCCGCGTGCGCATCGAGCCATGCGGCGAGCGTGGCGGCGACCGGTCGCCAGCGCTCCGGCATCAGCAGATGGAGCCTGAGCGGCGGCGCGTCGGCGGCCGCGCCGGACAACACGGCATGACGCTCGCGCAATTCGTCGAGTGCATCGGCGGCCAGCAGCAGCCCGCGCCAATGCTCGTCCTGCAGCGTTTCCCGCGCGTCGGTTGCAAGCAGGCTGGTATCGAGCCGGTCGAGCGACACCGAGTCGACCGTGCTCGCGAATACGCCGGTTCCGTCCAGGCGTTGCAGTTCGGGATGAAGCGCGACGGAACGCTCTTCCCGGGCCGCCGCATCGATGTCTGCCGTCGTCGCCCCCGTCGGCAGCCTCACGCTGCTGTCGAGCAGCAGGGCCGACCACGTGTGCGACGTCGGATCTTGCGTGGCAGCGGCGTCCGTCGATGCGGACGAACTCGGCGGTGCGACGGCCGCGAGCGCCGGATGCGGGCCGAGCGCCCGGCGCAGCCATGCCGCGCAGACGGCGAGGGCCGCCGGCAGCACGAGCCCGCACAGCAGCAACTCCCTGGCGGTGGGGGCATGCCGGGTCGTTTTCCACCAGACGAACACGGCGATCCACACCGCGACGAACAGCGCGGCGACGAATGCCGTCTTGCGCAATCGCGTGATCATTTCCGTCGATTCCCCCACGACTTGCGGCGTCGTGTATCAGTTGCCGTCGCTGCCCGCCGTCCGGCTCGCGACCAGTACGGCGCCGCAGGCCGTCTTGTAGCCGTCGCGCGCGACGCCTTCGCCCTGCACGATCATTGTGTCGTCGCCGTCGACGATGTAATTCGGGCCATGGATCGGACACGTCACCGTGTCGTTGCGGCGCGCGATGCCGCGGCCGTCGACCGACGACAGCGTGGACGCGCTTGTCACGGTGCCGCCATGGCTGTGCTTGTCCCCGAGGACGATGAAGGGTTGGGTCATCCGGATAGGCCTCCTGGCTGGAATCATCGACGATGCAGCGCGGCTTCGCCGGCCGGTGCGGGAGGGCGCGCGCGTCATCGGCAACGTTTTTCGAATCGATTTCGGCTGAATCGGGTATTTATTACCTTTCGGCAATAATTGCCTGTTTCAATTGAGCCGTAATGTAGCTTTCGAGCCGAAGGCCGTCATTATCGTGCGTGATGGCCGCACGTCAAGGCCGGCATTTTTAAATCCGGGTCTGTTTGCTTATGGCGAAGCCCCGCGACGTAATCTAAAATAGTAAGCTTCAATAGGGGTCGCATCATCTGATCCGATTGGCGTGCGTACAGCCAGACAGCGGGCGGTGTTGCGGGGGAGCCCGCGCATTTCCCGCCGGATCGGCATGTCGATCGCGCGATGCCGGCAATCGTGCATCATCCCGTGTTCGTCGCAGCAATATCTATTTAAAAACGTCAAATCCTGAGAGAGCGGGATCGCATGAGCGTCATCACGGAATTTGCGTCTCTTTTTGGCGCATTCAATCGCCTGTATTCGCTGGACGGATCGGGCGCGCTTGCGGCATTTCAAATCGAGCGCTGGACCGGCCGCGAATCGCTCTCCGATCTCTTTGAATGGAGCGTCGATGCGCTGTCGACGGATCCTGCACTGGATCTCGACGCGATGCTCGGGCAGCGTGTCGCGATTCGCACCACGCTCGCGAACGGCACGACGACGCTGCGCAGCGGCCTCGTCGCCGAGGCCGAGTGCAGGGGCTACGACGCAGGCCTCGCTCGCTACCATCTCCGGATGGTGCCGTGGCTCGCCGCACTCGCGCATGCGCGCGACGAGCGAACCTTTGTGAACCAGACGCTTGCCGACGTGCTCGACACGGTGTTCGCGCCGTACGCCGGGATCGCGCGGTGGCGCCTCACGCCGGATGCTGGCCGGCGGCTCGATGCGCTGGGCCCTACTGCGTATCGCGTGCAGTACCGAACCCATACGCACTACGAATTCGTGCAGCATCTGCTGGCCGAGGCTGGCCTCGGGTTCTGCTTCGTCGAAGACGAGGACGCGCCTGCCGGGCATACGATGCTGGTCTTCGACGACAGCGCGCAACTGGCCGAGGACGATACGTCCGCGCGACGCGGCGGGGTGCCGCGCCGCTCGAGCGGGACGGCGACCGGCGCCGACGACGTGATCCTCGGGATCGGGCAGTCGCTGTCGCTGACGGCCGATCGCATCACACTCATCAGCAGCGATTATCGCGTGAACCGGGCGACTACCGCGAGTACGACGCTCGGCCGGCCGGCGGGCGCGCGCGAACTCTACGACGACGTCGGGCCGGAGGCGTTCGACAGCTTGCGCGAAGCGGAAGATACGGTACGGCGCCAGGCCGATGCGATCGTGTCGCGCGCCAGTTTCTGGACCGGCTACGGCACGCTGCGCACGGCGCGCGCAGGACGCGCGCTGAAACTCGTCGATGCCGGCTGGCAGCCCGTGCGCGGCGCCGCGGCGCCCGAGGATTTTCTGCTGACGCGCGTCGAGCACGTCGGGATCAACAATCTGCCGGCGACCGTCATGGAGGCCATCGAACGGCAACTCGGGCCGTTGCCGGCGGCGGCGCTCGATCCGCGCGTGGTCCGGCAAGCGAAGATCGGCGGTTATGCAAACCGGTTCGATGCGGTGCCGCGAACGCAGGTCTGGCGGCCCACGCTGGCCGACGGAACCGGGCAGCGACTCAATCCGGTTCCGACGGCGCTGGGTGCGCAGACGGCGATCGTCGTCGGGCCGGCAGGCGACGCGCGGCCCGGTTCGACGGGGCCCGTGCACGCCGATGCGCAGGGGCGGTTGCGCGTTCGTTTCCACTGGCAGGCGCAAGACGATGCGGGTACGTATCCGACGCGCGCCATACAACGGCTCGCGAGCGACGGGCACGGCCTTCAGCAGCTGCCGCGCATCGGTCATGAAGTCCTCGTGCAGTTTCACCATGGGCTGATCCACCGGCCGATCGTGCTCGGCGGCCTGTTCAATGGCCGCGGCGAAGGCGGCGAGTCGCCGTCGCCGGGCGGGGCGGCCGGCAAGCCGCTCGACGCGTCGATCTACACGCAGGCGGGCGATCATGCGCCGAGTGCGCAGGGCAATCTGGCAAGCGGGCTGAGCCCCGCGTGGCATGGCGCCGGCGGCGGCACCGATCGTCACAATCACGCCGGCGCGCTGTCGGGCTTCAAGAGCCAGGGTTTCGACGGGCATGGCCACAACCAGCTCGTCGCCGATGATTCGGACGGCATGGGACGCCTGCAGATGGCGACTACGCACGCGGCCACGCAACTGAACCTCGGTCATCTGCGCCATCAGGCGGACAACTATCTCGGCAGTTTTCGTGGCCAGGGCGTCGAATTGCGCTCGGATGCGTACGGTGCAATGCGTGCGACGCGCGGCCTGCTGGTGTCGAGCTACGCGCCTGCCGGCGCCGCCCAGCCGGCGGGCGATGCGTCCGCGCTGCAGGCGCTGCTCGCGCGGCACACCGCATTGGTTCGGCGATTCGACCAGACGGCCGATACGCATGGGACGCTGCCGTTCGCCGCACAGCGCGGCGTGGAGCAGGCGGGCCAGTCGTCGTTGAACGGCAGCGCCGCGCCGCTGGATGCGCTTGCGCAGAGCTTCGCGACGACGGTCGGCGCGAACGGCTACACGCAGGCGTCGGCCGACGCCGCCCAGCGGTCGACCGGCAACGCACTGCCGCACACGGGCGACGCCGTGCTCGGCATCGAGGCACGGGGCGGGCACGGGCTGGTTGCCGGCCAGGCCCTGCAATGGGCGGCCGGCGAAACGCTGTCGCTCGGCAGCGGTGGCGACTTCAATCTCGCCGCTGCGCAGCAGCTGCGCATTCACAGCGGGCAAGGCATCGGCTGGCTGGCCGGCGCGAGCCATGCGGAGCGTGTCGGCATCGGCATGATCGCCGGCAAGGACGGACTGACGCTGCAGGCGCAGCGCGATGTGCTGGGCCTGCACGCGCGCGACGATCTGACGCTCGCGTCCGCGAGCGCGGACGTCGAGATCGCCGCGAAGAAGACCGTGCATCTCGCGGTGAGCGGAGGGGCGCACGTGACGATCGAAGGTGGCGACGTCACGTTCGGTTGCCCGGGAAAATTCGTCGTGTATGCCGCGCAGCATGCATTCGTGGGGCCCGCTCAACTGAATACGCCGTTGCCGCAGTTTCCCGAAAAGGTCTGTGTCGAATGCCTGCTGCACGCGATGCAGTCGGGCAGCGCACTCGCGGGCAAGGCGATCTGAGCATGACGATCGAAACGACCGACTGGATCGACCGCTATCCCGACGACACGCCGGACCGGCTGAATGCGCTCTTCGAGCGCGTGCCGGCCGACGGCCGTTGGCACCTGCTGCTCGACATGAGTTTCGCGCCGGCGTTGCGTGACCGGATGCCCGCGGTCGAGCGCAACGATGCCGTCGTGTTGTACGAAGGGGTGTACGACGGCGACGACTTGCTGGCGATTTCGCCGTGCCTCGTACCGCTGCCGGCGGACGCGGCGGTGCGCCGGGCGATGCTGGAGACCGTGCTGCGCGAGACGTCCGGACGACCGATGGTGAGCCTGCTGCATGGCGCGCGCGATACGGCCGCGCTCGCCGCGCATCTGCGCGGACAGATGGAGGCGAGTGCGGCATCCGACGGCGAAGCATTTCTGGTGCGTCTCGCCGATACGCGTTGCCTGCCCGCGTGGCTCGCGGCGCTGACGCCCGCACAGCGCCGCCGCTTCACGAATGGCATCGACGCGTGGCATGTGTTCGATCGCACCGGCGCGCTCGTCCCGCTCGATTTCGACACCGTGGACGAGGCGGCCGGCGATGAAGCGGACGCCGGGCGCAGCGGCGAGCCCTACGTGCTCGACGACGAACAGATCGAATGGCTTCGACAGGCCGCGAAGATCGACACGCTGATTTTTCATGTTCGCCAGCGTCCGGAGAGTTTCGGCCGTCTGGTGGCCACGCCGTCGCAAGCCCATGCGTGTGTGAGTGCGGCGTGGGCGCGGCACGACGGTCCCCCTGCGGCGGCGTCGCGAGCCGCGCTCGATGCGCTCGTGGCAGCCGGGTATCTGGTGACGGAGCTCGCGCCGGCGACGTCGTCCGCATAGAGCGACACGGGTTTGCGTGCATGCGACAGCGCACGTGGTTGATAGCGATCCACGCCGCACGGCGTCGGACAAGAGGATGAAAAGATGAGTTTGAATGCCGGTTCCACGACGTTTGTCGCTCGGCTGCTGATGTTCATGGCCATCCTGCTCGGGACGGCCGGATGCTCGCGTGCGACCGACGTGTCGCCTGCCGCGTCGACTGCGGCCGGGGCGTCGGGCGGCGCGTCGAGCGGCGCAGGTGCGGCGGCCGCATCCGGCACGATGGGGCTGAAGCTGAATGCCCTCAACTACACCGACGTTCCGATCGGCGCGTTCTACGTCGACGGCACCTGGGGCGGGATGGTGCCGGCGCGCATCGGCAGTGGCGGCGGCGCGATCATCTGCTGCGTCGCGTTGCCGAAACAATGGCATCCGGGACTGACCGTCAACCTGCAGTGGCGGGACGACAACCTGTACAGGAAGGATCCGAAGGCGCTTGCGAGCCGGGTCGTACCGGTTGAGCGCTACGACACATTCTCGGACGGCTTCCTGTGGGTCCTGTTCTTTCCGCACGATCGAATCAAGGTCTATGCGTCTCAGTGGATGCCCGGCTACCGGGGCTTCCCCGAAAATCTCCAGGCGCCCGATGAAGCGTGCCCGGGGAACTTCACGTTGCGCAACAGCGACCCGCAGTGCCCGAATCCCGACAAGAGGATCATGCAATGAGTTTCCGCTTCGCGAGCGCCGACCGGCCTGACGTCGGCGTCGTCACCCGGGAGGAGCAGGACGCGATCATGCGTCGGCTGCACGACGACGACGGGATGAGTTGCTGCAAGACGCTGCATGTCGGCATCTTCTTCGACGGCACGCGCAACAACGCCGATCGCGATCGCACGGGCGGCAAGCACAGCAACGTCGCGCGGCTGTTCGACGTGTTTCCGCGCGACAAGTATCACAGTGCCATTTACGTGGCCGGCGTCGGCACGCCGTTCGTCGACGAGATCGGCGACCAGGGCGTCGGACTGCAGGCCGCGGCCGGCGCGGCGACGGGATGGGCCGGCGAGGGGCGCATCAACTGGGCGCTGCTGCAGATCCACAACGTCGTGCATGCGCACGCGTTCGGCAATTCGCTGTCCGCGGCGCTCGGCAAGAGCGACAAGGAACTCGCGAAGGCCGTCAGCGTCGACCTGAATTTCAAGGGCATCGATCTCGGCGGCACTCCGCCCAAGCCGGGCAGTCTCGGCGACATCAACGCGCGCGGCAGTTCGAGCGTCGGTGCGCTCAAGCTGATGGCCGCCGAGCAGAACGGGATCGAACTGACCTGGGATCGCGACACGATCTGGGCGCAGCTCAAGGGCGAAGTCGATACGGCAAACTGGACCGCGACGATGCGCGCATGGGACGAGAAACGCCGCGTCGCATTGCGGGCCCGGTGCGCGCAGCTGAAGGCGCGCGTCGGCGATCTGCTGGTGAAGGGCAAGCCGAAACTGCAGCGCATTCGGCTGTACGTGTTCGGTTTTTCGCGCGGGGCGGCCGAGGCCCGCACGTTCTCGAACTGGCTGGCCGATGCGCTGGACCCCGATTTCAGCCTGTGCGGCGTGCCCGTGTCTTACGACTTTCTCGGCATCTTCGATACGGTCGCGTCGGTCGGCATCGCGCAAAGCACGGCCGCGACGCTGTTCGACGGGCACGGCGGCTGGGGGCGCAAGGAACTGATGGGCGTGCCGCGCTACGTGCGCCGCTGCGTCCATATGGTCGCCGCCCACGAGCCGCGCGGATCGTTCCCGCTCGACCTGATCGATGCGTCGCGGGACGGGCACGAAGAAATCGTCTATCCGGGCGTGCATTCGGATGTCGGCGGCGGTTACGGGCCAGGCGAGCAGGGGCGCGGCACCGGCGACGCGGACAAGCTGTCGCAGGTGCCGCTGCTCGACATGTATCGCGAAGCGCGCAAGGCCGGTGTTCCACTCGATATCAAGGGGCCCGGTGTCGCTGCCGAAGCCGCGGCGGCATTCGCGATTTCTCCCGCGCTCAAGCGCGCCTTTTCCGCCTATGTGAGCACGAGCGCCGACTATTACTACGCGAAGGAGCACGGCACGCCGGGCCTGATGCGCGCGCACTACGGGCTTTACCTGCGCTGGCGCAAGATGCGGCTCGACAATTTGCGTTCGCAACCGTCGTTTCTCGCCGCCAAGGCTGCCTATCCGCAGGATGCCGTCGATCTCGACAGCGCGAACGAGGAACTGCGGCTCGAATGGCGCGACCTGCTCGAATGCGAGAAAGAAGGCGGACCGACCGTGAGCCGGTACGCGGGCAACACGGTCAGCCGGAAGATCACCCAGAACCCGAAGGCGGCGGCCGTCATTTCGCCGGCCGTCCTGCCGATCGCCGCGGGCCTGCAGTCCGCGATTCCATTCGTGGGCCCGCTCGTGCGCGCGAGCGCCAAGCGCGCCGAGGATTTCTTCCAGCTGCAGCTCGAAGAGAAATGGAAGCAGTGGCTCGAGGTGCGCGGCGACTGGAACATGGGGCCGCCGGAAGCGCCGATCAGCGCGCTGTACGACAACTTCATGCATGACTCGCGCGCATGGTTCAAGCCGCTGGGCGACGACGACGACGTGTGGAACCACAACCAGATCAAAGCGCTGAAAACGCGCCAGGCCGAGTTCGAGCGCAAGCACGCCGAGTGGAAGAAGCGCCAGCAACTTGGCGTGCCGGGACCGTCGCAGATCATGCAGATGATGGGGGCGGGTGCGCTCGGGCTCGGGCCGGCCGCCAACGTCGCGTCGGAGCCCGAACCGCGTTCGCCGCTGACCGCGCAGCAGGCCGGCATCCTGAAACGTTACGACGCCGCGCAGCAGGCTGCACAGAAAGCCCGCGCGGCCCGGGATGCCACTGCGCCGACCGACAGCGCCGTGCTGACCGACCCGAAAGTCACCGGTGGTCTCGCGCTGCAGGATTCAGGGCGCGAGTTTTCGTTCGTCTGGGGCTACCTGCGCTGGCGCACCGTCTACGTGAACGGCGTGCGCTGGGACGCGCCCCATGTGCCGAGCGTGCAGGAAGACATGGAGGCGATGCGTCAGCAGATGCAGCGCAACGTCGACATGAGCAAGCTGTTCCGATGAACCGATTGGATACGAACCAGCCGGCGCGACACGCATTCGCGCGCGATTGCCGAGAAACGACATGGATCTAGTTGCCGCATTAACGGGGTACGGGCAAGCGACCCGTCATATCCAGATCGATACCGCGATGCCGGACGCATTCGTCGTAGAGCGCTTTCACGGTCGTGAAGGGATCAGCGAATCGTTCCGGTTCGAGATCGACGTGCTGTCGAGCGAGCCGTTTCTCGATCTCGCGCCGCTGATCGGCAGCGCCGTGCGGCTGCGTCTCGCGACGGCGGCGGGCGAACGATGCTGGAACGGCTACGTCACGCATGCCGCTTATGCGGAGAGCGACGGCGAGTTCACGCGCTATCGGCTCACGATGGAATCGTGGCTCGCGCTGCTGAAGCTGCGCCGCAATTGCCTCTATTTCGTCGACCTCGATGCCGAGGGGATCTGCGAGCGTGTGTTCGGCGACTATCCGGAAGCGCACTGGCGCTATGAACTCGTCGAGCCGCTGCGATCGTTTCGCTTGCGCGGCCAGTATCGCGAAACCGATCTCGATTTCGTGTCGCGGCAGTTGTCCGAGGCCGGGTTGTCGTTTCGCATCGAGCACGGACAGGACGCGGGGAAGGCGCCGTCGGGCGACCATACCGTCGTTGTGTTCGACCGCCATGCGCGGCTGCCCGACGGCAGCGCCATCGCATTCAATGCGCAGGACGTCGGCGATCCGGACGGCGTGATGACGCAATTCTCCGATCGGCGTCAGCTGGTGCCGGATCGCGTGGTGGCGACGAGCTGGAAAGCCAGCGAACTTCATGCGCTTGCCGGCCATGCGCAACAGCCCGCCGATGCCGACGCGCCGTTGCTGCCGGTGCGGGAGATCTACGACGGCCAGCGCGCAGGCCGCTTCGACACGAGCGGCGATGCGCAGCGTTACGCCGAACAGCGTCTCGACGCGCTGCAGCTCGCGAAACGGGTCTACCGTGGCGGCGGGTCGTCGCGCACGCTCGAGACCGGCAAGGTCCATACGCTGAACGACTATCTGGGCGGCACCGTGCGATTCGTACCGCTGTCGATCGAGCACGAGGCCGTCAACAACCTCGGCGCGCAGATCGGCCAGCTGTTCGGACGCGGCGAGCTCGACAAGGGGCTGTATCGCAACCGCTTCGTCGCGGTGCCGGAGGGCACGCCGATCGTGCCGCCGTTCCGCGACCGGCCGACGGTGTACGGGGTGCAGACTGCGATCGTCGTCGGTGAGCCGGGTGGGCGCGTCAGCAGCACGCGCGATCACCAGGTCCGCATCCAGTTTCCGTGGATGCGCGGTGTCGCGCCGCTGCCGGGCGGGTTGACGGATACGGCAAGCCGGTCCAATCCGACCGGCCACGCGCCGGGCGATCACCGTTCGGGCATTCTGGTTCGCGTCGCCGAACAGGCGGCCGGGCCGAATTTCGGTCATGCGTTTGTACCGCGCGTGGGGGCGGAAGTGGTGGTCGGCTTCGAGTCGGGCAACATCGATGCGCCGGTCGTGCTCGGCCAGGTATACGGCGGGCGTGTGCGTCCGCCGTTCTCCGCGGGCGAAGGCAGCGACGCGAATCATTCAGGAACACTGACGGGCCTGCAGACGCAAGCCCTCGATGGGCAACCCGGCAGTCGCTGGGTAATGGACGATGCGGCCGGACAATTGCGTCACGAGCTGAGCAATTCGACTGCCGACACGCGCCTCGCGCAGGGCTATCTGATCGACCAGCAGGGCACGATGCGCGGCGCCTATCGCGGTGAAGGCTTCGAACTGGCGACGCAGGGATGGGGTGTCGTGCGGGCCGGCGCGGGCGTGCTGATGTCGAGTACTGCGCGCCGGCTCGGCGCGTCGACGCAGATGGATGTCGCCGAACGCGTGGAGCAATTGAAGGACGCGGCGAAAACGGCGCAGGAACTCGACACGGCGGCGACCGGTGCGCAGGCGGTCGGCCTGAGCGCGAACAAGGCGCAGACTGATTTCCTCAAGGCGATCGATCCTGCGCAGGACGGCAAGTACGCGGGCAGCGTGGATGGTCAGAGCGCGACCAAGCCGACCGGGACGCAGCGCGACGGCGGCGATCCCGTCGAGCGATTCGCGACGCCCGTGGTGCTGATGGAGTCGCCGGAGAACATCGTGGTGACGACGCCGGAGAGTGCGGTGTCGTATGCGGCGCAGCACGTTCATCTGACGTCGCAAGGCGATGCGCATGTGGGCGCCGGTGCCACCGTGGCCGCGGCGACGGGCGATGCGATGAGCTTGTACAGCGTGGCGGGCGGGCTCAAGGCAATCGCGGGCGAAGGGCCGGTGAGCGTCGAGGCGCATGCGTCGACGATGGAGATTCTCGCGGACCAGACCGTGCGCGTGACGTCGACCGACGAGCGCGTCGACGTGCTCGCGCAGGACGCGATCGTGCTGCAGCAGGGGCCGAACCGGATCACGTTGAAGGGTGGCGATATCGTCGTCGAGACGCCGGGGCAATTCGCGGTGAAGGCGGGCGGGCATCCGTTCCCGGGGCCGCGGGCGACGAGCGTGAAGCTGCCGGCGCTGCCGGTGTTGCCGCAAGGCGATCCGTGCGACTTTCTCGTGCAGGCGCTGGCGGCGAGTTCGATCGTCGGTGCGACGGCATCGGGAGCGGGTGGCGCCGCGCTCGCGGCGCAGACGTTCGAGAGTGCATCGAGCCAGCCGATCTCGACCCGGACACTCCCCGCTCAGCCGGCTGTGTCAGTTGGTCCTGGCTCAGCAGGCTCCACGTTGTCGCGGGAGCCGCAACTCGGACATTCGGCTCCCGTGCCGGTGTCGGACGAACTCGAGGGACTACCGAAGAGCGGCCCCGCCGCGTCGATCGCCCCATGCAATCTTCATGTGCCGCCGCTCAAGCAGCTTGAATATCGGCCGGATATGGGACTTGTCGACTACTATCAGACTGACGCGAACGGCCGTGCAGTGCTCGAAGATCAGCATCCGATTCTGCTTCGCTTTTCCGGGTCGACCGGCATGTACGACATCGAATACACGCCGGCAACGGCCACGTTGACCGCAACGGTTCGCCTTCGGGTCGTGCTCGTGGATCAGCATGAGTATACGAATGGCCGGTTGCTGGTGGACAGGAAAACCGGTAAGCCGGTTTCGATACCGTACGACGGCGATGGGCCGGGGGATGACGAGGTCGTCTGGCAGAAGGTCGAGCGGCCCGCGAGTTCGGCCGATCTCGCGGGTTTCAAGCGGCGGATCGAAAACGGCCTGAACCGAAACCACTACTACATGCAGCCGAAGAAATGCCCACTCGGCAAGAACTGCACCTGCAAGGTGAAGTTGAAGCAGGAGATCGAATTCGTCACGACGACCGGACGGTTTCACAGCACCATCAGTCTGTACCCGATGGAGGCGCGGGCAAATTCGGAGAACTGGGGCGAGGTGCAGGTCACGTGGGATCCCGTGAAGAAGAAGGCAACGCGTGAGGCTACGCAAAACGCCATTATTCACGAGGCAGGACACCACTATGGGTGGCCGGACGAGTACTTCGAGAATCAAGGGGCCGTCTACGGCGCCTATATCAATGCACAGAAACTCGTCGACGTCGCGATGCCGCAGCTCCAGGATAATTGGCAGCGTACGTCTTCGACGAATCTGATGGGCGAGGGGATGTTTCTGCCGAATCCCGAGATTCCGAAGTACTACATGTACGGATTTCGCGATTGGTTCCAGAAGAAAACCAATATCGAGTGGGAAGTCCTGAAATGATGCGCTTTACACGGGTCCTGATGGCGATGACATTGATTCTTGGAGTGACGGACATGGCGTCTGCGAAAAACGAGCGCGGCTATTTCGAAATCCGCAGCGGGTCCGGACAGACCAATCCCGCGCCGACGATGGTGATCAAGGATGACGGCAAGACGCTTTCCTACTATTCGCGCGGAAGGGATCTCGATCACAGTTCGCAGGGCCGCTATCTGGGCATCGGGAAATATACGGTCGAATCGAGCGACGCCTATGCCGGGCAGCTCGCGGAAATCCGGCACGTGCTGAGCCAACGCGATGCGGCGGTCCGGGACGCGGTCAATGCGGGACCGGTTTTGTCCTATTCGTTCGACATGGATGGACACCACTACGAAGGTGCGTTCAACTACCAGGCGGAAAAGCCGGTACAGGACAAAATCATCGCATTGTATTCGCTCGCGAAGGAACTGCTGAGCCATGGAAAGCCCGAGATCAATCTTCATCCGGCGTTGTCGATTCGTTCCGACTCGAATCGTTTGCTGGTCGAAGTCGAATTCCGGAACGAGGGCCGGCACGAGGTCATCATCGATGGTCCGGATACCTGGACGGACAATCTTGCGATCCCGACTCGGCAATACGTCGAAGTGAGGGGAAGCAACAGCGCAGGTGCCGACTTCAAGGTCCGCCTGGGGAGCAAGTATCTAATCGACGCGTCGCGCCGCTATGCCAGGGAGATCACCGTCAGGCCGGGTGACGTGACCCGGCTCGGGTTCGCGGTTCCCTACGATGCTTTGTCGTTCGACAGCGACTCTCCCATTCAGCGCATGGAAACAGGCACCTACGATTTTGTCGGGCGCATGCAGGGCAATGTCGACAAACCGGACGAGATGTCCGGCAGGTTCTTGACGTGGACGGACCCGGTGCCGTCGATCGGTTTGACGCGGGAGTGACATGATCCGGACTGAACGCACGCTACGCGCGATACCGATGATCGGGAAGCGAAAAGTTGTTCGTCGAGCGGGAAGCCGTACGGGCGGAATCGGGCGACGTGCGCCATATTTTCTGGCGGCGGTGTTTCTGTTCGGCGTGACGGAAGCCGCCTTGGCAGAAGCGGGCCGAGGCTACTTCGAAATACGGAGCAGCCCCGGCCAGATCGCACCATCGCCTCCACTGGCTTTCGCGTTCGACGGCGATCGCGTTGCCTACTATTCGCGCGGACGAGAGCTGGACATCATGCCGCCGGCGAAGTATATGGGCGTCGGAAAATACTCGGCGAAGCTCAGCGGGCACTATCGAACGGAGATCGATCAGGTGAAGCGGATGCTGGCCAATCACGAGATCACCTCGGTGCCGGGCCGCAATATTGGATCGGTCCTCGCGTATTCGTTCGATCTGAATGGAAGGCGTTATCAGGGCGACCTTCAGTATCGATCCAGCGACGAAATCAGCGGCAAGCTGGCGTTTCTTTATGACCTTGCGCAGGATCTGCTTGACCACGGCACGCCGGAAATCAATCTGCATCCGGTGTTTGCAGTGCATTCCGAGTCGGGAAATCTGGTGGTTGACCTCGTGTTCGAGAATGATGGCGTACAGGACGTTGTCATTGACGGTGTCGAGAATTGGTCGCCGCTACTTGCCCTCCCGACCGTGCAATACGTCCAGATCGGCGGGCTTAGCGACTCCGGCGTCGGCTTCGAGGTCCGGCTGGATGAGAAGTATCTGAGCGCCGCTTCCCGACCTTATGCGTCGACGATTGCAGTCAAACCAGGAGTGCCGGTAAAGGTCACATTCCTCGTGCCCTACACGGCGCTCACATTCGATCCGGGTTCGTCCGCGCAACGGATTCATTCGGGCACGTACCGGTTCGTAGGCACAGCCAACTTCAACATTGAGTCGCCCGACGAAATGAAGGGCAAGGTGTTTACGCAGATGGACCTGCTGCCGGCCGTCGAACTGACCGAGCGTTAATGCGGGCTTCGGGCATCCCGAAAGCCTTGATCAGAAACACCGTTCCCAGCGAACCCCGAGCCAAACATCATGTCGACCCAATCCGATCTCATCCAGGCATTCTTCCGCGGCTGGTCGCAGCATGACCGGTTTCTGTGGCTGACCACGCCGCTCGGCGCGGACAAGCTTGTCGCCGAGAGCCTGCAAGGATGGGAGTCGCTCGATCGCGGCGGCTTCCGGTTTCAGCTCACCGCGCTGACCGAGCGGCCCGACCTGCCGCTCGACAAACTGATCGGCGCGTCGGTCCTCATCGAATGGCAGGTCGCGGACGGGCAGGGCGCACGACGCCCGTTCCACGGCCATGTGACGGCCGCGGAACGCGTCGGCTACAACGGCGGGCTCGCGCGTGTGCGGCTCGTCGTCGAACCGTGGCTCGCGCTGCTGCATCAGCGCGTCGACAGCTACAACTTCGTGAACGCGAGCGTGGTCGAGATCAGCGAGCAGATCTTTGCGCACTATGCGCGTGGCGCGATCGCGCCGGCATGGCGCTGGGCGCTGGCCGACCCGGCGAAATATGCGAACCGCAGCCTGACCGCACAGGCCGGCGAATCGGATTTCGCGTTTCTCGAACGATTGTGGGCGGAAGAGGGCATCTTCTACTGGTTCGAACACCAGGGCGACGCGCACTCGACTGACCTGGGCAAACACACGCTCGTGCTGGCCGATACGAACCAGCGTTTCGCCCCGGCTGAACCCGAAGTCATCGGTTTCCATCAGACGAGCGACGGCGACCCGCGCGGTGGCATTCGGCAATTCGTGAATGCGCGCCGCTGGCGCATCGGCAGCGTCGCACGCGCAAGCTGGGATCACCGAAGCCTGTCGACCCGTCCGTCCAGCGTGCGTGCGAGCGGTGCGGTCGCGCCGGGCGAGGATCGCGATGTCGCAGGCCCGTACGCGTTCCAGACCGCCGCGATCGGCGACCAGCGCGCGCAGCAGCAACTCGACGCGCAGCGTGTGCCGGCGCTGCAAACCGAAGGCAGCGGCACGCGTCGCGATTTGCGGCCCGGGCTGCGTTTCGCGATGTCGCGGCATCCGTCGCTCGATCCATCGCGCGCGTTCGTGTGCCTGCGCGTCGAGCACGACGCGCGTGCGAACGTGAGCGCCGACGTGCACGGCGCGATCGCGCAACGGCTCGGCGCGATTCCGCCGGGACTCGATATCGCGCCCGGCGAGCAGGACGACGCGCAGGCGCTGCACGCGGCATTCGACGCCACGACGCACGCCGGCGGCGCGCTGGTAGACGGCGACGAGGTGTACCGGAACCGCTTCGCCGCGCTGCCGTTCGACCAGGCTTACCGGCCGTTGGCGCCGAGCGGGCATGGCGCACGCGTGCATCCGGTCGCGGTGATGCCGGGCGCCCAGACGAGCATCGTGGTTGGCGCGGGCGATCCGGTTCATACCGAACGCGATCACCGGATCCGGATCCAGCATCATGCGCAGCGCGGGCAGAATTCCGCGAGTCGCGACGAACATCCGCGCGCGGCGAACGCGCCGGCCGATCGTGGCGCGGGCACCTGGACGCGCATGGTGACATCGGTCGGCGGCGACAACTGGGGCGGCGTGAGCGTGCCACGCGTCGGTCAGGAAGTCTGGACCGAATGGCTGGAAGGCCAGCCCGACCGGCCGGTCGCGGTCGCCGCGCTGTACAACGGGCAAGGCAACGCGGACGCGCAGCACAATGCGCTGGCGGGCGGCCCGAGCGGCAGCACGGCCAATGCGGCGGCCTGGTTTGCCGGCAACGACCACGCAGCCGTGCTGACCGGGTTCAAGACGCAGGACCTGAATGCGAGTCAGACCGGCGCGGGTGGCTCGCGACAATTCATGCTTGACGATACGGCTGGGCAGTCGAGTGCGCGCCTTTATACGACCGATCACGGCAGCGGCCTGACGCTCGGGCACATCAAGCAGGTGCAGGACAACCGGCGTCTGGCCGATCGCGGCTACGGCGCCGAACTGTCGACGCAGGCAGCCGCCGCGCTGCGCGCCGGCGCCGGCTTGTTGATCAGCACGGCGCCCGGCGTGAACCAGATGGACGCGAGTGCAGCGAGCCAGGTGCTCGCGCAGCAACGCGAGATGCTGCAGGGGCTCGCGAAATTCGCGCGCAAGCAGGGTGCGGAGCCGGGCGCGAGCACGGCGCAGCCCGATGGTGTCGCGTCTGTCGGCGACACGACATCGCCGCTCGTGGCGATCGAGGGCCTGCAGCAAAGCCAGGTGTCGCTCGGCGCAACGCGCGAAGGCAGTGGCGCGGGCGGTGCCGGCGGCGGTGCGGTTGCGTGGCAGCATCCGCATCTCGTCGCGCACGGCGCGGCCGGCGTCGCCGCGCTGACGGCGCAAAGCCACGTGTGGACGTCGGGCACGCAAACCGTACTGAGCGCCGGACGCGACGTGCAGGTCACGGTCCAGGGCAAGTCGAGCATCGTCGCGAAGGAAGGCATCGCGCTATACACGCACGGCACCCCGGGCGGCAGCCGTCCCGTGCCGGCGGCCGGGATCGCGCTTCATGCTGCGACGGGCGCCGTCACCGTGCAGGCGCAGAACGGCGGCACGCTCGACGCCAGTGCGCAGCGTGCGGTGACTGTATCGAGCGCGAAGGCAAGTGTCGCGCTGCAGTCGCCGAAGCGGCTGCTGCTGACGGCGGCCAACGCGTTCCTGAAGATGGAAGGCAACGACATCGTGATCGGCGCGCCGGGCAAAGCGACGTTCCATGCGGCCCAGCACACGCTGACTGGCCCGCGATCCGCGAACGTCCAGTTGCCGTCGATGAACAAGCCCGCATGTGTCGAATGCATGCGGGATCTCGCGCATCGCCACGAAGCGATCGCCACGCGCGGGTGACGACGATGACTGCGCTGCTCCAGACATGGGAAACGACGGCGGCCGCCGAGCATGCAGCGTTTCCGGATGCCCATCGCTACCTGTTGGCCGATGCGTCGCAGTTGCCGATCAACGCGGCGCCCTGGCGCGAGTTGATTGCGGCGGGACAGGTTCACAACGTGCTGGCTGGCCAGCCCGAGGCGAGCAATCCGGAGGTCTGTGCGCTGGTGTGCGACTATCGTGCACCGCACGTGCCGGCGTTGCTCGAACGGCAGCTCGCGCGGCGGCCGTTCGCGTTTCTGTCGCTGGTCAGCGTCTATCCGCTCGATGAACTCGTGCCGAAACTCGGCGTCAGGACGCGCGTGACGCTGCCCGACGATCGCGACGGACTGCTGCGGTTCTACGACGCGGCGGTGTTTCAGACACTGGCGGGCGCGCTGTCCGAGTCGCGTTATCAGGCGCTGTTGTCGCCGTGCGTGTCATGGACCTGGGTGCGTCGCGATGGCACCGTCGGTACGGTGCGACATCCGCGCCGGCACGAACGAATCTTCTACGCATGCGTGGATGCACGCGAGCTCGACGCTTTGCGGCGCGGCAGCCGGCCGGACGCCGTGCTCGCCGAATTGCGACGCAACGGCCGGATCCCCGTCGACGCGGATCCGTTCGATACTTACGCGCGCATGCGTCGTCTGATCGGCGTGCTGGATGCGCAGGGATTGGGTGACGACCGCCTTGCCTACCGGATCGGTGCGACACTGGCGATGGTCGGCCACGTGGAGCTCGACGACGAGCGCGTCGTTGCCGAGTGCATTGCTGCGTATCGGCATGATCACGACGCGTTGTGCGACGCATTGCTCGATCGCCTGATCGAGATCGATGCCGCGAATGCCGAGACGAAACAGGAGGCGCGGCAATGAACGCGGCCGCCCTGTTTTCGTTCCGCGGCCGGGCCGGGCGCATCGAGTGGTGGGGCGTGACCGTGCCGTGGCTGATTGCGGGCTCCGTGTTCGACGTGCTCGCCGACCTGCCTGCAGCGCAACGTATCGCGACGTTCGTCGATGTCGTCGGCTGGGCATTCGCGATCGTGATGATCTGGATGCTCGTCGCGGTGTCGGTGCGGCGCTGGCACGACATCGGCAAGTCCGGATGGTGGACGCTTCTTCATGCGATCCCGGTCGGAGGCGCGTTCATCACCATTGCGATGAACGGGTTCTATCGCGGGGACGACGCGCGCAACCGGTTCGGTCCGCCATCGCCGGATGCAGGCAACAACGACGCAAGTTTGTGAGGGTATCGATGAAATTCAGAGCAGGGATGCACGTTGTGGCGCTGGTCGGGCTTGGCGTGCTTGCCGCATGCAGCAAGCACGGTGTCGACGTATCGGCGGAGCCGCATAACGTGTGCGTCACCGGGTACAACGAGTACGGGCGCAAGCTCCACGAATTCTGGCTCGACAACGAGCACAAGTCGGGATGCTTCGGCAATCCGTCGGCGCGCGAGGACGGCGAGGCATTCGGCGGCGGCGGCGGCTTTGCCTGTGGTTGCAAGGTAACGCCGGGACAGAAGGTGAAGCTGTTCTGGGAATTTGCGCAGCCGCTGGACGACATTCAGCGCGGCATCCAGCCCGAGCGCAAGACGATCGACGTGACCATTCCACAGCCGGAATCGCCGACGTCGCGCTATCTGCGTGTGTATTTCCGCAAGAACGGCACGGCCGAGCTGCAGTGGGTCGACGACATGAACGCGCCTGAACTCAAGCCGACGCAGGAGAAGTAAGTGCCATGGCCGAAATCAATCTGAAGAAGGACGCCGTCTCCGCAGAGACGGACCGCGTCAAGGCGGAGGCCGAGCAAATGTGTCCCGCATGCGAACACATGCTGTGGGTCAGCTTCTATTTCGACGGATTCGGCTTCGGCGAGAAGGACGGTCCGCGAACCAATATCCTGAAGCTGTTCAACGCCGCGTACGACAAGAAGAACAAGAACATGCGGCGCTTCTACTATCCGGGACTCGGCGCGGATTTCGACCCCGAGGCCGGTGTGCTGCGCGAGGTCCTGAAGGACAAGGCGACGGATACGGTCAGCGAGAAAGCCGGCGACAAGCTCAAGGAGCAGACGGTCGACAAGGTCAAGGAAAAGGCGCAGAAGGCCGCCGAGGACGCGTGGAAGCAGAGTGGAAAGATCAGTGATCCTACGTTCGGAAATCGCGTGAGCGACACGTTCGACACGCTGGTCGGCAAGACGAAAGACGGCTTGGGCGACGCGCGCAAGCGGATCGAGCGCGCGATCGAGCGGCCCGGGTCGGAAAAGAATCGTGCGCTGCGCTATCTGCGGCACGAATGGAAGGGCTTCTGGCGCGATGTCGTCAAGTATCCGTACCGGATTCCGAAAACCGTGCTGAAGGAGGTCGGCAAGGAATCGCTGGGCGCGGCGGCCGAGTCGTTCCAGCTCACGCGCGATACGAAGCTGGGCGCCGCGCTATTCAATACGGGCGTGGATACGCGCCTGAAGGCGGCGGTAGAGGATTTCAAGGCGGCGGTGGCCGGCGCGAAGCAAGCCGGCACGGTGAACAAGATCCATGTCGCGATCTTCGGCTACGACATGGGCGGCGGCCTTGCGCTCGCCTTTGCCAGGCAATTGCTCGACGAGGTGGCCAAGGGGGGGAAATACGATGGCGTTTCGGTCAAGATCAAGTTCATGGGGCTGTTCGATTGCGTGACGAACCGCTTCGACGACAACCTGCTGACGGGCTACATCCCGCTGAGCAACGCGGTGTCGTCGGACCTGATCCTGTCGCCGGACATCGAGAAATGCGTGCACTACGCGGCCGCCCACGAACTGCGCGTGTACAAGCCGCTGACGATGCTCGGCGTCGACCCGTCCGACATGCGCGGTCGGCGGCAGGAGCGCCTGTTTCCCGGCGCGCAGGTGGACGTGGGCGGCGGCGCGATCGAAGGCGAGGACGGCATTTCCGACAAGCTGGCGCGCGTGCCGCTCGAGATGATGTACCACCGCGCGTACGGCGCCGGCATTCCGATGCCCAGCCTGACCGCGCTGGCCAACGAGGACGGTGCGCTGTATCAGCAGATCGTCGCGCCGCCCGAGATCCAGAATTTCCAGCTCGACTACCGGCTGGCAGTCAAGAAGCTCGTGGCGACGACACGCGAGATTCCGCCGCTCACGCCGCTGGGCACAGGTATCGGCTATCCGTCGGCGACGCTCAAGCAGTCGATCGGGCCGCTCGATTTCCTCAATCCGAAGCCCGTGCCTGACATGACGGACGGTTGCCGCGTGCCCGATCCGGCGCCGCCACGCCCGATCGTCGTGACCGATCTGCCGAAGGACATCCAGGGCGAACTCAAGGGCCACATGGTCGTGTATATCCAGTGGCTGCGCATGTGGTACGACCAGGCCGAGAATCGCGCGGCCGCGGCGCAGCGCAAGCCGGGCTGGCTCGGCGGCGCGGCCAATCCGCTAGCGTACGGACGTTACGAGAAGCTGGTGCGCGAGATCGATTTCCAGAAGCAGCACGGTACGCGCCCGGGATATGGGTTCGATGGCAAGCAGGCAATGAAGCAGCTCGGCGGCGAGTTGCCACCGTCGATATTCAACACCGATCCGCAGGCGCAGGCGCTGTTCTGGCTCTGGAACAATCCGGGCGAGCGCCTGCCCCAGGTGGAGGCGATGTATCCGCTGTTCGTGAAGCACGTGCACGACAGCATGGCCGAGAGCGATGTCGAGGCGGTGTGGAGCCACCTCGTGTCGATCAAGAACTACCTGAACACGAGGGCGATGCAGAAAATCGCGACCGCACCCGACAAGTCGTTCCTGGACCGCGTCGCAGACATGTATCAGTCGCTGGTATCGACCGTATCGGCACCGTCCGGCACGACGGCCGTTCGATAGGCCCGATCGTCCGGCAGTCCGCCGCTCGCCGACGCCGGCTGCCTAAAGGCAGCCGGGCCCGCGCGCTACTTCGAGATGTACCACAGCGCATCCGCGCTGACACGCGACGGCTGCGCGGCCGCGGCCGGTGCTTGGGCCGGCGCGGGCGGCGGCGTGTTCGACGTGACGGCCGTCGGCAGCGTGGCCGGAACATTCGCGGTCGACGGCGACGCCGTCGCGGTGCCCGACGTCGACGGCGTATTCACGTACCACAGCGCATCGGCCGAGGCCGTGCGTTTCGCGGCCGTATTGGCTGCCGCGTTCGTCGTCGTATTCGCCGCCGTACCGGCCGACTTCTTCGATGCCGATGCCGATGCCGATGCGCCGGCTGTCGCCGCACCCGCCGTTCCGGCCTGCGCGGTCATGCCCGCGGCTGCCGCGCCGCGCTGCGCGCGCGCTTCGAACGGCCCGAGCTGGAAGATTAACGTTTGCGCGGGACGCGTCACGACGGCATACGGAAACTGCAGCTCCCACGACATCAGCACGCGCCCGGCCGACGTCTCGGTGAAGATCGCCGGCACGTGCTTCATGTCGCTGAACTGCACATAGATTCGCGCGCCGTCGTCGAACACCTGGGTCGGCTTGGCCTGGTCGGCGCCGGTGACCGTCCAGCCGAAGTTGTACGTGCCGGCCGGACCGGCGGGGCCGCCCTGCGGCGGGGGCGGCGGGGCCGGCGATACGGTGCGCGCACGCGTGACGGGCGGCGCCGACACGCTCAGGCTCGCGAACGGGTTGTATGTCTGCGCCTGTTGCGGCGGCGTAAAGGACGGTGGCAGGATGGGCATGGGAGTATCCGGCGAATCCGGCATGGTCCGGATTGCATCATAGACCTTGCGCGCATACGCGAGGCGCTTGTCGGGCGACGCGGAGTTGTACGCGCCGATCGCGTTCCAGTTGGGGCCGAGCTGGCGGATGTTCTGCGACAGGATCCACGCGCCGACGTACGCGTTCGTGCACGCATCGAACAGGCTTTCCCGCGTGATGCCTTCGCGCGCCAGCGTCGGCAGCCACGTGCTGTTGATCTGCATCAGCCCGATGTCGACCGTGCCGTTGGTATTCGTGTTCACCGCGTTCGGATTCATCCCCGATTCGACTTGCGCGATGCCGCGCATCAGGCTGACGCTCACGTGCTGGAACGCGGCCGCGTCGTCCAGGCAATCGGCCCGCGCGACGCCGCAGAGCGCGCACGACAGCGCGATCGTCGAGGCGAGGGTCAGCGTGTCGCGGCTGAGCGGGCGAGTAGTATGACGCGGCATGGCAGGTTGGGGCGGAATCCGGCCGCCCGGTGCAAGGAAATTACGCAGACGCGAAGTGTGCCATAGCGGGCGGGCAAATGGCTCGCGTCAAACTTTCCTTTGCATTTGCCGGCGCGTTCGCCGCGCATTTTTATCGCGCCGGATCACGGCCCGCGGCGATGCGTGATCGGTAAAAACGGCCGGCATTTGCGCAAATAGCGTTGCAATGGTGGCGTCCCAAACCTGACGTATTACGTCACTCGCGCGATGAAACCGGAGATCGAGCGAGCGAAAGGGAAAATCGCTTGTCGGCCGTTCACCGAAGCGAAAGAAAGCGACAAAAAATTGGCGGCCGAAGCCGCCGTCTGAGAAATCCGAAGTCGACCGGCCGCGCGGCGCGCGGCCAGCCATTTCCCGGTATCGCGATGCGCGATCAGAAGCGGTGACGCAGGCCGAGGTTGACCATCGTTTGCGAGCTCGTGCCCGCATAGCCGTACGAACCGATCGACGCCTGCGCGGCCATCGAGCCGCCCTTGCCGTCGCCGGTCTGGCCGCTGGCGTGCTGGTACGCGGCGGTCAGGTAGACGTCGGTGCGCTTCGACAGGCTGTAGTCGGCGCCGGCCGAGACCTGGTGATAGGTTGCCGACGTGTCGCCGCCCGAGCGCGTGTAGCTGTAACCGACGCCGACGAGCAGCGCATTCGTCGCCTGGTAGTTCACGAAGCCTTGCCCGGTGTTGTAGTGCTCGTTCGAGCCGAACACCGAGCTGGCGTCGCGGCGGTACTGCGCGTTGCTGTAGCCGAGGCCGAACGTGAACGGGCCGGCGACGTACTGGCCCGCGATGCGGCCGATGCCGATCGAGTGCGCGCTCGCGTAGCCGTTGTTGATCGGGCCGTCGAACGTGCCGTCCGACGAGCTGGTCCAGCCGGTGCGCAGGCCGCCCGACGCGGGGCTGTTGGTCGCGTGAAAGTAGCCGCCGGCGACGCTGAACGGCCCGTTGTTGTACGACACGGCGGCCGAGTACGACTGCGCGGCGCCGGTGCTGCCGGCGATGCCGCCGAACGAATACATCGCCGAGAACTGCAGGCCCGAATAGACGGCCGACGTGTACTTCACCGCGTTGTCGACGCGGAAGCTGTTGTCGTAGTTGTCGACGTCGCCCGGCGTCGCGAACACGCTGCCCAGATAGTTGTCGGCGGTGATGCCCTGCACGAGATCGACGAGCGGGTCGTACTGGCGGCCGAACGTGAGCGTGCCGTAGCGGTCGCTCGTCAGGCCGACGAACGCTTGCCGGCCGAACAGGCGGCCGCCCTGACCCTGCCGGCCGTTGCTCGGATCGAAGCCGTTCTCCAGCTGGAACAGCGCCTTCAGCCCGCCGCCGAGATCCTCGGTGCCTTTCACGCCCCAGCGGCTGCCGGCGAGGTTGCCCGCGCTGCTGTTACCGAGCATCCACGCGTTGTCCTTGCCTTGTTCATGGTTCACATAGGTGATCGACGTGTCGATCACGCCATACAGCGTGACGCTCGACTGCGCATGCGCGACGGGCATCGCCGCGAACGACGCGAGCGAAATCAGCGAGAGGGTCGTGCGTTTCATGTCATCTCCTTGGCGCATTGGTGTGGGTTCGTGATCCGGAATGGCAGGAGACTACAGAGCCGCACTAAAACGGCAAAAATGAAATTCTTCGTTGTGGTCTGATGCAGACAGGGACGTTCCTGGAAATTCACCATTGAGGGATTTGCATTATTGATAGACGCGTATCAATGGGTTGTCATTCCATCGGTTTTTCATTGCATTTTGCGTGTGCCGTGATAATTCGGCGTGATTGTCGGGCGATTTACCGCAATCCCAATATTGTTATCGATCCGTCAAATTACTATTTAACGAATCGAATTGGCCCGGCCGGAGCGAATGTGATAACCGAACGGGCGGTTCGCATCCGGCGGCGGTATCGCGGTTGCGCCAGGCGTCGCGGCGTCGGCGTCACCCTCGTGCCGAAACCGGGGTCGCTATCTCACTTTTGTATATAATAATCATTCTCATTTACAAAGTGGTTGATGCTCGCGCACCCCGGAACCCGGCCATGTCCGCTGACAAGCTGTCCCTCCATCGAGAAATCGACGCCCTCTATGCCGACCACCACGCGTGGTTGCGCGGCTGGCTGGCCCGCAAGCTCGGGTGCGCGCACCGCGCCGCCGACCTCGCGCATGACACGTTCGTACGCTTGCTCGCGCGCGACGAGCCGATCGGCGCCGACGAGCCGCGCGCGTTCCTGACGACCGTCGCGCAGCGGGTGCTGAGCAACCACTGGCGGCGCGAGCAGATCGAGCGCGCGTATCTCGACGTGCTCGCGCAGCGCCCGGAAGCAGTGGCGCCGTCGCCGGAAGAGCGGGCCGTCGTCGTCGAGACGCTGCTCGAGATCGACCGGCTGCTCGACGGCCTGCCGCTCGCGGCGAAGCGCGCGTTCCTGCTCGCGCAGCTCGACGGGCTCACGCAGGCCGAGATCGCGCGCGAACTCGGCGTATCGCTCGCGACGGTGAAGCGCTATCTCGTGAAGGCCGGCACGCAGTGCTTTTTCGCGATGGCGGCCTGACCGATGGCCGCCCCGGGAGCGCCGGCGGTGCCGCCGCACGTTGCACGTCGCGCGGTCGAATGGTGGGTCGACCGGCAATCCGGCCGTACCGACGACGCATTCGTCGCCGCGCTCGCGCGCTGGCGCGCGGAAGATCCGGCGCACGACGCGGCGTGGCGTCACATCGAAGCGATGCAGGGCCGGTTCGGCCGGCTGGCGGCCGGGCTCGATGCGCAGGCCGCGCACGCGGCGCTGTTGCCGAAGCGGGCAGGCCGCCGCGCGGCCGCGAAGGCGCTGGCCGTGCTGCTGTTCGCGGGCGGCGCCGCATGGATGGCCGAACCCGCGCGGCGCGCGGCGATCTGGCCGGCCGACCTGCGCACGGCGGTCGGCGAGCGGCGCACGGTGACGCTCGCGGATCGCACGGTCGTCGTGCTCGATACCGACACGGCGCTCGACGTGCGCTTCGACGATGCGGCGCGCCGCCTGCGCCTGCTGCGCGGCACGATCATGGTGACCAGCGGCCACGACGATCGTCTGCCCGCGCGGCCGCTCGTCGTCGAGACCGCGCAAGGCGAGCTGCGGCCGCTCGGCACGCGCTTCGCGGTGCGGCAGCGCGACGGCGCGACGCGCGTCGAGGTGTTCGCCGGCGCCGTCCAGGTGCAGCCGGTCGATGCGTCGGCCGGCATGCGCGTGATCGCGGCCGGGGAGGGCGCGGATTTCACGCGCGATGCGATCGACGCGCCGGCGCCGCTCGATCCGTATGCCGCCGCATGGACGAACGGCATGCTCGTCGCGTCGCGCATGCGGCTGGCCGATCTCGTCGCCGAGCTCGACCGCCATCGCCGCGGCAGCCTGCGCTGCGATCCGGCCGTGGCCGAGCTGCGCGTGTCGGGCACCTATCCGCTCGACGATCCGCAGCGCGTGCTCGATACGCTGGCGGCGACGCTGCCGATCGACGTCCACTACCTGACGCGTTACTGGGCGACCGTCGTGCCGGCCCGTTCGTGAGCGCGCCGGAAAATTTTTTCGCCGACCTGAGCTGTTTCTCGATGTTCGCGTGACATGGGTCATGAAAGCAGCACTGGCCCATCGTCCACCGACTCTCCGATCATGGCTTCCATCCGTCTCCCGTATCGGCGCCGTCCGGCGCCCGCCCGTCATCTGCCGCGCGCGTCGCGCCCGGCCGCGCCGGGCCGTCTTGCCCGCCGGCTCGCCGGCGCGGTCCTGCTGTCGGCACTGCTGCCGCTGCCCGCGCTGGCCGACACCGACGCCGATGCGGCGCCCGCGGCGCAGCGCGCGTCGCGCCGCGCGTTCGACATTCCGGCCGGCCCGCTCGAAGCGGTGCTGAACCGGTTCGGCCGCGACGCGGGCATCCTGCTCGCGTTTCCGGCCGAGCTGACGGCGGGCCTGACGAGCGGCGGCGTGCACGGCCGGTTCGACGTCGACGGCGCGTTCGATCGCCTGCTGGCCGGCACGGGGCTCGTCGCGCTGCGCCAACCGGGCGGCGGCTACACGCTGATGCGCGCCGACGGTTCGGCGGCCGGGCCTGTCGCGGCCGGCGCCGCGCCGGCCGCCGAGTTGCCGACGATCAACGTGCGCTCCAGCGCATTGCGCGCCGAAAACTATCGCGCGCCGAAGGAGGCCGGCGTACTGCGCTCGGACATTCCGCTGCTCGACACCGCGCAGGCCGTCAACATCGTGCCCGCGCAGGTGCTGCGCGACCAGCGGCCGCGCAATCTCGACGACGCGCTCGGCAACGTGAGCGGCATCACGCAGGGCAACACGCTCGCGGGCACGCAGGACACGATCATGAAACGCGGCTTCGGCGGCAACCGCGACGGCTCGATCATGCAGAACGGCATGCCGCTCGTGCAGGGCCGCGCGTTCAACGCGGCGACCGACAGCGTCGAGGTGCTGAAGGGGCCGACGTCGCTGCTGTACGGGCTGATGGACCCGGGCGGCATCGTCAACGTCGTTACCAAGCAGCCGCAGCTCACGCGCTACAACGCGATCTCGCTCGGCGCGTCGACGTTCGGGCACGGCAAGAACGGCGGCAGCGCGACGTTCGACTCGACCGGGCCGGTAGGCGATTCGCGGCTCGCGTACCGGCTGATCGTCGACCAGTCGAACGAGCAGTACTGGCGCAACTTCGGCGAGTACCGGCAGACCTTCGTCGCACCGTCGCTCGCGTGGTACGGCCGCGATACGCAGGTCGCGGTGTCGTACCAGTACCGCAAGTTCCATTCGCCGTTCGATCGCGGCACCGCGCTCGATCCGCGCACCAATGCGCCGCTCGACATTCCCGCGCGGCGGCGCATAGACGAGCCGTTCAACAACATGGACGGCGAATCGCATCTCGCGCAACTGAGCGTCGATCACCAGTTCAACGCGGACTGGAGCGCGCATGCCGGCTACAGCTACAACCGCGAGACCTACGATGCGAACCAGTTGCGCACGACCGGCGTCGATCCGGTGAAGGGCACGATGACGCGCAGCAACGATGCGACGCACGGGTCGCTCAGCACCGACAGCTACGGGATCGGCTACGTGACCGGCAAGCTGTCGCTCGCGGGGATGCGGCACGACGTGCAGGTCGGCTTCGATACCGAATACCGCCGCATCTATCGCAAGGACATGCTGCGCCAGGCCGTGAAGACGCCGTTCAGCTATGTCGACCCGGTGTACGGGCTGCTGCCGCCGTCGAGCACGGTGTCCGCGAGCGACAGCGACCAGACCGACACGCTGCACGATGCGTCCGCATTCTTCCAGGACACCGTCCACCTGACCGATAAGTGGATCGTGTCGGGCGGCATCCGCTACATCACGTACAACCAGGTCGCGGGGCGCGGCCGGCCATTTACCGCGAACACCGATCTCAGCGGCTCGAAGTGGTTGCCGCGCGCGGGCGTCGTCTACAAGTGGACCGATTCGTTCTCGCTGTACGGCAGCTATTCGCAATCGCTGAAGCCGTCGTCGTCGATCGCGCCGATGACGGGCTACATCATCGACGGCGCGACGCCGCCCGAGGAAGCGACCGCGTGGGAAGTGGGCGGCAAGCTCGACTTGGCCGGCGGGATAACCGGCACGCTCGCGCTGTTCAACATCGACAAGAAGAACGTGCTGGTGTCGCAGTACAACGACGCGACGAAGCTGACCGACTGGCGCACGTCGGGCAAGGCGCGCTCGCGCGGCGTCGAGCTCGACGTCTCCGGCAAGCTCGGCGAACGCGTGAACGTGATCGCGAGCTACGCGTACATCGACGCGAAGACGACCGAGGATCCGCTGTACGCGGGCAACCAGCTGTGGAACGTCGCGCGTCACACCGCGTCGTTCGCGGCGGTCTACGACTTCGGCACGGTGGCGGGCGGCGACGACCTGCGCCTCGGCGCGGACGTGCGTTACGTAGGTGCGCGCCCCGGCGATTCGGCGAACAGCTTCACGCTGCCGTCGTACGTGCTCGCCGATGCGTTCGCGACCTACGACACGCGGATCGGCAAGCAGAAGCTGTCGTTCCAGCTCAACGTGAAGAACCTGTTCAACCGCACGTACTACCCGTCGAGCGCGAACCGCTATTTCGTCGCGGTCGGCGACGCGCGCCAGGTGTCGCTGCTGACCACGCTGCAGTTCTGACCATGCAATCGCCGCGCGGCCGTGACGTCGGCGCGCGGCTTCGGAGAAGATTCAGATGAAGCTGAAGATGAAGAACAGCGCGCGCCGCCGCCTGTTGCGCGCGATCGCGGGCTCGGTGCTTGCGCTGGGCGCGGGCCTCGCCGCCGGCGTATCGGCGCCCGCATTCGCCGCCGATGCGCCGCCGGCCGTGACGCGCGTCGCGATGCTCGTGCAACTGCACGGCCCGAACCTGAAGGTCGACGAACGCATCGGCCAGCATCTCGGCGAACGCGGTTACACGGTGCGCCTGATCGACGAGGCGGCCACGCCCGATGCGGCGCGCGACGCCGATCTGGTCGTGATCTCGTCGACGGTCTCGTCGAAGAACGTGCGGCCCGGCTGGCGCACGCTCGACAAGCCGCTCGTGACGTGGGAAAACGACCTGCTCGACGATCTCGCGATGACGGGCAAGCGGCACGACGTGGACTTCGGCGAAACGGGCAAGGAGCGCTACCTGTGGCTCGTCAATGCACCGCATCCGATCGCGGCCGGGCTGCCGGCCGGCGCGACGAACGCGTACGGCAAGCAGGCGCCGATGAGCTGGGGCAAGCCGGGGCTCGGCGCGATCACGATCGCGACCGTGTACGGGCAGCCCGACAAGGCCGCGATCTTCGCGTACGAGAAGGGCGCGACGATGGACTACGAAACGCTCGCGCCGGCGCGTCGCGTGATGTTCTTTCTCGACAACGACACGTTCACGAACCTGTCGCCGGCTGGCGTCGCGCTGTTCGACGCGGCGGTGGACTGGGCGGCTGGGCGGCGCTGAGCCGCCACGTGTCGATCACGCGGCCGGCCGCGGCGCGCGCCGCCGCGATGCCGCCTCGATCAGTTGCGCGAGCGTTTGCGCGGGTTCCGACATCGTGCGCCGCGCGCGATGCACGAGCCCGATGTCGCGATGGAACGTGTGATGCCCGAGGTCGATCGCGCGCACGCCGGCCGGCCAGCGGCGATACACGGCGGTTTGCGGCACGATCGCGACGCCGACGCCGTGCTCGACCAGCTTGACGATCGCGTCGAGCTCGTCGAGTTCGCAGGTGTCACGCACCGCGATGTGCATCTTGCGCAGAAAGCGGTCGACCTGGCGACCGCCGAACGACGCGCGGTCGTAGCGCACGAACGGCTCGTTCGCGAGCAGCGCGGCCCAGTCCTTGCCCTTCGCGCCGCGCGGCACGATCAGCCGGAACGGTTCCTGCGCGAGCGTCGTCCAGTGCAGGTCGCTCTGCAGCGCGAACGGCGGGCGGATGATCGCGGCCATGTCGAGCTCGCCCGCGTCGACCCGGTTGACCAGCTCGATCGACAGCCCCGGGATCACGCGCGTGCGGCACGCGGGGTGCCGGCGATGGAAGTCGGCCAGCGCGGCCGGCAGCAGCGCGCTCTGCACCGACGCGATCGCGCCGATCGTCACGCGCACGGCGGCAGGCGAGCCGGGTGCGGTCGAGCTGAGGTTCTCGTACAGGCCGATCAGCGCCTGCGCCTGGTCGAGCACGTGATGGCCGCGCTCGTTGAGCCGCGCCGAGCGCCCTTGCCGGTCGAACAGCGCGAAGCCGAGCTCGGCCTCGAGGCGCTGCATCTGCGCGCTGACGGCCGCCTGCGTGAGCCCGATACGATTGCCGGCCGCGGCGAAGGTGCCTTCCCGGGCGACGGCGACGAGGGTTTTCAGTTCGCGGATCATTTATCGATTCCATTTGTGAATCGCAAAACTATATATTGATTTAATTTTTGCTCGGCCTTGTCTACCATGATGCCGTCCTCGCGCCACGCGAGCGTTTCTTCACGAGGCCATCATGAGTCTTTCCCCGTTTCACCTGGCGATTCCCGTCTACGACCTGCCGGCCGCGCGCGATTTCTACGGCCGCGTGTTCGGGCTGGAAGAGGGGCGCTCGAGTGCGCAGTGGGTCGATTTCAACTTTTACGGGCATCAGCTCGTGATTCACGAGCATCCGAAAACGGCGTCGCAGGAAGGCGCGCATACGAATGCGGTCGACGGCCACGACGTGCCGGTGCCGCATTTCGGGATCGTGCTCGACTGGCCGAGCTGGGAAGCGCTGGCCGAGCGGCTGCGCGGGTTCGGCGTGACGTTCGTGATCGAGCCGTACGTGCGGTTCCAGGGGCAGGTCGGCGAACAGGCGACGATGTTCCTGTTCGATCCGTGCGGCAATGCACTCGAATTCAAGGCGTTTCGCGACATCGGGCAGTTGTTCGCGAAGTGACCGGCGGCGGCGCCAGCGCCGATTGACGTTGGGTGCGAGAATGCGGCCTTCGGCCCGGCCGCGCGCAGATGCGACGGCCGGCACCGCGCCGCACGGTATGGGTCCGTGCGCATCGTTTTCCAAGGAACCCGTATGGACAGTCACATCGCGCCGGTGGCGCTGAACAAGGCCTACCGTCTCCTCAATCACGGCCCGACCGTGCTCGTGTCGGCCCGCCACGACGGCGTCGACAACGTGATGGCCGCCGCGTGGGCGTGCGCGCTCGACTTCCTGCCGCCGAAGCTGACGGTCGTGCTCGACAAATCCGCGAAGACGCGCGAGCTCGTCGAGCGCAGCGGCACGTTCGTGATCCAGGTGCCGACAGCCGCGCAACTGCAACTCACGCATGCGGTCGGCAGCCACAGCCTCGCGGAGCGCCCCGACAAGCTGCGCGAAGCGGGCGTCACGCTGTTCGACGTCGACGGCCACGACCTGCCGTTCGTCGCCGGCTGCTCGGGCTGGCTCGCATGCAGGCTGATTCCGGAGCCGCACAACCAGCAGACCTACGACCTGTTCATCGGCGAGGTGGTGGCTGCGTGGTCCGACACGCGCGTGTTCCGCGACGGCCACTGGTATTTCGAGTCGGCCGATCCCGCGCTGCGCAGCCTGCACTACATCGCGGGCGGCAATTTCTATGCGATCGGCGAATCGCTGCACGTCGATCCGGACGCGCAGTAAGCGCCGGACGACGACCTTTCCTGCCTCGGGGCGCGCGGCTTACGCGCGCTTTTTCAATTCCGCCAGCATGAGGTCGGCGAACGCCTGCGCGACACGCGGCAGTGTGCGCCCGCGCTTCGCGACGAGCGCGATCGGCCGCACGAACGCCGGATCGTCGATCGGCTTCGCGACCAGGTCGGGTTCGGCGCGCACCTCGCGGGCGGTCGCGGGCAGGATCGTCACGCCGAGGCCGCCGCGCACCATCGCGACGGCCGTCATCATGTAGGTCGGCTCGCACGCGATGTCGGGCGTGCAGCCGGCCGCTTGCAGCGCGGCATCGACGACGCTGCGCACGCTCGTGCCCTGCGCGGTGAGCACGAGCGGCACGCCGGCGACGTCGGCGGTGGCGACGCGGCGCTTGCGCGCGAGCGGATGATTTTTCGGGCACACGGCGACGAGCCGGTCGGCGCCCGCATACAGCACCTCCAGCGACGCATCGAACGTATCGCCGCCGGTCAGCCCGAGATCGGCTTCCTCGTTGCGCACCAGCGCGGTGACGAGGCTCGCGACGCCGTCGCGGATCTCGAAGCCCGCGCGCGGCACGTCGCGCCGGAACGACTGGATCAGCTCCGGCAGCACGCTGGACGCGAAGGTCGGCAGGCACGCGAGCCGCACCGTGCCGCTCGTGCCTTCGCCAAGCGCGCGCGCATCGCGCAGCACGCGTTCCATGTCGTCGAGCGAGCGCTGCAACAGCGGCAGCAACTCGCGCCCGGTCTGCGTGAGCGCGACGCTGCGACTGTTGCGGTCGAACAGGCGCGCGCCGACGATGTCCTCGAGCCGGCGGATCTGCACGGTCAGCGCCGGCTGCGACAGATGCAGCCGCGCGGCGGCGCGCGTGAAGTTGCCGGCGTGCGCGACGGTGACGAACGCGCGAATGTCGCGGAGATTCAGATCCATAACGATTCGTGATTGCTGCGATCAAATCATTTCAATTGTGCTATCGCTGCGCCGACCTTACGCTCGTCTCCAACAAAAGACAAGGTAGGAGACACGGATGCTGCCGTTACTCGGGCTTGGCACGATCGTCGTGCTGCTGGCCGCGATTCTGTCGAAGCGGATGTCGCCGCTCGTCGCGCTGATCGTCGTGCCGATCGCCGCATCGCTGCTCGGCGGCTTCGGGCTGCACACCAGCAAGTTCGTCATCGACGGGCTGAAGGGGCTCGCGCCCGTGGTCGGGATGTTCGTGTTCGCGATCCTCTATTTTGGGACGATCACCGACGCCGGCACGCTCGACCCGATCATCGACCGGATCCTGCGCGCGGTCGGCACGCGGCCGACGCGCATCGTGATGGGCACGACGCTGCTCGCGCTGCTGATTCACCTCGACGGCTCGGGCGCCGTCTGCTTTCTCGTGACGATTCCGGCCGTGCTGCCGCTGTACGACCGGCTGAAGATGGACCGGCGCGTGCTGGCCGCCGCCGTGTCGATGGCCGCCGGCATCAACTTCCTGCCGTGGACCGGGCCGATGATCCGGGCGTCCGCGTCGCTGCACCTGCCGGTGTCGGCGCTGTTCAATCCGCTGATTCCGGTGCAGGCGATCGGGCTCGTGTTCGTGTTCGGCGTCGCGTACTGGCTCGGGCGGCGCGAGGAGAAGCGGCTCGGCCTGTCGCGCGACGACGCGTCGATTCCGCTGCCCAAGCGCGAACTGACGGCCGACGAGCAGGCGTTGCGCCGGCCGCACCTGTTCTGGTTCAACCTCGTGCTGACGCTCGTCGTGCTCGGCACGATGGTCGTGATGGGCGAGAAGATTCCGCCCGCGATCATGTTCATGGTCGGGCTGTGCATCGCGCTGATGGTGAATTACCCCGACGTCGACATGCAGCGAAAGCGCATTGACGCGCATGCGCGTGCCGCGCTGATGATGGCCGGCATCCTGCTCGCGGCCGGCGTGTTCACCGGCATCATGCAGGGCAGCGGGATGCTGAAGGCGATGGCGCAGGCGGCGGTCGGCTTCGTGCCGCCGTCGATGGCCGGCCACATTCCGGTGGCGCTCGGCCTCGCGTCGATGCCGCTCAGCATGCTGTTCGATCCCGATTCGTTCTACTTCGGCGTGCTGCCCGTGATCGCGGAAGTGGCCGGCCAGCTCGGCGTGCCGGCCGTGCAGGTCGGACAGGCGGCGTTGCTCGGCCAGATGACGACGGGCTTTCCGGTCAGCCCGCTCACGCCCGCGACGTTCCTCGTCGTCGGCCTGTGCGGGATCGAGCTGGCCGAGCATCAGAAATTCACGTTTCCGCTGTTGTTCGGCGCGTCGATCGTGATGACGATCGCGTGCGTCGTGCTCGGCGTCTTTTGATTCTTCCCGGCGGGCGTTTCGCCGGACGACGGTACGGACATGACAGCAAAGCAACCTGAACGGCGCGTGCGCATCGGCGCGGGCGCCGGCTACTCGGGCGACCGGATCGAGCCCGCAGTCGAACTGGCCGAACACGGGCAGCTCGACTACCTGGTCTTCGAATGCCTGGCCGAGCGCACGATCGCGATCGCGCAGCAGGCGCGGCGCAACGACCCGGCGCTCGGCTACGATCCGCTGCTCGATGCGCGGATGCACGCGGTGCTGCCGGTCGCGGCGGCCCGGCGCGTGCGCATCGTGTCGAACATGGGCGCGGCGAACCCGCGCGCGGCCGCACGGCGTACCGCGCAGATCGCGCAGTCGCTCGGCATCGCGGGGCTGAAAGTCGCGGCGGTCGAAGGCGACGACGTGCTCGACGTCGTGCTGCGCGGGGCGTTCCGCTTCGAGGAATCGGGCGACGCAGTCGCCGCGTATCGCGACCGCATCGTGTCCGCGAACGCGTATCTGGGCGCCGCGCCGATCGTCGACGCACTCGCGGCCGGCGCGGACGTCGTGCTGACCGGGCGCGTCGCCGATCCGTCGCTGTTCGCCGCGCCGCTGATCCATGCGTTCGGCTGGCGGATGGACGACTGGGACCGGCTCGGGCAGGCGACCGTCGTCGGCCATCTGCTCGAATGCGCGGGGCAGGTGACGGGCGGCTATTTCGCCGATCCCGGCTACAAGGACGTGCCGAATCTGGCGCGGCTCGGGTTCCCGATCGGCGAGGTCGCGGCCGACGGCGCGGTCGTGATCACGAAGGTGCCGCATGCGGGCGGCCGCGTGAGCGCGGCGACCTGCAAGGAACAGCTGCTCTACGAGATTCACGACCCGGCACGGTATCTGCAACCCGACGTCGTGGCCGATTTCACGCGCGTGGCGGTCGCCGAGGAAGCGGCCGATCGCGTGCGCGTGACGGGCGGGCGCGGCACCGCGCGGCCCGATACGCTGAAGGTGTCGGTCGCGTATGTCGACGGCTGGATCGGCGAAGGCCAGATCTCGTACGGCGGCCCCGGCGCGCTCGCCCGGGCGCGTCTGGCGCTCGACATCGTTCGAGAGCGGCTCGCGCTGACCGGCGTCGCGGCGAGCGAGCTGCGCTTCGACCTGATCGGCGTCGATGCGCTGTATGGCGACGCGACGCCGGCCGTGCGCGGCGAGCCGGCCGAGGTGCGCGTGCGGGTGGCCGGCCGCGCGGCGAACGCCGCCGAAGCCGCGCGGATCGGCAACGAAGTCGAGACGCTCTATACGAACGGACCGGCCGGCGGCGGCGGCGCGTTCAAGTCGACGCGCGAGGTGATCGCCGTGCAGTCGGTGCTGCTGCCGCGCGCGGCCGTGACGCCGTCGTTTTCATTCATGGAGGCCTGATGCAACTGCGTGAACTCGCGCATGCGCGCACCGGCGACAAGGGCAATACGCTGAACGTGTCGATCATCTGCCGCGATCCGCGTCATTACGACCATCTGCGCATGCATCTGGATGCGGAAACGGTGAAGGGATGGCTCGCGGGCATCGTGCACGGCGACGTCGTGCGCTACGAACTGCCGGCGCTCGGCGCGTTCAACTTCGTGCTGCGCGATGCGCTCGGCGGCGGCGTGACGCGCTCGCTCGCGCTCGACGCGCACGGCAAGTCGGTCAGTTCGGCGCTGCTCGCGATCGAGGTGCCCGATCCGGCGTGACGACGGCGTCGCGGCCCGGACGCGGCAGGGCGCTTACGGAATCAGCAGTTCGCGACGGCCGTCCGCGTGCGCGATGCGCTCGCCGGCGATCTGCAGGCGCTGATCCCGACGATAGTCGTACACCGCCCGCGACGCGGCGAGCTGATCGAAATCGAGTTCGATCGCGTGCCGCGATTCGGTGTTGCCGGCTTCGAAGATCAGGTTGCCGAACGGGTCGACCGCGAGGCTGCCGCCGGCGAACACGACGTCGTGGCTGCCGCCGCCGACGCGGTTGGCGACCGCCGCGAACACCTGGTTCTCCATCGCGCGCGCCGTCACCGACGTGCGGTGGACGTTGCGGTACGGCTCCATGTTGCCGTCGGTCACGAGGATCAGATGCGCGCCGAGCGCGGCGAGCGCGCGGCCGGTTTCCGGGAATTCGCTGTCGTAGCAGATCAGCAGGCCGATCCGCACGCCGCGCCATTCGACCGTCGCGTAGCGGTCGCCGGGCAGCACGACGCCGTGCTCGCCGACCCACAGGTGCGTCTTGCGGTAGCGCAGCGCGATGCCGTTCGGCGTGACGAACACGGTCGTGTTGTAGAAGCGGCCGCCATCGTTCTCGATCAGCCCGACCACGACCGCGACGTCGCGCGCGCGGGCGGCCGCGATCACCGCACCGACGCTCGGGCCGTCGAGCGGCTCGGCGACTTCGGCGAGATTCGACGGATCGAGGAAGCCGGTGAGCTGCGCTTCCGGGAACATCACGAGGTCGGTGCCGGGGGCGCAGGTTGCGATCGCTTCGAGCGTGCGCCGCAGGTTGGTGGGCGTGTCGCCGTCGCGGCCGGCGAGCTGCACGATGTCGAGCTTCAGCTTCATGGGTGGTTTCGGGGGCAGTGGCCCGTCGCGACAGGCGGCGGAGCGGTTGGAACGAGGTCCTAGTATGCGCCGAACCCTGTCGTTGCCCATCCCGCCGACGTGCTAACCCGTTGGGGGTATTGATCTCGTGAACGACGTGCGGGCAGCCATGAAAAAAACGCCGACCCTTCGGAAAGGGTCGGCGAACAGGTCCTGACTGACGAGGAGGTGCCATCAGAACCCAGGCCAGCGTCTGCCGCCCGTTTCGTGTCGAACGGGCAGACCGGATCGGATCGCGCAAGGATAGGGGCGTGCCGTTCGTTTGCACAGAAGGCGCAGCCGATAGCGCGTATCGGCGGTACGGGAGGGGCGCAATGCGGGCCGCGAACGCGTCACGCCGCCCGATCGTCACGTATCGGTCTGCGCCTTCAGGAACAGCGCAAACAGTTCAGACTGCGAATTGATCGCGAGCTTCGCGTAGATGTTGCGCCGGTGCACCTTGACCGTTTCGGCCGAGATGTCCAGCTTGCTCGCGACTTCCTTGTTCGAGCGTCCGCTCAGGATCAGCCGGATCACGTCGAGCTCGCGCGCGGTGAGCGGCGTGCCGAGCCGTGCCATCGCGTGCTCGAAGCCGTTCCCGGCATCGGCGCCGGGCCGGCGCGACGGAGCCGGTTCGGCCAGCATGGGCTCGTATGCGAGGCGCTGGCGCATCAGCGCGGCGACCCACGGCCGTACCAGGTCGAGCAGTGCCACGTGTTCGGGGCTGAAGCGCCGCTTGCTGCCGAGCGACAGGCACAGCGTGCGCGTGTCATGGAGCACGACGTTGAACTGCACCTCGTCCTCGACGACGTTGTGCGTGAAATAGCGCGTGTAGTACTCGGTGTCGCGAAAGCACTCGGGCGCGACGTCGGACAGCCGGAACAGGCCGCTCGTCGGCGCGTCGCGGTTCGCGATGTAGAACGGGTCCAGCAGGTACAGTCCCTGCACGTAGTCGCGGAACAGCGGATCGGGGCCGCCGCCTTCGTACGCGCATTCGGCGAACACCTGCGGGCGGCCGTCGCCGAACGTCAGCGCGACCCAGCTGTCGACCGCGACGTATTCCTCGATCAGCCGGATCAGCGACAGCCAGAAACCGGGCTGGTCGAGCGTCTCGATGAGCCGCCCGACCGAGCGGTGCCAGGCGACGTCCTGCAAGGTCAGGTTCATGCGGGTGTCCATGTCGGGGGGGCGGCCGTACGGCGCGTGCGGCGCCGCGCCGTGCGTGGACGCGACGGCCTCGCCGGCCGATTCCCGCGCGCATCGTACGGAGCCTGGAGTGAAGAACGAGATCGTAACGCCGGCCGACGCGATTGGCGAGGCCGTGCGGCGTGGCCGGTGCGCGGCACCGGCATCGCGCCACGGCAACCGTGATCGTGCACACTTGCAACTTTCCGCAACGTTTCTTTCCGACCAGAACGAACCTCGTCATGACCGTCCCGCACCGGAACACACGTCTCGAGCCGCTCGCGGCTTCGCTCGCCGCACTTGGCGCACTCGCGGTACTCACGGCGCTCTCCGCGCCGTCGCCCGTTCATGCGGCCGAGCCGGTCCGGCTTGACCGTTCGTTGAAGACCTTCGTCCACGACACGTACGGCAACTGGCGTGCCGACCGCAAGGGTTGGCAGGCAGACGGCGACGATTTCATCTATGCGCCGTGCGGTTCGCTGCGCGTCGCGACCGCGGACGGCCCGCGCACGCTGCTCGCGATGTGCGGCGAGACCGAGGCTGCGGTACAGAACGGAATGCCGGGCATGGATTCGGACGCTTCGACCGGCGCGATCGATTTGTACGTGCTGAAGCCGACGGCCGGCGGCAAGACGCTCGAGCCGATCGTGAAGAAGACGCAGATCGCGTCGGGCCAGCGCGGCGAGCCCGGCACGGTGCGCATCGAGCGGCTCGGGCCGCACCTGTTCGGGTTCGTCATCGGCGAAGGGGACATGCGGCAAGGCTATACGCAAACCTTCCGGTCGATCTGGCTGCCGTACGGCAATGCGCTGGTGCTGGCGGCGGCGCGCATCGACGAGGCGCTCGACAATGCCGAATCGAGCGAATGTGCGAATGCGCGGGCGCGTTGCGAGGAACGGCGCTTCGAGATCGCGCCGGACCTGACCGGCGCCGGCGACGTCTATCCGCTGACGGTCACGGAAACGGGCACGCGCGGCGGCAAGGCCATCCACGCGCGCCATACGGTGAAGTTCGACGCGGCACGGGGCCGCTACGTCGTGCCGAAGGCATTGCGCGAAGGATACTGATGCTTCTCGCAGGCACGGGCGGCATGGCGCCGCCCGCGCCTCACACGTACAGATAGCGCACGAGGTGGAAGAACACCGGCGCGGCGAAGCAGATCGAATCGACGCGATCGAGCATCCCGCCGTGGCCGGCGATCATCGAGCCCCAGTCCTTCGTGCCGAGCGAACGCTTGACGGCCGACAGCACGAGCCCGCCGACGAAGCCCGCGATCACGATCGCGAGCGAGATCCCGAACGCCGCGCCGAAGCTGAACGGCGTCACGCGATACAGCGAGGCGCCGCACAGCGTGGCCAGCAGGCCGCCGCCGACGAAGCCCTCGATCGTCTTCGACGGCGACAGCTGCGGCGCGATCTTGCGGCGTCCGAACAGCTTGCCGACCACGTATTGCAGCACGTCGCTGATCTGCACGACGAACAGGAAGAAGAACAGCAGCAGCGCGTTCTGCCCGGCGTAGCGCGGGATGTCGAGAATCAGCACGGCCGGCGCGTGGCTCAGCCCGTACACGCACACCATCAGCGCCCAGTTGATCTTCGCGTTGCGGCTCAGGAATTCGCGCGTGTCCTGCGTGAGCGCCGACACGAGCGACATCGCGAAGAACAGGTGCACCGGCACGAAGATCGAGTACATCCCGTACCAGTTGATGCCGAGTAGCAGGTACTGCACGGGGATCGCGACGAAGAACGCGATGAAGAGCGTCGTGTGGTCGCTCGCGGTGGTCGGCGTGAGCGTGATGAATTCGCGCAGCGTCAGGTACGACAGCAGCGCGAACACCAGATACGTGACGTTGTTGCCGAGGCCGATCGCGACGGCCATGATCGCGATCATCGCCCACCACGCGCGGATGCGCTGGTTCAGGTTGACGATGGTCGCGCTCGTGCCGCCGCTGCGCGCGCCGAGGATCGCGCCGATCACGGTCGCGACGACGAGCACGCCCGTGACGCCCGCGACCAGTTCCCAGAAGAGGGTTCGCATGGTTGATGTCCGGAAAAGGAAGAAGGGGGCGCCGCGTTCAGCCGGCGGGCCGCTGCGGCGGCGCGAGCGCGATGACCGCGTCGCGCATGCGGGCGAGGAACGTCGGCTTGTCTTCCTGAGCGCCGAGCGCTTCGTTCGCGCCGAAATGCACCTTGCAGATCAGCGGCACGGGCCAGATCGCGCCCTTCGGCATGATGCGCTGCAGGTTCTCGAGATAGACGGGCGCGAGCGCCACGTCCGGGAACTCGGTCGCGAGATGGAACAGCCCGCTCTTGAACGGCTGCGGCAATACGTCGGCGCCGCGCGTGCCTTCCGGGAAGATGATGATCGAGTGACCCTGCCGCAGCGCGTCGCGCACCGGATCGAGCGGGTCGCCCCCGGATTCGCGATGACGGTCGATCAGCACGACGTTCAGCAGCTTCTGCGCGATGTGGCGCTTCAGGTCGCTGCTGTCCCAGTAATCGCGCGCGGCGACCGGCCGCACGACCGCACGCACGTCGCGCGGCAGCGCGGCGAGGATCGCGAGCGTGTCGATGTGGCTCGTATGGTTCGAGAAGTAGATCTTCTGCGTCGGGGACGGCGGCGCCTGATGCCAGACCGGATACGCGCCGGCGACGAGCCGCACGATGGACAGCAGGAAATCGCGCTGCCAGACGTTGAGGATGTTCATCGGCGCGCTGCCTCCTGCGTGCATGCCCGGCCCGCTGCGCATGCGCGGCGGGCGGAACCCCGGAATGCCGGCGCGGCAGGATGCGCGCCGGACGGCTCTTGTTTAAATTTTTTCAAATTCGTGGCTGCCTGTCGCAGGTCCGCGATAATCGGACGATTCGCCGTCGCACGCTGTTGCGTCGCGGCGAATGCGCCGGTCGGCGGCGTGATAATCGGCTGTTGCACGAGTGCCCGTCTGCAGTTCGAATCGATCTCGCTGCGCTCGGGCCAGCGGATTATCGCGAGTTTCGCCAAAAAACGCCAGATTGGCGCCGCGCGGCCGGCCGGCCGCATGCTTGACGCATCGGGGCGGCTCGGCGACGATGAGGGCCGTTCCAGCCAGGCCGGCCAAGGCCGTTTCGCCGCCCGGGGCATCGCGGCGGGAAATGCATCCGACCGTGCCGCACGAATAAAACGAATACGAAACGATGAGCCTCTACGCACTCAAACCCAAATTCCAGAATCGTCTGCGCCCGTTCGCGAATTCGCTCGCCGAACGCGGCGTCACGGCCAACCAGGTCACGCTGTTCGCGGCCGGCGGCTCGATCGTCGTCGGCGCGCTCGCCGGGCTCGGCGTGTTCGCCCGCGCGCTGTTCCTGCTGATTCCGCTGTGGCTGTTCGCGCGGATGGCGCTCAATGCGATCGACGGGATGCTCGCGCGCGAGCACGGGCAGAAGAGCACGCTCGGCGCGTACCTGAACGAGCTGGGCGACATCGTGTCCGATGTCGCGCTGGTGCTGCCGTTCCTCGCCATTCCCGCGTTCGCTCCGGCGGACGTCTGGCTGTTCGCGCTGACGGCGGTGATCGTCGAATGCGCGGGGCTGATCGGCCCGCTCGTCGGCGCGACGCGCCGCTACGACGGCCCGTTCGGCAAGAGCGACCGGGCGCTGGCACTCGGCGCGTTCGCGCTGTGGATCGGCTTCGGTTTGCCGGTCGGCAGCGTCGCCGCGTGGCTGTGGCGGCTGCTGATCGTGCTGTCGATCGTGACGGTGGTGCGGCGCGTCCAGGCCGGCATCGCCGAAGCGGGCGGCTGACGGCAGCCGACGCGAAAGCCGGACCGGCGCCGGAGGGCGGCGCCGCACACATTCGAATAACGAAACGAGAGAGATCGCATGAGCGCACGCACGGCCCGTGAGGCCGACTTCATCACGCACGACGGCGAAACGCTGTTCTATCGTCACTGGCCTGCCACAGGCGCGCGCTGCCGCGGCGCCATCGTGCTGCTGCACCGCGGCCACGAACATTCGGCGCGCGTCGCGCACCTCGTCGACGAGCTCGACCTGCCGGAGTTCGCCTTTTTTGCATGGGACGCACGCGGCCACGGCCGCTCGCCGGGCGCGCGCGGCTACAGCCCGAGCGCGGCCGCGTCGGTGCGCGACCTGCAGACCTTCGTCGAGCATATCCGCGACACGCACGGCATCGCGATCGAGGAGATGGCCGTGGTCGGCCAGAGCGTCGGCGCGGTGCTCGCGGCGACCTGGGCGCACGACTACGCGCCGCCGATCCGCGCGCTGGTCGTCGCGTCGCCGGCGTTCCACATCAAGCTCTACGTGCCGTTCGCGCGGCCCGGGCTGCGACTGATGCACAAGCTGCGCGGGCTGTTCTACGTGAACAGCTACGTGAAACCGAAATTCCTCACGCACGATCCCGAGCGAATCGCGAGCTACGCGTCCGATCCGCTGATCACGCGGCCGATCGCGGTCAACATGCTGCTCGACCTGCACGATACCGCGCAGCGGATCGTCGCCGACGCGGCCGCGATCACCGTGCCCACGCAACTGCTGATTTCGGGCGCCGACTGGGTCGTGCATCGCGGCCCGCAGGACCGCTTCTTCGAACGGCTCGGCTCGGCGCGCAAGGAGCGCATCGTGCTGCCGGGCTTCTATCACGACACGCTCGGCGAGCGCGACCGTGCGCAGGCGCTCGCGCCGCTGCGCGCATTCGTGCTGCGCGAATTCGATGCGCCGAGCCCGCGCGTGTCGCTCGTCGATGCCGACCGGCGCGGCGCGTTCCACGACGAATATGCGGCGCTCGGCCGGCCGCCGGCCAACGTGTTCGCGCGGGCGTACTGGGCGCTCACGCGCGCCGGCCTGAAAGCCGGCGGCGCGCTGTCGGACGGCATCGCGCTCGGGCTGCGGCTCGGCTTCGATTCGGGCTCGACGCTCGACTACGTGTACCGCAACCGCGCGCAGGGGCGGCTCGGCGTCGGCGCGCTGATCGACCGCACGTATCTCGATTCGCCCGGCTGGGTCGGCATCCGCCAGCGCAAGGTGCATCTGCAGGAACTGATCGGCGCGGCGATCGGCCGCCTGCGCGGGCACGGCTCGCCGGTGCGGATCGTCGACATCGCGGCCGGCCACGGGCGCTACGTGCTCGACGCGATCGCAATGGCCGCCGAGCGCGACGGCGCGGCGCCCGACGACATCACGCTGCGCGACTACAGCCCGCCGAACGTCGAAGCCGGGCGCGTGCTGATCGCGCAGCGCGGCCTCGAGCCGATCGCGCGCTTCGAGCGCGGCGACGCGTTCGACGAGGCGTCGCTCGCGACGCTCGAGCCGCGGCCGACGCTCGCGATCGTGTCGGGCCTGTACGAGCTGTTCGGCGAGAACGCGCTGATCGAGCGTTCGCTGCGCGGGCTCGCGCAGGCCGTGCCGCCGGGCGGCTATCTCGTCTATACGGGGCAGCCGTGGCATCCGCAGCTCGAATTCATCGCCCGCGCGCTGAACAACCACCGCGGCGAATCGACCTGGGTGATGCGACGCCGTTCGCAGGCCGAAATGGACGAGCTCGTCGCGCGGGCGGGCTTCCGCAAGCTCGACCAGCGGATCGACGAGATGGGCATCTTCACGGTGAGCCTCGCGCGGCGGGTCGACGCGTCATGAGCGCGCTCGGCGGCGGCGCGGGTGCGGGCGACGGGCTGACCGAGCCGGCGGCCGGCGCGCGCGACGCGTCGTTTGTGCTGCGCTTCGGCTGGCTCGCGGCGATGGGCGCGGTGTTCTTCTCGACCTACGGCTTCGCGAACTGGCTCGCGGCGTGCCGCGCCGCGGTGCCGACCTTCGCGTTCGGCTGGGAGCAGGCGATCCCGTTCGTGCCGTGGACGATCGTGCCGTACTGGTCGATCGACCTGCTGTATGCGCTGTCGTTCTTCTTCTGGACGCGCCGCGACGATCTGCTCGATCACGTGAAGCGGCTGCTGACCGTGCAGCTGGTGTCGGTCGCGTGTTTCATCGCGTGGCCGCTGCGCTTCGGCTTCGAGCGACCCGACGCGGGCGGCGTGGCCGGTGCGCTGTTCACGCTGCTGATGGGTTTCGACAAGCCGTTCAACCAGGCGCCGTCGTTGCATATCGGGTTGCTGGTCGTGCTGTGGGCCGTCTATGCGAAGCATCTGCGCGGCACGTTCGCCCGCGTCGTGCTGCATCTGTGGTTCGCGGCGATCGGCGTGTCGGTGCTGACGACCTACCAGCATCACGCGATCGACGTGCCGACCGGGGCGGCCGTCGGCTGTCTCGCACTGTTCCTGTTTCCGTTGCGCGATGCCGCGGGCCGACTGCCGGGCGCCGAGGCGTCGCCATCCGCGGCCGGCCGCGCGCTCGCGCGCCGCTACGCGTGCGGCGCCGCACTGGTCGCACTCGCGGCGCTGGCGTGCGTGCCGCGCGCGCCGGGCTGGGCGCTGGCGGCAGGGTGGGTCGCGCTGGCGCTCGCCTGCGTCGCATGGGCTTATCGACGTGGCGCGCCCGGCGCGTTCCAGAAGGATGCGCACGGACGGTTGCCGGTCTTCATCGGCTGGCTGCTCGCGCCGACGATCGCCGGCGCGTTCGTCAATTCGCGGCTGTGGACGTTCCGGCAGCCGGCGCCGGTGCGGATCGACGAGCGTGTGTCGATCGGCCGGACGCCGACGACGCGCGACATCCGGCGCGACGGCTTCACCGCGCTGGTCGACCTGACCGCCGAGATGCCGCGCTGGGCGGCGGCCGATGCAGCGCTCGCGTATGCGTCGGTGCCGCAGCTCGATCTCGTCGCCCCGACCGCGGCGCAGCTCGCGCAGGCCGTCGCGGCGCTCGAACGCCTGCACGGCGAGGGGCGCGACGTACTGGTCTGCTGCGCGCTCGGCTATGGCCGCAGCGTGCTGTGCGCGGCCGCGTGGCTCGCCGCGCGGCGCGGGCTGGCCGATGCGCGCGACGCGCTGGCCGCGGTGCGCGCGGTCCGGCCGCACGCGGTGTGGTCGGATGACGGCGTGGCCGTGCTGCAGCAGTGGATCGATCGCCGTCGCGATGCGGGGCGCGTGTGATGCGCGATCCGTCGGCGCCGTTCAGGATTGCCGCCGCGCGCGGCGCGCTCGACGCGGGCGCATGGGCGCTCGTGGCCGCGCTCGCCGCGGCCGGCGCGGGTGGCTGGATCGCGGCGGGCTGGGCGCCGGCGACGCTCGCCCGCGTGCTGCTGGCCGCCGTCAGCGCGGGGGCGGGGATCGCGGCGCTGTGGTACGCGGTTCGTATCGAGATCGACCGGCGGTTGTTTGCCGCGCTGGCGCGGACGGTGGGCGACGACGGGGCGGTCGACGATGGGCTCGCGGCGCTCGATCGCGCGCTCGCCGATCTGGGCTGGATCGACGCGGCGAAGGCCGGGCGCACGCTCGACGCGCGCGTGCGCGGCGCGGTCGGGCTGTGCCGGGCCGCCGTGCTGGTGGCGATCGTGCAGTGGCTCGTCGTCGGGATCGCGATCGCGGTGTCGCCGATCGGTTAGCGAGGGGCGGTGCCGGTGCGCCGCGATCGTGTTCGATGGGTTTCCTGCAGCGTCTGGTTCGGATGCGCGGTGGGTACGTTCTTCGTATGGGCGCCGTTGGCCGACCGTTTCACACCGCCGGTGCGGATAGCCGGCCGTAGCGCCCCTGTCGTTCGACCGATGTGCCGACCGGCCGCGCGCGGGCCGCGTGCGTCGCGCATGCGCGTCATCGCGGAGGCCGGGGGCGGACGCAGCCGGAGCGCGCGCGATCGACGGCAACCGGCCCTGCGCCAGCGTGCTCGCAGGGGCCGGCCTCGGATTTCGCGATTTCGACCTGCGTCGCGCCGCTGCCCGCCCCGGTGGCGGATGGCGGCGTCGACGAATTGATCCAGGTCAGTTTTTCACGAAGAAAATACGTCGCGCGACGCGCGCTTGCGGTAGCATACGCGCCGCTCGCGGCAGCGCGTTCCGGGCGGCCTGCAACGGGCCGCCACCGGTGCCCCGGCCGGCCGCCGTGCGTCGGAACGACGCCGTTCCGGCCATCCGGCAGCAACGGCGCAATTCTTGCCATTCACTCTTCCTGCGCAGCATTTCCGACCGAATTGAGATTTTTTTCGCTTCTCAGTCGCGAATCACGGTAAGTTCTGTTCTATTTTTGAGATAGTGTGACGAATGGGCGGCCGCCGGTGCCAGGCGCGCCGCCGCGCGGCGAACCGATCATTGAAGAATCCGCCGCGTCGTTCCGATAAATGCAATCAGGCCATGAATGAGGGGAAGCAGAGGGGATGTGCACTTACGGGCATAGCTGCTTTGCGCGCGTCGCTTTCGACGCGCAGAAGGACGGGACCATCGTGACGAAGCGGAGCGGTGCATGAAGCCGGCCGTGTCGCTGTTCGTCCTCGCGACCGCGATGACCGGCGCTTTCCATGCGGCCGCGCAGTCGGCCGCGCCGATGCCGGCGGTGCCGGCCGCCGCTTCGACGGCCGCTGCCGGTCACGCGGCGGCGTCCGATGTCGCGCCCGCCGCGGGGCCCGTGGCCGCGCCGGCGGCGGCCAGCGCGCCGGCCGCCGGCCTGCCGGCGACGACCGTGCATGTGCCGTTCGCGTCGCTCGGCGCGTTCGATCCGCTGCGCCTGCGCGGCGCCGACGACGCGCGCACGATCAACGCCGGCGTGCGGCTCGACCGCGTGATCACCGGCGCGCGGTTGCGCCTGACCTACGCATATTCGCCGTCGCTGGTCTTTCCGCTGTCGCACCTGAAGGTGTCGGTGAACGGCGAGGTGGTCGCGACCGTCCCGTTCGACGCCGCGCGTGCGGGCCGCACGGTGACGCAAGAGATCCCGATCGATCCGCGCTACTTCTCCGATTTCAACCAGATCGGCCTGCGCCTGATCGCGCACTACACGCTCGACCATTGCGAGGATCCGTCGAACTCGGCGCTGTGGGCCGACGTGAGCCCGACGAGCGAGCTGATCCTCGACGAATCGCCGGTGCGCCTGCCGAATGATCTCGCGCTGCTGCCCGCACCGTTCTTCGACCGGCGCGACAACGGCCGCGTGCGGCTGCCGTTCGTGCTGCCGGCGACGGCCGATTCGGCGACGCTGCGCAGTGCGGGCGTGCTCGCGTCGTGGTTCGGCGCGCTGGCCGACTACCGGCATGCGCGTTTCCCGGTGTCGGCCGCGTTGCCGGCCGACGACCAGGCCGTCGTGGTCGGCACGGCCGCGACGCTGCCGGCCGGTCTCGCGCTCCCACCCGTCAACGGCCCGCTGCTCGCGGTCGCCGACAACCCGGCCGCGCCGGGGCGCAAGCTGCTGGTCGTCACGGGCCGCACGGCGGCCGAGGTCGACGACGCGGTCGCGACGCTCGTGCTGGGCCGCGCGGCATTGTCGGGGCCGGCGGCGTCGGTCGCGCACGTCGATCTGGGCGCGCCGCGCAAGCCGTACGACGCACCGCGCTGGCTGCCGGTGAACCGGCCGATCGCGTTCCGCGAGCTCGTCGACGATCCGCGCCAGCTCGAAGTGCGCGGCACGACGCCCGACGCGATCCGGCTGAACCTGCGCGTGCCGGCCGATCTGCATTCGTGGAACGGCGCGGGCGTGCCGATCACGCTGCGCTACCGCTACACGGCGCCGACCGTGCAGGACAACTCGACGCTCGCGGTCGAGATCAACGATCAGCTCGTGAAGTCGTACCGGCTCGGGCCGGCCCACGCCGAAGACGCGCACGGCCGCATGCAGCTGCCGCTGCTGTCGGTGCCGGAAGGGCGCGTGACGAGCGACGTCGACATTCCCGCGTTCCGCGTCGGCAGCGGCAACCAGCTGCAGTTCCGCTTCTCGCTCGATTCGCAGAAGACGGGCCTGTGTTCGAGCACGGCCACCGAGCCGCAGCGCGCGGCGATCGATCCGGATTCGACGATCGACTTCTCGCACTTCGTTCATTACGCGCAATTGCCGAACCTCGCGTTCTTCGCGAACAGCGGCTTCCCGTTCACGCGCTTCGCCGACCTGTCGCAGACGGCCATCGTGCTGCCCGAGCGGCCGTCGCCGCAGGAACTCGAGGCCTACCTGACGATGCTCGGCCACATGGGCGAATGGACCGGCTTCCCGGCGCTGCGCGTGCAAGTTGCGCGGCCCGGCGACGTCGCCGCGCTGTCCGGGCACAAGGATCTGCTCGTGATCGACGGCTCGCCGGCGTCGCCGCTGCTCGCGCACTGGCGCGCGGCGCTGCCGCTCGCGATCGGCGAGCAGGGCGGCGCCGGCGGCGGCGCGACGCGCGTCGCGTTCACGGTGAAGGAGCGCTGGCGCAACGGCGTGGGCCTCGCCGACGGCGGCGCGCACATCGAACAGACGGGCCCGCTCGCGGCGCTCGCCGGTTTCGAGCTGCCGGGCAGCCGCGGCCGCAGCGTCGTCGCGCTGACGGCGACCGACCAGGCGCGCCTCGGCGATCTGCTCGACGTGTTCGAGAACGCCGGGCTCGTGTCGCAACTGCAGGGCGACCTCGCACTGGTGCGGCCGGGGCAGGTCGACAGCCTGCGGGTCGGCGAGCCTTACGTGGTCGGCTTCGTGCCGTGGTATGCGCGCGTGTGGACGGAGGCGGCGCGGCATCCGGTCGTGCTCGGCGCGGTCGGCGTCGTCGCGGGGCTGCTGCTCGCGCTCGGCGTGTTCAGCGTGCTGCAGCGCATCGCCGCGCGTCGACGGGGGATGTAACGGATGGCGCGGGCAATGACGAAGCGACGGGCAACGCGGCCGGCGCGGCGTGTCGGCGCGACGTTCGCGCTGGCGCTGGCGGTGACGTGCGCGGCGGCCGGCATGGCCACGCGCGCGCACGCCGCCGGGACTGGCGCGGCCGACGCGGCCGGCGCCGGATGCAGCGTGGCGTGGCCGCGCTGGGACGCGTTCAAGCGCGATTTCATCTCGGCCGACGGCCGCGTGATCGACGTCGGCTCGGCCGATTCGCGCACGGTATCGGAGGGGCAGGCGTATGGACTGTTCTTCGCGCTGGTCGCGAACGACCGGCGCATGTTCGACACGATCCTCGCATGGACCGAGAACAACCTCGCGCAGGGCGACCTGAGCGCGCACCTGCCTGCGTGGCTGTGGGGCCGCGCGCCCGACGGCGCGTGGCGCGTGCTCGACGCGAACCCTGCGTCGGACGCCGACCTGTGGATCGCGTATGCACTCGTCGAGGCCGGACGGCTGTGGCGCGAGCGCAGCTATACGGCCCGCGGCGCGCTGCTCGCGAAGCGCGTGCTCGACGCCGAGACGGCGACCGTGCCGGGCCTCGGCCTCACGCTGCTGCCGGGGCCGACCGGGTTCAAGCTGGCCGACGGCCAATGGCGCGTGAACCCGAGCTATTCGCCGCCGCAGGTGATTCGCGCGCTCGGCGCGCGGCTGCCCGACGACCGTCGCTGGGCCGCGCTGGCGTCCAGTACCGGGCGCGTGCTGCTCGACACCGCGCCGAAGGGGTTCTCGCCGGACTGGGCGCTGTATCGCGCGGGCAAGGGTTTCGGGCCCGATCCGGACACGCATGCGCAGAGCGCGTACAACGCGATCCGCGTGTACCTGTGGGCCGGCATGCTCGACCGTGCCGATCCGCTCGCCGCGCCGCTGCTCGCGAAGTTCGCGCCGTTCGCCGATGCCATCGCCGCGCACGGCGCGCCGCCGGAGCGGGTCGATACGACGACGGGCGTCGCGGGGCCGAACGACGGCAACGGCGGCTTCTCCGCGGCGGCCGTGCCGTTTCTCGACGCGCGCGGCCAGCACGCGCTCGCGGATGCACAGGCGGCCCGCGTCGATACGCTCGCGCGCCAGTCGGCGCCCGGCTACTACACCAGCGTGCTGACGCTGTTCGGCCTCGGCTGGCGCGACGGCCGCTACCGGTTCGGGGCGGACGGCACGCTCGACACCCGCTGGGGAGACCGTTCGTGCGCCGCCCGCTGAAGTGCGCCGCGCCGCACGTCGCGGGATTCGCATGGCTCGCGTCGTCGGTGTGCGCGGCGGCGTCGGGCCCGGCGATCGCGAACTCCGCGACTTCGGCGACACCGTCGACCTCGGCCGCCGCCGATGCGCGGCGCGAACTCGACACCGCGCGGATGTGGGGCATCAAGCATCGCGACGATCTCGCGCGCGATGCGCTGCGCAAGGGCCTGCTGATTGCGCCGGGGGATCCCGAGCTGCTGGCCGAACAGGTGCGCGTGCTGCTGCGGTTGGGCGATGCGAAAGGCGCGCAGGCGTCGCTGGCGCGGCTGCAGGCGCAGTCGCCGAATGTGCCGGCCACGCGGCGGGTGGCCGACGAATACCGGGTCGCGACGAGCGGGCGCGGCGAGATGGCGCAGATTCGGCTGCTCGCGCGCAGCGGCCGTGCCGACGAGGCGGCACGGCGGATCGTCGCGCTGTTTCCGAACGGCGCACCGGCGGGCGCGCTCGGCGCCGAGTATTACCAGATCGTGTCCAATGCGCCGGGCGGGCGTGAGCCGGCGATCGCCGCACTGCGCCGCGCGATCGCGGCCGATCCGGGCGACACGAGCGCATCGGTCGCGCTCGCGCGGCTGTTGAACCAGCGCGACGACACGCGCGCGGAAGCGAACCGGATCGCCGCGTCGCTCGCGCAGCGCAACGACGCGGACCACACGGAAGCGATGGCGCTGTGGCGGCGCGTGCTGCAATCGGCCGGCAGCGATCCCGCGTATCTCGACGCGCTGCACGCGTATCTCGCGCTCGCGCCGGACGACACCGAATTCCGCGACCGCGCCGCCGGCCTCGATCGGCAGCGCGACGCGCGGCGCCGGCTCGAACGCGATCCCGACTACATCGCGCAACAGCGCGGGCTGCAGGCACTCGCGCGCGGCGATCTGGCCGCCGCCGATCCGCTGCTCGCGCGCGCCGCGCGGGCGCGGGCGGACGACGCCGATGCGCTGGGCGGGCTCGGCCTGCTGCGGCTGCGCGAGGGGCGGCACGACGAAGCGCGCGTGCTGTTCGCGCGGGCCGCGACGCGTGCGACCGACCAGCGCGGCAAATGGCAAAGCCTCGCGCGTACCGCGCAGTTCTGGGGGGTGCTCGCCCAAGGCCGTGAAGCGGCCAGTGCGGGGCGCCCGAAGGAGGCCGAGCGCGCCGCGCGGGCGGCGCTCGCGATGCAGCCGGACAACCCGGACGCGAAGTTGCAGCTCGCCGATGCGCTGCTCGCGCAGCGCGACTGGGCGCAGGCGGAGCCGTTGCTGCGCGGCTTGCTGGCCGCGCGTTCGCCGAGCCTGTCGGCCGTGCGCGACACGGCCACGCTGTACGAAAACACCGGCCGCGCGGACCGGATCGGCCCGTTGCTCGACGCGCTCCAAGGGCGCGTGACGGGCGCCGACGATCGCCGCGCGCTCGACGGCCTGCGCGGCGACCTGCTCGCGAACGAGGCGCGCGCGCTGGCCGACAAGGGCGCACGCGGGCCGGCCGCGCAGCGCTACGAGGCGGCCGTGCGCGCGGCGCCCGACGCGCCGTGGACGCGCTTCGCGCTCGCGCGCCTCTATCGCGACATGGGGCTGCCGCAGCTCGGCCGCACGGTGATGGACGACGGGCTCGCGCAGCGCGATACGCCCGAGATGCGCTACGCGAACGCGCTGTACCGCAACTCGCTCGACGATGTCGCGGGCGCTCAAGCCGTGTTGGCGCCGGTCGACGACGCGCACCGTTCGGACGGGATGCGCGCACTGGCGCGCAAGCTCGATGCCGAAAGCGCGCTGGCCGACGCACGCAGCGCGCATGCACGCGGCGACCGCGCGGCATTTGCCGCCACGCTCGCGCACGCGCAGGCGAGCGCACCGGACGATCCCGACATGCTCGCCGCGATCGGCGCGCAGTGGATCGACGCGGGCGAACCCGAGCGCGGCCTCGCGCCGCTGCGCGACTGGATCGCCGCGCATCCGCGCGAAGCCGACGCGGACGTGCGGCTGCGCTACGGCGACCTGCTCGGCCGCGCGGGGCGCGACGACGCACTCGCCGCGTGGCTCGACACGCTGCGCCGCGACTCGTCGCTGACGCCCGCGCAGACCGCGCGGCTCGAGGATCAGTCGCTGCGGCTCGTGCTGCGGCAGACCGACGACGCGATCGCGCGACAGGACTACGCACAGGCGCGCACGCTGCTCGACCGCGCGAGCCCGGCCGGCCGGGCGGACAAGCGTTACGCGCTCGAACTCGCCGATCTCGAACGCGCGCAGGGCCATTACGATGCCGCGCGCGATGCGCTCGCGCCGGTCGTGGCGCGCACGCCGGACGATGCCGATGTGCAGCTCGCGCTCGCCAGAATCGACGAGGACAGCGGCAACCGTGCCGCCGCACGCGCGCGCGTGCAGGCCGTGCTGGCGCGCACGCCGGACGACGACGTCGACACGCAACTGTCGGCCGTGCGCCGCCTGAACGCGCTGCGCCGCCCGGACGAAGCCGCGCAGGTCACCGACCGGCTGCAGGCCGCGTATCCGGCGCGCGCCGACGTGACGGTCGCGGCCGGACGCGTGGCCGAGGCGCAGGGGCGCTATGACGACGCGGCGTCGCTGTACCGGCTGTCGCAGTCGCAGGAGCGCGCGACGGGCGTGAGCCCGGGCCGCGACGGGTTGACGCCCGCGCAGGCCGCGTTCGCGGATCTGCAGCAGCGGCGCAATCCCGAGATCGAGACCGGCTGGATACCCGCGTACAAATCGGGCGACGAAGGCATCTCGTCGTATCGCGCGCAGCAGGTGCCGATCTATATGCAGATGCCGGTCCGTTACGACGGGCACGTGTTCGCGCAGATCGACACCGTGCATCTCGACCCGGGCACGCTCGACACGAGCAATCCGGACGCCTATTCGCTGAAGACGTTCGGCACCTACGCGGCGCTCCGCGCGCAAAACGGGTTGCCGCCGCCATTCCAGCTGAATCAGCCGGCCGCCGCGCTGCTCGCGAATCCGCCGGGTTCGCTGCACCAGTCGACGACGGGCGTCGCGCTCGGCGCCGGCTATCTGTCGGACGCGTGGCGCGTCGATCTCGGCACGTCGCCGCTCGGCTTCCCCGTGCATTACCTGGTCGGCGGCGTGCGCTATCGCTTCGACGCGGGCCCCGCGAGCTTCTCGGTGAATGCGTCGCGAAGGCCGGAAACGAGCAGCGTGCTGTCGTACGCGGGGATGCGCGACCCGTGGACCGGCGCGGTGTGGGGCGGCGTGCGCCGCGACGGCGTGAACCTGCGTGCGTCGGTCGACGTCGGCCGCACGAACCTGTTCGCGGAGCTCGGCGCGGGCGTGCTGTCCGGCCGCAACGTCGAACGCAACGCGGAAGTCACGCTGCGCACCGGCTTCACGGTGCCCGTGTACGAGCGCGCGACGATGAAGCTCAGCACGGGGCTCGTCGGCAATGCGTGGCACTACGCGCAGAACCTGCGTTACTACACGTACGGGCAGGGCGGCTACTACAGCCCGCAGCGCTACCTGTCGCTCGGCGTGCCGATCGAATGGGCGGGGCGGCGCGATGCGCTGTCGTGGGACCTGACCGTTACCGGCGGGATCTCGAACAGCTACGAAAAGGATTCGCTGTATTACCCGACGTTCTCGGACCAGCGCGCCGCGCAGGTGGCGGCCGGGTTCGTCTATGCGGGCAGCTCGACGCGCGGCGTGTCGTTTTCTTACGGCGTGAACGGCATCGTCGAGTATCGCGTGAACCCGCACCTGAGCGTCGGCGCGCAGTTGCACATCGACCGGTCGCACGACTATGCGCCGAGCTCGGCGCTCGTGTACCTGCGCTATGCGTTCGATGCGCGCGCGCCGCGCAGCTGGCTCGTCACGCCGACGCCGGTGCGGCTTTATTCGGATTACTAGGGACTAGGGGAACGCCGTGACTACGGAATTCGATGCCATCCGCCTCGCGCCCGGCGCCACCAGCCTGGTCGATCGCCTGCGCGCGTCGTTGCGCATGGGGCTGGCGGGCGGCCGCGCCGGCGCGTTGAGCCGGCTCGCGATCGACGGCCTGCCCGATACCTGGACGCAACTGGAAGCCGGCGGCCTGTATGCGATCTACGCGGCCGCCGGCACGCCGGGCTGCGATGCGCTCGTGTGGGAAAGCGCGCGCCAGGCGCGCACGCGCGACGTCACGGTCGTGCTGGCGCGCGATCCGGCGCGCGTCGCCGCGCAGATGGCCTCGCTCGGCTTCGCGGGCGGCGCGCAGCCGGCCGGCTGGCCGCGCAACCTGAACGTATTGGCGATGCCGCCGGCGGCCGGGCCGGCCGACGACGGTGTGGATGCCGGTGCGGCCGGCGGCACGCCGCGTCGCGCGGCACCGGGCCCGTTCGCGCGGCTGACCGGCGGCTTGCGCGCGATGAAGCGCTACGGGCTGCATGCCCGTTCGCTGTATTTCGTCGAAGGCGCGCAGCGCTGGTTCAGCTGGGACGATCCGGTCGCGCTCGCGGACGAAGCGCACGCGCTGGCCGACTGGTGCCGCACGCGCCGGATCGCGCTCGTGCTGCTGCTCGACCCCGAAGCGACCCGCGCGGGCGGCGACGCGCGCGCCGACGATGCGCCGCTCGTGCGCGATGCCGATCGCACGCCGCGTAGCGGCTTTCACGGCATCTGCTCGGGCGTCGCGCAGTTGCAGCGCACGCATGGCGAGCTGCTGTGGATCGTCGATTTCTGGCGCGCGGGCGACACGCTCGCGGCCGGCGAGGTGCGGCCGCTGCGCTTCGCGCCGAGCGGCCGGCTGTCGGCGAGCGTCGACGGCGGCGCGACCGAACCGGCGCGCCGGATGAAGCTCGCGAGTGACGAGGATCGCGTGGTGGTCAGCCGCGCGGTGGTCGACGGCGCGAGCCGCGTGCCGGACGGCTGGGAGATCGTCGACGACAATGCGGCCGTCGTCGCCGCGTGCGCGAGCGCGCAGGCCGCGACCGCGGTACTCGTGTTCCGCTCGCATGCGCAACTCGAAGCGCTGTGCGCGGACGTGCACGCGCTGCGCCGGCAGTGCGGCGGCGCGCTGAAGATCGCGGTCGTCGAGCGCGGCGAGGTGCTGCGCCACCAGTTCGAGGTGCTCGTGCTGAGCGTCGGCGCGAACCGGGTCGTCGCGCGCGACTTGCCCGTCTCGCGGATGCAGGCCGCCGTGCATGCGCTGCGCGGCCAGCTCTACGCGCGGCCCGTCGCGGCCGACTATCGCGCGGCGCTCGCGGCCGCGCTCGGCGATTCGGTGCTCGGCTATCTGCCGGTCGGCGCGTTCTGCCAGCGGATTCGCGCGGTGCTCGATCGCGGCGCGGTGCTCGCGCTGCCGCATACGCTCGCGAAGCTCACGCTGTTGCCGGGCGTGTCGCACGTCGATGCGTTGCGGCACTGCCGGCCGCGTCGCGCGGGCGACGTCGTGACGGCCGATGCGGCGCACCTGTTCGTGTTCCTGTTCGCGTGCGAGCCGGTCGACGCCGACGATGCGCTCGCGCGGATTTTCGACGTGCCGGTCGATACGCTGTCCGACCGCGTCGTGTGCCTCGGGCAGGGCAGCATCGATACCGAGCTCGAGACGCTGAAGGCCGCGAACCGGCGCGCGCCGATCGCCGACTACAGCGACCTGTTCGCGGCGCCGCAGCCGGCGGGCGCCGCGCGCGCATCGACCGCGCCCGCCGAGCCCGGTGCGGCGTTGCCCGACGCGAGCGAGGTGAGCGCCGCGATCGACGCGATCGATACCCTGGTCGTGCTCGACGCGATGGGCGTGCCGCAGCAGGCCACGCCCGCCGCCGTCGAGGCCGGCGTCGCGTCGACGCCGGACCCCGTCATTCCCGCCGCGCGTGCGCGCGGCGCCGTCCGCAGCGCGATGCCGCTGCGCAAGCAGGAGGACGCATGATCGCCGAACTCGTCATCGGCTTCATCGTCGGTATCGTGATCGCGGTGCCGGTATGGATCGTCGCGCAGCACCTCGGCGTCGGCCGCGGCTTCCACGCGCCGCGCGGCATCGACCGCCGCGACGCGGTGCCGTGCGCACTCGTGCCGGTCGCGCTGCGCGGCCGCCTGCTGCCGGGCGCCGGCAACGAAGGCGGCGAACTCAACGAGCGCGACAGCAAGGCGCCACGATGAAAACGATCGCCCTCACCTCGACGACGGGCGGCGCGGGCCGCACGACGCTCGCCGCCGCGCTCGCGGTACTGCTCGCGCGCCGCGGCCGGCCGGTCGTCGCCGTCGAATTCGATGCACAGAACCTGATGGGCGCGACGCTCGGCGTCGATACGCTGGCCGAACACGGTCTCGCGCACAGCCTGCTGGGCGGCGCCGAACCGTGGCACGCGCACACGTGGCGCAACGCAGACGGCGTGCTGTTCGTGCCGTACGGGCAAGTCGATGCGGCGGAGGCCGCCGCGTGCGATGCGCGGCTCGTGGCCGATCCGGCGTGGCTGCCGCGCGCGCTCGACGAGATCGCGCTGCCGGCCGATGGCGTCGTGCTGGTCGACACCGCCCGTTATCCGTCGCCGCAGGCCGCGCAGGCGATCCGTTGCGCGGACCTGACGCTCGTCGTCGTGCCGCCGGAGCCGGTCGCGTGCGCGACGACGGCCGCGCGGCTCGGCGCGTTGCGGGCCGGCCGCGGCGAACTGCAGATCGTCGTGAACCGGCTGAACCCGGCGCGCGACATGCAGCGCGACGCGCTGGCGATGCTGCGTGCGGTCGCGGGGCCGGCGTCGATGCTCGAGCAGCGCATCCACGTCGACGCGGCCGTGCCCGAGGCGCTCGCGCGCGGCAGCTGGATCTTCGACGACGCGCCGTATTCGCAGGCGTCGCACGACCTGAACGGCGTCGCGAACTGGGTCGACACGTGGCTCGCGGCGGCCGTCGCGGGCCATACCGGAGCGGGGCGATGAAGGCCGCGTTCGGCGCGCGACTGCGTGCGTTCGGCCGGCGCGTGGCCGACTGGTGCGCGCGCGGCATCGGGCTGCCGGCGGAACGCACGCGGGTGGACTGGCTCGTGCGGCTGTTTTTCCACGCGCCGCCGCCTGGCCGGCCCGATCACGTACGCCGCTGGGTGCGTGTCGCGTTCCTGCGGCTCGCGCACGACTGGGGCGTGCTGCAGCCGCTCAGCGTGCGCGAATGGCTGTGGCGCGCGATCGTGCGCGCGCCGCGCGTGGCCGACGGCCGTCCCGCGCGCGATCCGCTCGCGTGGTTCGACACGTTCGTGGTGCCCGTCTACGTGGCCGGGCGCGCGCTCGGCCGGCGCATCAACGCGATGCTCGAGCGTCTGCCGTGGGCGCGCTGGGGCGGCTGGCTCGATGCGCGCGCGAACGGCGTCGGCCGGCGCCGCTGGCTCGCGCCGCTGCTGCTGGTGGCCGGCGCGGTGCTGTGGGCCGCGGCCGGGATGTCGCCGCTGATGCCCGGCGCGCAGTTCGCGTTCTTCGCGATCGTCGCGGTGCTCGCGCTCGCGCTGCGCCGCCTGCCGGGCCATTTGCCGACCCTTGCGCTCGCGTCGCTCGCGCTGCTCGCGGCGGTGCGCTACGTGTGGTGGCGCACGACCCAGACGCTCGACTTCCGCAGCCCGGTCGAAGCCGTCGCCGGTTACCTGCTGTATGGCGCCGAAGCCTATACGTGGATGATCCTGCTGCTCGGCTTCGTGCAGACCGCGTGGCCGCTCGACCGGCCGATCGTGCCGCTGCCCGACGATCCGGACAACTGGCCGACCGTCGACGTCTATATCCCGACCTACAACGAGCCGCTGTCGGTCGTGAAGCCGACCGTGTTCGCCGCGCAGAGCATCGACTGGCCGAGCGCGAAACTGCGCGTATACCTGCTCGACGACGGCCGCCGTCCGGAATTCGCGGCATTCGCGGCCGAGGCCGGCATCGATTACCTGACGCGCGACGACAACCTTCACGCGAAGGCCGGCAACATCAACCGCGCACTGCCGAAGACGCGCGGCGAGTACATCGCGATCTTCGACTGCGATCACGTGCCGACGCGCTCGTTCCTGCAGACGACGATGGGCGTGTTCCTGCGCGACCCGAAGTGCGCGCTCGTGCAGACGCCGCACCATTTCTTCTCGCCCGATCCGTTCGAGCGCAACCTCGGCACGTTCCGCGAGATCCCGAACGAAGGCAACCTGTTCTACGGCCTCGTGCAGTCCGGCAACGACCTGTGGAACGCGACGTTCTTCTGCGGCTCGTGCGCGGTGCTCAAGCGCAGCGCGCTGGAGGAGGTCGGCGGCGTCGCGGTCGAGACCGTGACCGAGGATGCGCATACGGCGCTCAAGCTGCACCGGCGCGGCTATACGTCGGCGTACCTGCCGACCGTGCAGGCGGCCGGCCTCGCGACCGAAAGCCTCGCGGGCCACGTGAAGCAGCGCACGCGCTGGGCGCGCGGGATGGCGCAGATCTTCCGCATCGACAACCCGTTCCTCGGGCGCGGGCTCGGCCTGATCCAGCGGATCTGCTACGGCAACGCGATGCTGCATTTCTTCTACGGGATTCCGCGGCTGGTGTTCCTGACGATCCCGCTCGCGTACCTGTTCTTCCACCTGTACTTCATCAACGCGTCGTCGCTGGCGCTCGCCAGCTACGTGATCCCGTATCTCGTGCTTGCGAACATCGCGAACTCGCGGATGCAGGGCCGCTACCGGCATTCGTTCTGGGCCGAGGTCTACGAATCGGTGCTCGCGTGGTACATCGCGCTGCCGACCACCGTCGCGTTCTTCAGCCCGAAGCACGGCAAGTTCAACGTGACCGACAAGGGCGGCAAGATCGACGAAGGCTACGTCGACTGGTCGACGTCGAAGCCGTATCTCGTGCTGTTCGCGCTGAACGTGCTCGCGATCGCCGCCGGCCTGTGGCGGCTCGTGGCCGACCAGGGCGACGAGGCGTCGACGATCCTGATCACGCTCGGCTGGACCGTGTACAACCTCGCGATGCTCGGCGCGGCGCTGGCCGTCGCGCGCGAGACCAGGCAGGTGCGCGTCACGCACCGGATCGCGATGCGCGTGCCGGCGATGCTGCTGCTCGCCGACGGCTCGACCGCCGCGTGCTTCACGAGCGACTACTCGACCGGCGGCCTCGGGCTCGAAGCGGTGCCCGGGCTGCCGCTCGCCGTCGGCGACACGCTGACGGTGTGCGTGACGCGCGGCGACCGCGCGTTCCCGTTCCCGGTGCGCGTGACGCGCGTGACGTCGACCCATGTCGGCGTGAGCTTCGACGAACTGACGCTCGAACAGGAACGCCAGCTCGTGCAATGCACGTTCGGCCGCGCCGATGCGTGGCTCGACTGGCATGAAGGCGCGCGGCCCGACACGCCGCTCGGCGGGCTCAAGGAAGTGCTGCGGATCGGGCTGGACGGTTACGTACGAATGTGGAAGGGTGCGGCGCGCGGCGTGCAGACGATGCTCGCGCCGAAGCTCGATCGCGCGCGCGACTGACGCGGCGCGCATCATGGAGTGGGTTAGATGACGTTCTGGAATCTGTATTTCATCCTGAAGTTCGCGCTGTTCGCGACCGGGCACCTGCAGCCGTTCTGGCTCGCGAACCTCGCATTCGCGGTGGCGCTGGCGGCGAGCGCGCCGCTGCGCGCGCGTGCGTGGCGCATCGTCCGGCAGGTCGTGGCGATCGCGATCGCGGTGCCGCTGCTCGCGCGCGAGCTGCATGCGCCGCCGCTCGCTCGTCTCGCGGAGGCCGCGCGCGAAGTCAGCACGTTCCGCCTCGACTACTGGATGGAACTGCTGCCGCGTCTGTTGCCGCCGGTGCTGGCGCTGACGATCGTCGGCGTGCTGATCGTCTATTTCATCGTCAATCGCTGGCTGCGCGTCGCGACGTTCGTGCTGGCCGTGCTGATCGTGATGCCGCTGTGGCAGGCCGGCAGCGGGCTGATGGCGCGCGTCGTCGCGCCGGCCCAGCCGCAGGCGAACGTGGCGGGCGCCACGCGCGTCGACCAGCCCGAGGACCACAACGCGGCGCTCGCGACGTTCCGCGCGCAGGAGTCGCAGCGGCAGGTCGCGTTCGGCCATCTCGGCAGCGATCCGGCCGCGCAGTTCGACGTGATCGTGTTGCACATCTGCTCGCTGTCGTGGGACGACCTCGATGCGGCGAAGGTGCGCAACCACCCGATGCTGAGCCACTTCGACTACCTGTTCACGAACTTCAGCACGGCCGCGAGCTACAGCGGCCCGGCGGCGATCCGCGTGCTGCGCGCGAGCTGCGGGCAGGAGGCGCATGCGGACCTGTACAAGAGCGCGCCGCCGCAGTGCCACCTGTTCTCGCAACTGGCGGGCGCCGGCTACACCGTGCAGTCGCTGCTGAACCACGACGGCCATTTCGACAACTTCCTGCAGGTGATCCACGACAACATCGGCGTGGCCGATGCGCCGATGATCTCGAACGCGGCCGCGCCCGTCGCGATGCACGCGTTCGACGGCTCGGCGATCAAGGACGACTACGCGACGCTCGCGAACTGGTACGCGCAGCGTGCGGCGGTGCCGGGGCCGGTCGCGCTGTACTACAACACGATCAGCCTGCACGACGGCAACCGCGTCGTCGGCAGCGCGCTGACGAGCATCGACTCGTATCCGCAGCGCGCGACGAAAATGATGACCGATTTCGATCGTCTCGCCGACCTGATCGCGCAATCGGGCCGCCGCGCGGTGATCGTGTTCGTGCCCGAGCACGGCGCCGCGTTGCGCGGCGACAAGAACCAGGTCGCGGGCCTGCGCGAGATTCCGACGCCGCGCATCGTGCACGGGCCGGTCGGCGTGCGGCTCGTCGGCTTCGCCGGCAACCACGGCGCGACGACCGTGATCGAGCAGCCGACCAGCTTCCTCGCGCTCGCGCAGTTGCTGTCGAACCTCGTGTCGAACAGCCCGTTCAAGCCGGGCGCGACGCTCGCGCAATACGCGGCCGATTTGCCGCGCACGCGGATGATCGGCGAGAACGAGGGCACGGTGACGATGCAGACGGCCGCAGGTTACGCGGTGAAAACTCCGGATGGCGTATGGATCGACGAACAGTAACGATCGCCGGCGAAGGCGACGACGAGCGCCTGTCGCAACCGAACGACGTGATCGGCCTCGCGCGGCATCTGCCCGCGCTCGATCCCGAACGCTATGTAGACGAACAGGCGCGCCGCGCGTTCGATGCGTCGCTCGATCGCTGGCCGACGCTCGCGAAGCTGATGGGACTGAAGCGGTAAACGCACGACGGCCGGCGTGGCGGCCGGCCGTCGTCGGTGGGGCGGGGCGCGCCGCTTACTGCGTTCGGCGTTCCGGCTGGCGCGTCCATTCGCCTTCTTCGCCCTGCACCTTGCCGAACGTCTGATCGGCCCATGCGGCACGCGCCGCGTCGATCTTCGCGCGTTCGCTCGACACGAAATTCCATTCGATGAACCGCTCGCCCGGCAGGTGGGCGCCGCCGAGCAGCATCGCGCGTGCGCCGTGCGCGCTCGCGAGCGCGACGGTCGCGCCCGGTTCGAGCACGGCCATCGTCGCCGGGGCGAGCGGCGTGCCGTCGACGGTGAGGTCGCCGTCGACGAGATATACGCCGCGTTCGTCGTGCTCCGCATCGAGCGCGAGCTGCCCGCCCGACGCGAATTCCGCAACCGCATAAAGCGTGGGCGAGAACACGGCGACCGGCGACGCGAGTCCGAACGCGGTGCCCGCGATCACGCGCACGGTCGCGCCGTCGCGCGTGAACGACGGCAGCGTGTCGGCCGCGTGGTGGACGAACGCGGGCGCGGTGTCTTCATGCTCGACCGGCAGCGCGACCCAGGTCTGGATGCCGTGTACCGGCTGCTCGCGCGGCCGATCCTCGTCGGGCGAGCGCTCCGAATGCACGATGCCGCGGCCGGCCGTCATCCAGTTCACGTCGCCCGGCACGATCTTCTGCCGGAAGCCGAGGCTGTCGTGATGCATCAGCGAGCCGTCGAACAGGTAGGTGACGGTCGCGAGCCCGATGTGCGGATGCGGCAGCACGTCGATGCCGCGGCCGGCCGGCAGCACCGCGGGCCCCATTTCGTCGAAGAAGATGAACGGGCCGACGAGGCGCGCGGCGCGCGCGGGCAGCACGCGGCGCACGACGAGGTTGCCGATGTCGCTTTCGCGCGGCGTGAGCAGGGTCTTGATCGAGGCGGACATGACGGGAATCTCGTGACGGTGGCGGGCAGCGATCAGGCGATCGCCGTGTCGATCGCGATCGGATGCGTGAGGATCTTGTGGACCGGGCACGCGTTCGCGATCTGCAGCAGGCGTTCGCGCTGCTCGTCGGTCAGGTCGCCGTCGAGCGTGATGCGGCGCACGATCGTGCTGCCTGCGCTGCCCGATTCGTGCGCGAGCTTCACGTGCACTTCGGCGAGCGGCCAGCCCTTTCGTTGCGCATACATCTTCAGCGTGATCGCGGTGCAGGCACCGAGGCTCGACAGCAGCAGCGCGACGGGCGTCGGCGCCGCATCGCCGCCGCCGAGCGACGCGGGTTCGTCGGCGCGCCACTGATGGACGCCGTCGGTGAAGTGGACGAGGTAATCGACCGAGCCGATGCTCGCTTCGACGGACAGTTCGCTCATTGCGGTTCCAGGTGGGAAAGGGGACGGGCCGGGCAGGCCGGACGTTACGGTTCGAGCAGGCGCTGCAGCCGCAGCTCCTCGAAATCGAGTTCCGATTCTATGCGGTGCAGTACCGCGTCGTCGACCTTGCCGTCGCGATGCAGGTCGAGCAGCGCGCGGCGCGATATGCCGACGAGCTCGAGTTCGACGCGCAGCATGCGGGCGCGCACGCCGGCCGGTTCGGCGCCTTGCCGGTGCGCGCGTTCGTTGAACGTGACGCGGTTGCGGTATTCGGCGAGCAGGCGGTCGAGCGACGGCTGCTCGAGCGCCGAGCCGTGCTGCCCGAGCGTATCGAGTGCGGCGAGCGCCGCGCCGAACGTGTGCGCGCGCACCGCATGTTCGGACATCGTGTGGCGCGCGGCCGGGCGCAGCTTCAGCACGCGAATGAGCGGCGCGAGCGTGCCGCCCTGCACGACGAGCGTTGCGATGATCAGCAGGAAGGTACTGAACAGGATCAGGTCGCGGCCGGGGAAGTTGGCCGGCAGCGCGATCGCGGCCGCGAGGCTCACGACGCCGCGCATGCCCGACCAGCCGAGCACGACGGCTTCGCGCCACGACCACGGCGTGTGGCCCGCGCGCCGCGCACGCAGGCGGCCCGGCAGCCACATCGCGACGAACACCCACACGACGCGCGCACCGATCGCGGCGGCCGTCGCCGGCAGCGCGACCCGCAGGCCGGCCATCAGCACCGCGCCTTCGTGGTTCACGCGTGCGAGGATCGCATGCAGCGCGAGGCCGATCAGGATGAACACGAGCGCGTCGAGCACGAACACGATCGCCTCCCACGTCGCCTTCGCCTTGATCCGCATGTCGGCGTTGAACACCCGATGCTGGCGCACGCCGAGCACGAGCCCGCAGGTGACGACCGACAGCACGCCCGAGCCGTCGACGGCTTCCGCGATCCCGTAGCTGCCCCATGCCATCGCGAACGTCACGACGATGCCGAGCATCGGATCGCGCAGGCGCGGCAGCACCCAGCACATCGCGTGGCCGCACGCGAGGCCGACCGCGATGCCGATCAGCGTGAGCGAGAAGAACAGGCCGGTGGCACTGGCCGCCGTGATCGACACGGCGAGCGCGGCCGACACGGCCATCTGGTACAGCAGCAGGCCCGACGCATCGTTGACGAGACTTTCGCCCTCGAGCACCGCGACGAGCCGCGCGGGCAGCGGGTGGCGTTGCAGGATTGCCTTCGCGGCGACCGCGTCGGGCGGCGACACGATCGCGCCGAGCGTGAAGCACGCGGCCCACGGCAGCGCGGGATTCGCCGCATGCACGGCGAGCGCGACCGCGACGGTCGTGAACGCCACGGCGCCGAGCGCGAGCGACGCGATCGACGCGAGTTCCTGCCGGAATTCCTTCCACGCGGTGTAGAACCCGCTCGACATCAACAGCGGCGGCAGCACGGCCGCGAGCAGCAGTGCCGGGTCCATGTCGGGCACGCGCTTGCCCGCGACGGCGACCACGCAGCCGCCGAGCAGCAGCACGACGGCCGGCGGAATCGAAATCCGCTCGGCGAGCCAGGTGAGGGCGCCCGCGCCGCAGATCAACAGCAGCAGGTAATGGAACAGCTCGACGTTGGTCATGCGCGGCCGGCGGCGATGGGGTGGATCACGAAGGCTTGCGGTCGTTCGCGGCGCCGCCCGGCAGCGCGCCGAACATGTGCTGGCTGCACTGTGCGTCGCGCCATGCGGTGTTCAGCCGATGGCCGGACAACATCCGGCGCGCGACGGGCAGGATCTGTTCGCCGGCCAGCATGCCGAGCAGGCCGGTGAGCGCGATGAGCGGCGGCGCCGGCGAATTCACGCCGAGTGCGCCGTAGATGACGCCCGCGAGGAGGCCGGCGATCAGCGACAGGAAATACGGTTTCATGGTGAGCTTCCGTGAGGGCCGACGGGCGGCGCGGTGCATGCCGTCAAGAACTTGAAAGCGTAGCGGGTTTGCGTGAAGAAAAAAAGGGCGGGCAGCCCCGAACGGGCATTCGTTCAGGAATCGGATCGATTCCATTTCTTGGGTGTTCGCGCCGTGCGTTTGCGGCTTAAATATTTCGGCCCGGATGACGATCCGGCGTCGACGCACACCAGGCTCCTCCCGTTTTCACGGTCGAGGCAGGCCCCCCTTTTTCCGTTCACAGGACCTCATTCGCCATGAGCAACCCGAAGCTTGAAGTACTGACACCGCACAACAGCCAGCTGATCTTCATCGACCAGCAGCCGCAGATGGCGTTCGGCGTGCAGTCGATCGATCGCCAGACGCTGAAGAACAACGTCGTCGGGCTCGCGAAGGCCGCGAAGGTCTTCGACATCCCGACCACGATCACGACGGTCGAAAGCGACAGCTTCTCGGGCCACACCTATCCCGAGCTGCTCGACGTGTTCCCGAACCAGAAGACGCTCGAACGGACGTCGATGAATTCGTGGGACGACCAGAAGGTGCGCGACGCGCTCGCCGCGAACGGTCGCAAGAAGGTGATCGTGTCGGGGCTGTGGACCGAGGTCTGCAATACGACGTTCGCGCTGTGCGCGATGCTCGAGGGCGACTACGAGATCTACATGGTCGCCGACGCGTCGGGCGGCACGTCGCAGGCCGCGCACGATTTCGCGATGCAGCGCATGGTGCAGGCCGGCGTGGTGCCGGTCACGTGGCAGCAGGTCCTGCTCGAGTGGCAGCGCGACTGGGCGCGCCGCGACACGTACGACGCCGTGATGGCGATCGCGAAGGAGCACTCGGGCGCATACGGGATGGGCGTCGACTACGCGTACACGATGGTCCACAAGGCGCCGCAGCGCACCGCGACGCCGCACGAGTCGATTCCGGCCGTGCCCGCGAAGTAACGGGCCGGCGGCCGCGCTCGCCGCGCCGGAGGCGGCGAGCGCCTGCCACCGCTCATCACGCGTTCAGGCGGCGGGCAGCGCCCACGGCGCGTGCGCGAAGCGTTCCGCGAGGAAGTCGAGCAGCACCGTCACGCGCGCGGCGCGCAGCATGCCGGGCGGCGTGACGAGGTTCACGTTGATGTCCGCGATCTTCCAGTCGCTCATCACTTCCTCGAGCTCGCCGCGCTGCATCGCGTCCCACACGAGGAACTCGGGCTGCAGCGCCAGGCCGTGACCGCCGACGAGCGCGGGGAGGATCACGTCCGCGTTGTTGGTGCGGATGCGCCCGTGGACGGACACGCCGACTTCGTCGCCCGACGCCGGATGGCGGAAGCGCCAGTGCTCGGGGGTCGGCAAGTTGGTGTACGTGAGGCACACGTGCTGTTCGATGTCGCGCGGATGCGTGGGGCGGCCGCGCCGGTCGAGATACGCGGGCGATGCGACGAGCGGCCGGCGCACCGCGCAGAGGCGGCGCGAACGCAGCGTCGAATCGTTCAGCTCGGCGATGCGGATCGCGACGTCGAAGCCGCCCGACACGATGTCGACGATGTGATCGGTGAGCACGAGATCGATGTCGACGCGCGGATAGCGTTCGAGAAACGCGGGCAGCACCGGCGACAGATGGCGCAGCCCGAACGACATCGGCGCATTCACGCGCACGAGGCCGTGCGGCTCGAGCGCCTGCGCGGACGCTTCGTTCTCGATCAGCTCCGCATCGGCGAGCAGGCGGATCGCGCGGTCGCGCAGCAGTTCGCCGGTCGGCGTGAGCGACAGCTTGCGCGACGTGCGGTACAGCAGCATCGCGCCGAGGCGTTTTTCGAGGCGCGCGATCGCCTTCGACACGGTGGGTTGCGATACGCCGAGCAGGTCGGCGGCTTTCGCGAACGAACCGGTCTCCGCGACGCGCGCAAAGATGGCCCAGGCTTCGAGATCAGGAAGGTGTTGCATGGTCGGCGTGAATGGCAGGGAAGCGAAACGGATGCGATGCGCCGCGCAGGCGGCCTCGCGATGCCGGTGATTCTAATCCGGCCGGGAGAAAAAACGTTATGGAATCTTATCTAATTTCATTGGGCGCCGGCGTGCTGATCGGCGTCGTGTACAGCGTGATCAGGGTGCGCTCGCCGGCACCGCCGCTGATCGCGCTGGTGGGCCTCGCCGGCATGCTGGCCGGCGCGCAGGCCATCGCGCCGGTTCGTCACTGGCTCGGCTTCTGACCGCATCGAGGACATTTCATGAGCGCAACCGATACCCAACCCGATCTGATCCTGCACAACGGGCGCATCACGACGCTCGATCGTGCGAACCCGGTCGCGACCGCCGTCGCGATCAAGGACGGCCGCTTCGTCGCGGTCGGCGGCAATGCGGAGATCGTGCCGCTCGCGGGCCGTGCGACGAAGGTCGTCGACCTCGACGGCCGCACCGTGCTGCCGGGCCTGATCGACAACCATACGCACGTGATTCGCGGTGGCCTGAATTACAACCTGGAGCTGCGCTGGGACGGCGTGCGGTCGCTCGCGGTCGCGATGGAGATGCTCAAGCGCCAGGTCGCGATCACGCCCGCGCCGCAGTGGGTGCGTGTGGTCGGCGGCTTCACCGAGCACCAGTTCGCCGAGAAGCGGCTGCCGACGATCGCCGAACTCAATGCAGTCGCACCCGACACGCCGGTGTTCATCCTGCACCTGTACGACCGCGCGCTGCTGAACGCGGCCGCGCTGCGGGTGGTCGGCTACACGAAGGACACGCCGGAGCCGCCGGGCGGCACGATCCTGCGCGACGACGCGGGCAACCCCACCGGCCTGCTGCTCGCGAACCCGAACGCGACGATCCTCTACGCGACACTCGCGAAAGGCCCGAAGCTGCCGTTCGAGTATCAGTACAACTCGACGCGCCACTTCATGCGCGAGCTGAACCGGCTGGGCGTGACGGGCGTGATCGACGCGGGCGGCGGTTCGCAGAATTATCCCGATGACTACGAAGTGATCCGCAAGCTGCACGACACGGGCGAGATGACGGTGCGGATCGCGTACAACCTGTTCACGCAGAAGCCGAATGCCGAGAAGGAAGACTTCGTGAACTGGACCAGGAGCGTCACGTATCACGACGGCACCGACTATTTCCGTCACAACGGCGCGGGCGAGATGCTGGTGTTTTCCGCGGCCGACTTCGAAGACTTCCGCGTCGCGCGCCCGGACCTGCCCGCGCAGATGGAAGACGATCTCGAAGGCGTCGTGCGTGTGCTCGCGCAGAACCGCTGGCCCTGGCGCATGCACGCAACCTACGACGAAACGATCAGCCGCGCGCTCGACGTGTTCGAGAAGGTCAACGAAGACATCCCGCTCGAAGGGCTGAACTGGTTCTTCGATCACGCGGAAACGATCTCCGAGCAATCGATGGACCGGATCGCCGCGCTCGGCGGCGGTATCGCGGTGCAGCACCGGATGGCGTACCAGGGCGAATACTTCGTGGAACGTTACGGCGCGCGCGCCGCCGAGGCGACGCCGCCCGTCGCGAAGATGCTCGACAAGGGGCTGAAGGTGTCGGCCGGCACCGACGCGACGCGTGTCGCGTCGTACAACCCGTGGGTGTCGCTCGCGTGGCTCGTGACGGGCAAGACGGTCGGTGGCCTCAGAATGTATCCGCAGCGCAACCTGCTCGATCGCGAAACCGCGCTGCGGATGTGGACCGAATACGTGACGTGGTTCTCGAACGAAGAGGGCAAGAAAGGGCGCATCGCGGTCGGGCAACTGGCCGACCTGATGGTCCCCGATCGCGATTTCTTCACCTGCGCGGAGGACGATATCGTCGGCACGAGCGCGTTGCTGACGGTGGTCGGCGGCAAGATCGTGTGGGGCGCGGGGCCGTTCGCGTCGCACGACGCGCCGATTCCGCCGGCGATGCCCGACTGGTCGCCGGTGCGCGAGTACGGCGGCTATGGCGGCTGGGGCGCGACGCAGCGCAACGGCGCGCCGTTGCAGCGCGCGGCAGCGGCCGCCGCGGCGTGCGGCTGTTCGAGCGCGTGCAACGTGCACGGGCATGCGCATGCGGGCGCATGGGGCCGCGCGTTGCCGACGTCGGACGCGAAGGGCTTCTGGGGTGCGTTCGGCTGTTCGTGCTGGGCGGTCTGACATGGCGGCCCCGACCCACCGCGGCGGCGCCGGCAATCCGGCGTGGGTCCGCGCGCTGCTCGCGCAGCCGGGGGTGCTGCCGCTCGCGCGGCTCGCGCTGGTGTCCGCGTATCTGATCGGCGGCGTCGCGAAGGCGCTCGACTTTCACGGCGCGGTGGCGGAGCAGGCGCATTTCGGCCTGCAGCCGGCTGCGCTGTGGGCGGCGCTGGCGATCGCGGTCGAGATCGCCGGCTCGCTGTGCGTGGTGTTCAACCGCTTCACGTGGCTCGGCGCCGGCAGCCTCGGCATGCTGACGCTGGTCGCGATGGCCGTGGCCAACGATTTCTGGAACCGGACGGGCACCGAGCATTTCATGGCGCTCAACAGCTTTTTCGAGCATCTCGGGCTGATCGCGGCACTCGTGCTCGCGACCCGGCTCGCCGATGCACCGCACGCGGCCGATGATGGCCGCTCCAATCGATGACGATGCAACAACCAGGAAAGCCTTTCATGAAAACGATTCGTTCAGTGCTGCTCGCCGCGATGTGCGCGGGCGGCCTTGCCGGTGCGCCGGCGGCGTTCGCGAAACCGCCGGTGCCGCCGGCGGTCGCGCCGACGGTGGCGGTCGGTCCGCAGTACGACACGACCCACGTGTGCGTCGCGCCGGAAGACTTCGACCGCTTCACCGACAGCTTCGTCGCGACGTTCGGCGGCACGAAGTCGAAGCAGGGCGTGTTCCAGGTCACGCCGACGCCGAGCCAGACGATGTCGCAGCTGGTGCTGACGCCGGTCGGCACGATCTCGGTATTCGGCTTCAAGACGCCGATCCCGTATCCGTTCTGCGCGGAACGCACCGGCTATCTCGTGACCGACATGGACGTCGCGGTGAAATCCGCGCGCGAGCACGGCGCCGACGTGATCGTCGACACGTTCCCCGATCCGATCGGCCGCGACGCGATCATCGCGTGGGCGGGCGACGTGAAGATGCAGCTCTACTGGCATACCCAGGCGCCGCACTACGACGCGTTGCAGACCATCCCCGAGAATCGCGTGTACGTGTCGCCGCAGAGCGTACGCAAGTTCGTGCACGATTTCGTCAAGTTCTCGAAGGGCAAGGTGGTGTCCGACGACCTGAAGGCGCCGGGCATCGAAATCGGCCGGCCGAACGACACGTACCGCCGCATTCGCATCGAATCGGGCTTCGGCAAGATGACCGTGCTCGCGACCGATGGTCACCTGCCTTACCCGTTCGGCCGCGAGATGACCGGCTACGAAGTGGCCGATCTCGCCGCGACGCTGAAGCAGGCACAGGCCGCGGGCGTGACGGTGCTCGTGCCGGCCTTCACGTCGGACGGCCGCGACGCGGCGCTCGTGCAGTTTCCGGGCGGCTACGTCGCCGAGATCCACGCGAGCGCGGCGCGATGAAGCACGAGGATACGATCCTTGCCGCGGTGGCCGGCTTCGTCGACACGCTGAGCTTCGTCGCGCTGTTCGGGCTGTTCACCGCGCACGTCACCGGCAACTTCGTGCTGATCGGCGCGGGCATCGCGGGCTTCGGCCAGGGCGTCGTGCTGAAGCTCAGCGTGTTTCCTGCGTTCGTGTGCGGCGTGATCGCGAGCAGCCTGATCGCGCGGTCGATGGCCGCGCGGCCGGCCTGGCAGGGCACGCGCATGCTGCACGCGGTGCAGGCCGTGCTGCTGCTCGGGTTCTGCGCGGCCGGCGTGTGGGCGACGCCCGTCACGCAACCGGACAGCCTGCCGGCGCTCGTGGCCGGCATCGTCGGCACGTTCGCGATGGGCGTGCAGAATGCGCATCCGCGCGTGATCGCGCGCGCGGGCGGCGTGCCGAACACGGTGATGACGGGCAACGTGACGCAGGCGATCCTCGATGCCGTCGACATGCTGTCGCCCGGCACGGCGGACAGCGCGCGTGCGACGGCGCGGGCGCGCTTCGCGAAGATGCTGCCGGCGATCGTCGCGTTCGCGCTCGGCGCGGCATGCGGCGCGCTCGGGTTTCGCGCCGTCGGGTTTCTTGCATTGCTCGCGCCCGTCGGTGCGCTGGCGGCGCTGGCGCTGGGGGCGGCGTCGCCAGCGGCCGGCACGACCCCGCGGGAGCCCGCATGATCGAGCGTCGGCGAAGCGGGCGCCGCGGCCGCCACTTCGAGCGGGCCGCGCGCGTGTCGATCGTCGCGGGATTGATGCTCTCGGGCGCCGACGCGGCGTTCGCGGAAACGGCAGCCGCGTCGGCGTCGACGCCGACATCGAGCGCGTCATCGGCCTCGGCGCCCGCGGCCACCAGCGCATCGACGTGCCCGGCCAAGCGTCCCGCAGTCCTGTTCAACCGCTGGCAGGAAGACTGGTCGGTGCTCGCGAATCCCTGTGTGCCGCGCGCGCCGCTCGACGGGCTGAAAGCCATTGCGCTCGGCAACGATCCGTCCTCCTATCTGTCGCTCGGCGTGAACCTGCGCGAGCGGCTCGAAACCAACGACGCGCCGCTGTTCGGCATCGGCGCCGCGCAATCGGATACGTACCTGATCCAGCGCGTCGAAGTGCATGCCGATGCGCATCTCGGCCGGCACTGGCAGTTCTTCGTGCAGTTGCAGGATGCGCGCGCGTTCGGCAAGAACACGATCGCGCCGGTCGACCGCAATCCGCTCGATCTCGAACAGGCGTTCGCGACCTACACGGGCGCGCTCGGCGGCGGCACGCTGAAGTTCCGCGTCGGCCGTCAGGAGATGGCGTTCGACTTGCAGCGCTTCATCGCCGCGCGCGACGGCCCGAACGTGCGGCAGGCGTTCGATGCGGTGTGGGTCGACTACGAGTATCGGAAGTGGCGCTTCATCGCGTATGCGACGCAGCCGGTGCAGAACCGTACCGTGTCCACGTTCGACGACGTGTCGAATCGCGATCTCACGTTCAGCGGCGTGCGCTTCGAGCGGCAGTCGGTCGGGCCGGGCGATCTGTCCGGCTACTGGTCGCGCTACAACCGCGGCCACGGGCGTTTCCTCGACGCGAGCGGCCCCGAGCATCGCGACGTGTGGGACGTCCGCTACACGGGCACGCACGGCCGCTTCGACTGGGACCTCGAAACGATGCTGCAGACGGGCACGGTCGGCAACGACACGATCGCCGCATGGGCCGTCGGTTCGATCGCCGGCTACCGGCTCGACGCGCCGTGGTCGCCGCGCATCGCGCTGCAGGTCGACGCGGCGTCGGGCGACCGGCATCCGCGCGATGGCCGGATCGGCACGTTCAATCCGCTGTTTCCGAACGGCTACTACTTCACGCTCGCCGGCTACACCGGCTACTCGAACCTGATCCACGTGAAGCCGTCCGTGACGCTGAAGCCGTCGCCGAACCTGTCGCTGCTCGGCGCGCTCGGCTTCCAGTGGCGCGAGACGACCGGCGACGCCGTCTACCAGCAGGGCAATGCGGTCGTGCCGGGTACCGCGGGCAAGGGCGGGTTGTGGACGGGGATGTACGTGCAGCTGCGTGCGGACTGGACGATCGCCGCGAACCTGATCGGCGCGCTCGAGGCCGTGCATTTCCAGGTCGGCGATGCGATCCGGCAGGCGGGCGGGCACAACGCCGACTACGTCGGCGTCGAGCTGAAGTACGGCTGGTAAGGCAAGCGCGCAGTCACGCGGACCCATGAACAAGGGCGGCCAGAAGGCCGCCCTTCGTTCGTTCGGAGCCGGCATCGCCGCCGGCTCGTTCGCGGTGACCGCGATGCGATTACAGGTTCGGCGACAGCGCGAGCGCGTTCGTCAGGTCGCCCATCGGCTGGGCGCCGTTCGCCTTCAGCGCGTCGTCGCGTTGCTGCAGGCCGGCGAGGCGCGGCAGCGAGAAGCGGCGCGTGATGAAGCGCAGGATCGAACCCGTGTCGTACTGCGTGTGGTCGACGAAGCCCTTCTTCGCGAACGGCGACACGATCAGTGCCGGAATGCGGGTGCCCGGGCCCCAGCGGTCGGCGGTCGGCGGCGCGGCGTGATCCCAGAAGCCGCCGTTTTCGTCGTACGTGACGACCACGACCATGTTCTTCCACTGCGGGCTGGCCTGCAGGTGCGCGATCACATCGGCGATGTGCTGGTCGCCGGACGTGACGTCCGTGTAACCCGGATGCTCGTTCAGGTTGCCTTGCGGCTTGTAGAACGCGACCTGCGGCAGCGTGCCCGCGTCGATTGCCTTGATGAACTCCGCGCCGTTCGCGCCACCGTCGAGCAGGTGCTGCGCGCGGCTCGCGGTGCCCGGCGCCTGGTTCGCGAAATAGTTGAACGGTTGGTGGTGCGGCTGGAAGTTCGGCGTCGACAGGTCGGCGCCGTAGATCACGTTCGATGTGCCGTTCTGGCTCGCCTGCAGCGCCTGGCCCCACGCGCCGCCATACCACGCCCACGACACGCCCGCGTTGGTCATCAGGTCGCCGATGTTGGTCGCCGTCTGCGGCGGCATCGTCGACGGATTGGCCGGGTCGGCCAGCAGCGGATCGCCGCCCGCGGCCGCCTTGTTGCCGCTCGGCTGATACGCCGGCTGCATCGTGTTGATGCCGTAGAAGTCCGGCGTCAGCGCGCCGTCGTTGACGAACTTCGGCGGCCCGCTCAGCGCGGAAGCCGGCGAGTTCGTCGCGACCTTCAGCGACTTGCCGTCGGCGTTCAGCACGGCGATCTTGCCGGCCGCCGGGCTCTTGTCGGCGTTCGGGTAGTACGGCGCGCACGCGCAGATCAGGTACTGGTGGTTCAGGAACGAGCCGCCGAACGCGCCCATGAAGAAGTTGTCGGCGAGCACGTACTGCTGCGCGATCTTCCACAGCGGCAGCTTCGACGGATCGGCCGTGTAGTGGCCCATCGTCAGGCCGCCCGCGTCGGTCCATGCGGCGTACATGTCGTTCTTGCCGCCGTTGATCTGCATCTGGTCCTGGTAGAAGCGGTGCACGATGTCGCGCGTCGCGATGCTCATCGACTGGTTGAAGCCGTTCGGATCGTCGATCGCGAACGGCGCGTTCGGCAGGTTCGCCGTCATCGCCTCGGTCACCGCCGGCGTGATGCCGGTCGCGGTCAGGCCGCCCCAGATCTTCGGCAGCGTCGCCATCGTCGAGCCGTCGCGGTCCTTCTGCACCGAATTCGCGGCCGTCGCGTTCTGCAGACCGTTCGCGCCCGGGAAGTTGCCGTACAGGTTGTCGAAGCTGCGGTTTTCCGCGTAGATCACGACGACGTTCTTGACGGCCGACAGGCCCTGCTGCGTCACGTCGTCGCCGCCGCAGGCGGTCAGGCTGAGCGCGGCCGCAAGGGCGATCGGCGTGTAGCGAATCCAGGCGTGCTTCTTCATGCGATGTTCTCTCTCATTCGTCGTTGGTCGCGTGTGGGAACCGGGTGGCGGAGGGCCGGCGCGCGAACCTCGCGGTACCGCCCGGCTGCGCGCATTATCTGGAACCGATTTGACAGCCGGGTGTAGGGACGCTTTCAATTGACTGTCGGTTGAACGTCATCCAACGGTCACGGAACTGACATAAGCTCCGGCCGATTGCCCACCGCTACCAGAACAACGACGATGCACACCTTTCTGAAATCCTTCGCGTTCGCGCGGTCGCTGGTCCCCGCCGCGGCGACGCTCGCGGTGGCTGGCGCGCTCGCCGCGCTCGTCGGTTGCGACGCGCAGCCCGGCACGACCGCGTCGGCCGCGTCCGTCGTCCCGGCGGCGCAGGCTGCTCCGGCCGCCCCGGCGGTCGCGCCGGCTCGCCAGCCGCAGACGCGCGCGCAGGTGTTCGAGGGCGTGAAGCAGATGACGGCGCTCGGCAAGCAGCTGTTCTTCGATCCGTCGCTGTCCGGGTCCGGCAAGCTCGCTTGCGCGTCGTGCCATAGCGCCGAGCATGCGTTCGGGCCGCCGAACGCGCTGTCGGTGCAGTTGGGCGGCGACGACATGCACCGTACCGGCTTTCGCGCGGTGCCGTCGCTGAAGTACCTGCGCGGCATCCCGCCGTTCAGCGAGCACTTCCACGATTCGCCGGACGAAGGTGACGAAAGCGTCGACGCGGGTCCGACCGGTGGGCTGACCTGGGACGGCCGCGTCGATACGCGCGATGCGCAGGCGCGCATTCCGCTCCTGTCGCCGTTCGAGATGAGCAGCTCGCCTGCGCGAGTCGCGAAGGCGGTCCGCGCCGCGCCGTATGCCGACGCGTTCCGCAAGGCGTTCGGCGACCAGGTACTCGGCGACGACCGGGCGACGTTCGATGCGGTGCTGCGCGCGCTCGATGCATTCCAGCAGCAGCCGGCGCTGTTCGATCCGTACACGAGCAAATACGACGCATATCTGGCCGGCCACGCGCAGCTCACACCCGCCGAGTTGCACGGGCTGCAGCTGTTCAACGACGAGAAGAAGGGCAATTGCGCGAGCTGCCACATCAGCCAGCGCACGCTCGAAGGCGGCCCGCCGCAGTTCAGCGATTTCGGGCTGATCGCGATCGCGGTGCCGCGCAACCGCGCGCTGCCGGTCAATCGCGACCCGCGCTTTTACGATCTCGGCGCCTGCGGTCCCGAACGCACCGACCTGAAGGGGCGCGACGAATTCTGCGGGCTGTTCCGCACGCCGTCGCTGCGCAACGTCGCGCTGCGCAAGACGTTCTTCCACAACGGCGTGTATCACTCGCTCGAGGACGTGATGCGCTTCTACGTCGAACGCGACATCCATCCGGAGAAGTTCTACCCGGTCGTGCACGGCAAGGTGCAGATCTACGACGACCTGCCGAAGCGCTACTGGCCGAACATCAACCGCGAAGCGCCGTTCGACCGCAAGCGCGGCGACCAGCCGGCGCTGAATACGGCCGAGATCAAGGACGTGATCGCGTTCCTGGGCACGCTGACTGACGGATATCAGCAAACGGCCGTCGCCGCCAAGCCCTAGAAGGCCTTCATCGCAGCACGCATGCTATGCTCGCTCGCTGACGGGCGCGGTGCGTGCCGGTTCGCCGGCATGCACCGCGCCTTTCGATCGAACATCCAAGGAGAAAAACATGTCGATGCGTGCATCCCTTTCCGTCGTCACGCGCGTGCTGGCCGGCGCCGCGTGCGCAGCCGCGATGCTGCCCGCCCACGCGCAGAACAACCTGAACTTCCTGAACGACACGCCGATCAGCTATTTCAGCAAGACCGACCGCGCGTCGCTTTCCAAGGCAGTCGTGCAGGCGCGCGACGAAGGCAAGGACGGCGAAACCACGACGTGGCAGAGCAGCGGCCGCGGCACGCAGATCGACGCGAAGCTCACGCCGAGCACGACCGAGGCGGACGGCAAGACCTGCCGCGAAGTCGCGACCGAAATCACCGCGAAGGGCCAGACGATGACGCTCAAGCCCGTCTATTGCAAGACGGCCGCGGGCAAGTGGCAGCTGCAGAAGCGCTGAGCACGCGCATGACGAAGCGGGGCGGCGCGCCGCGCACGGTATCGTGCGGCGTCGTGATCCTCGATGCGGCCGGTCGCGTGTTCCTCGCGCATGCGACGGACACCACGCACTGGGACATCCCGAAGGGGCAGGGCGAACCGGGCGAGACGCCGGCCGACGCCGCGCTGCGCGAACTGCTGGAGGAAACCGGCATCGCGTTCGCGCCGGCGCGGTTGCTCGATCTCGGCCGCTTCGCGTACCGGCACGACAAGGACCTGCACCTGTTCGCGGTGCAGGTGGCCGACGGCGAAATCGATCCCGCGCACTGCACGTGCACGTCGCTGTTTCCGAGCCGTCGCGACGGCTCGATGATTCCCGAGATGGACGCGTACCGCTGGACCGTGCCGGGCGACATCGACACCTATGCGAGCCGCAGTCTCGCGCGGCTGTTTCGCACGAAGCTGTCGCTGGCGGACTTGCATCGGCGGTTGTCGGGCGCGTGAACGGGCGCCGCGGCTTCCGTTTTCGCCTGCCGTTCTTCGGCCCGCGCCCATGAAAAAACCGGCTCCAGGGCCGGTTTTTTCATGCCGAGGCAGCGGCGGCTTGCGAGCCGCGCGCTACCGCGCGGAGCAGGCCGTCAGGCCGGCTTGCCCCAGCTGTCGCGCAGCCCGACGATCCGGTTGAACACCGGCTTGCCCGGCTTCGAATCGACACGGTCTGCAACGAAGTAGCCGTGGCGCTCGAACTGCAGGCGCGTTTCCGGCGCGACGTCGCCGTTGCCCGGCTCGAGGTACGCCTGCACGATCTTCTTCGAATCGGGGTTCAGCGCCTCGAGGAAGTTCGCGCCGCCCGCGTCCGGGTGCGGCTCCTTGAACAGGCGGTCGTAGATCCGCACTTCGGCCGGCTGCGCGTGCTTCGCGCTGACCCAGTGGATGTTGCCCTTTACCTTGTACGTGTTCGCGCCTTCGGTGCCCGACTTGCTGTCCGGGAAGTAGTTGCAGTGCACGGCCGTCACGTTGCCGTCGGCGTCCTTGTCGAAGCCCGTGCATTCGATCACGTAGCCGTAGCGCAGGCGGACCTTGTTGCCCGGGAACAGGCGGAAATAGCCCTTCGGCGGGTTTTCGACGAAATCCTCGCGCTCGATCCACAGTTCGCGCGAGATCGGGAACGTGCGCACGCCGCGGTCCGGATGGTGCGGATGCACGGGCGCCGTGCACGCTTCCTCGAGGTCTTCCGGATAGTTGTCGATCACGAGCTTCAGCGGATCGAGCACCGCGACCGTGCGCGCCGCCTTGTCGTCGAGGTCGTCGCGCAGCGCGCCTTCGAAGATGCTCATGTCGATCCACGAATCGATCTTCGTCACGCCGATCCGCTCGCAGAACAGGTGGATGCTCTCCGGCGTGAAGCCGCGGCGGCGCACGCCGACGATCGTCGGCATCCGCGGGTCGTCCCAGCCGTCGACGTGGCCTTCGGTGACGAGTTGCAGCAGCTTGCGCTTGCTGGTGATCGCGTACGTGAGGTTCAGCCGCGAGAATTCGATCTGTTGCGGCAGCGGGCGCGTGAACACGCCGGCTTCCGCGAGTTCGTTCAGCACCCAGTCGTACAGCGGGCGGTGATCCTCGAATTCGAGCGTGCACAGCGAATGCGTGATGCCTTCGAGCGCATCCGAGATGCAGTGCGTGTAGTCGTACATCGGATACACGCACCATGCGTCGCCGGTGCGGTAGTGGTGCGCGTAGCGGATCCGGTAGATCACCGGGTCGCGCATGTTCATGTTCGGCGACGCCATGTCGATCTTCGCGCGCAGCACGTGCTCGCCTTCCTTGAACTCGCCGGCCTTCATCCGGCGGAACAGGTCGAGGTTCTCTTCCGGCGTGCGCTCGCGGAACGGCGACGGCTTGCCGCCTTCGGTCAGCGAGCCGCGGTTCGCGCGCATTTCGTCGGCGCTCTGGCTGTCGACGTACGCCTTGCCGCGCTTGATCAGCAGCTCGGCGAACTCGTACAGCTTGTCGTAGTAGTCGCTCGCGAAATACTGATGATCCACCGCGTCCTTGCGCCAGTCGAAGCCGAGCCAGCGCACCGCGTCGACGATCGAGTCGACGTATTCGACGCTTTCCTTTTCCGGGTTCGTGTCGTCGAAGCGCAGGTGGCACACGCCGCCGTAGTCGCGCGCGACGCTGAAGTTCAGGCAGATGCTCTTCGCGTGACCGATGTGCAGATAGCCGTTCGGCTCGGGCGGGAAGCGCGTCTCGACGCGGCCGCCCCATTTGCCGGTGCGGTTGTCGTCGTCGATGATGTTACGGATGAAATTGGAAGCCGCGGGGGCGTCGTTGCGTTCGGTGCTCATGCGGTTGGCGTCAGGTTGTGTCGGCGCGTCGCGCCGGTTTAATCCTGTAATTCTACCTGACCGGGGTCCGTCCCGCGCGGCCTGCCGGTCCGGCGCCGTCCGTTCGCGATGCGTACCGCAATATATCGAGTGTGTGTCGGCTGTAACACGACGTAAATCGGATTGCCGGCGCCGTTCGGGTTTTCCTATGATGGCTTTACCGATTCAATGCCGCCATTCGCAATTTTTGCGTGGCGGGAGGAAGCCAATAATCATGATGAAGAAGACCACTTTTCTCGTTCGTACCGCGGTGATCGTCGCGGCCCTGTCGCAACTCGGCGCATGCGCGATGACGCATACGCAACGCAATGCCGGGATCGGCGCGGCCGCGGGCGGCGCGCTCGGCTACCTGATCACGGGCGGCCCGGTCGGCACGGTGGCCGGCGCGGCGGCAGGCGGCCTGGTCGGCGCCGGCGTCCGCTGATCCCCGCCGGCAGGCGCCCGCGACGCGGGCGCCACGCATGCCGGCCGGTCGTGACGCCTCCCTGAGTGCATCACGACCCGCACGAACGTCACGCACATCCCCCGGATTTCGACAGGCACCATCAGGGAGAGGCGGGTGTGCGACACTGCGTCGACGCTACAACACGATTCCATTCGTCGACCAACCCTTCCATGACCGACTCCGTCGTTTTCGTCTTGCCGGGCTACGCCAATTCGGGCCCGCTTCACTGGCAGAGCCGTTGGGAGCGCGCCGACGCGCGCTTCTCGCGGGTCGCGATGCCCGACTGGGACCGTGCGTTCCGCAACGGCTGGTGTCTCGCGCTCGACCGGGCGGTCGAAGCCGCGCGCGGGCCCGTGCTGATCGCCGGCCACAGCCTCGGTACGCTGACCACCGCTTGGTGGGCGACCCGCTACGCACGCCCGGCCGCGCTCGCGAAAGTGCGCGGCGCGCTGCTCGTCGCATTGCCCGATCCCGCGGGGCCGGCGTTCCCGGTCGACGCGCACGGCTTCGGCCCGGTGCCGCACGAGCGATTGCCGTTTCCGACCTGCGTCGTCGCGAGCAGCGACGATCCGTACGGTTCGCTCGCGTTCGCACGCGGCTGCGCGCATGCGTGGGGCAGCGCGTTCCGCGACATCGGCCCGCGCGGCCACATCAACGCCGACAGCGGGCTCGGCGACTGGCCGGCCGCACGCGGCTGGCTCGACGCGCTCGCGCGCTAGCCGGGCCGTTCGCCGCCGCGCGAGCCTGACGCGTCAGATCGCCTGTTTCGCCTTCAGCGCGGCAATTCGCTCGTCGTCGTAGCCGAGCATGTCGCGCAGCACCTCTTCCGTCTGCGCGCCGAGCAGCGGCGGGGCGGTGCGTGCGTCCGGCGGCGTCGCGCTCATCCGGATCGGGTTGCGCACGAGCTTCACGTCCGCGCCGCACGGGTGCGGCAGCGCTACCTGCATCCCGCGCGCGACCACCTGCTCGTTGTCGAACACCTCGTCGAGATCGTTGATCGGCCCGCACGGCACGCCGGCCGCTTCGAGTGCGCCGATCCAGTCGGCCTTGCCGCGCGCCTTCACCATTTCCGCGAGGATCGGCACCAGCGTGTCGCGATGGCGCACGCGCGACGGGTTCGTCGCGAAGCGCTCGTCGTCGGCCAGCTCGGGCCGGCCGCCGGCTTCGACGAACTTGCGGAACTGCCCGTCGTTGCCGACCGCGACGATGATCCAGCCGTCGCTCGTCTGGAACGTCTGGTACGGCACGATGTTCGGATGCGCGTTGCCCCAGCGCACCGGCGGCTTGCCGCTCGCGAGGAAGTTGGTGTTCATGTTCGCCAGCAGCGCGACCTGCACGTCGAGCAGCGCCATGTCGATGTACTGGCCTTCGCCCGTGCGGTCGCGGTGCGCGAGCGCGGCGAGCACGGCGATCGTCGAATAGAGGCCGGTCGCGAGATCGGCGATCGCGACGCCGGCCTTCTGCGGGCCGCCGCCCGGCTCGCCGTCGCGCTCGCCGGTGATGCTCATGAAGCCGCCGATCCCCTGCACGATGAAGTCGTAGCCCGCGCGGTGCGCGTACGGGCCGGTCTGGCCGAAGCCGGTGACCGAGCAGTAGACGAGATCGGGCTTCACCGCGCGCAGCGCGTCGTAGTCGAGCCCGTATTTCTTCAACTGACCGACCTTGTAGTTCTCGAGCACGACGTCGCTCTGCGCGGCGAGCTCGCGCACGATCCGCTGGCCCTCGGGCGTCGCGATGTCGATCGTCACCGAGCGCTTGTTGCGGTTCGCCGCGAGGTAGTACGCGGCCTCGGCGGTATCCGCGCCGTCCGCGTCCTTCAGGTACGGCGGCCCCCAGTGGCGCGTGTCGTCGCCGGCGCCCGGGCGCTCGACCTTGATCACGTCCGCGCCGAAATCGGCAAGGGTCTGCGCGCACCACGGGCCCGCGAGCACGCGGGTGAGGTCCAGCACGCGGATATGGCTCAGGGCACCCATCGTCGAATCGTCTCCTTTCATGGCTGGCCTGCCTTGCCGGGCAAGGCCGATTGGCATGCCGAGCATCTTAAGGCGAATCGGCCGCGCGGGTGGCCCAGGCCGGTCGTCCGGCGCAGCGGGCCGCCGCCGCTTGGGCGGGCGGTCTGTATCGTATAATCGATCGTTTCCGAATCCATGCCGCCGCGCGCCCCGCCTGGGGCGCCGGCGTTTGAAGCCGTCTTTGCCAGACTGTCCCCGCACGCCATGAAAGCTGCCGAAATCCGCGAGAAATTCCTCAAATTCTTCGAATCGAAGGGCCACACGATCGTCCGCTCGTCGAGCCTCGTGCCCGGTAACGACCCCACGCTGATGTTCACGAACTCGGGCATGGTCCAGTTCAAGGACGTCTTCCTCGGCACGGACCCGCGCCCGTACTCGCGCGCCACGACGGCGCAGCGCAGCGTGCGCGCGGGCGGCAAGCACAACGACCTCGAGAACGTCGGCTACACGGCGCGCCACCACACGTTCTTCGAGATGCTCGGCAACTTCTCGTTCGGCGACTACTTCAAGCACGACGCGATCAAGTTCGCGTGGGAGCTGCTGACCACGGTCTACCAGCTGCCGAAGGAAAAACTTTGGGTCACCGTCTACCAGGAAGACGACGAGGCATACGACATCTGGGCGAAGGAAGTCGGCGTGCCGACCGAGCGGATCATCCGGATCGGCGACAACAAGGGCGCGCGCTACGCATCGGACAACTTCTGGACGATGGGCGACACCGGCCCGTGCGGTCCGTGTACCGAGATCTTCTACGACCACGGCCCGGACGTGTGGGGCGGGCCGCCGGGGTCGCCTGAGGAAGACGGCGACCGCTACATCGAGATCTGGAACCTCGTGTTCATGCAGTTCAACCGCGACGCGCAGGGCAACATGACGCGCCTGCCGAAGCAGTCGGTCGACACCGGCATGGGCCTCGAGCGTCTCGCCGCGGTGCTGCAGCACGTGCACAGCAACTACGAGATCGACCTGTTCCAGAACCTGATCAAGGCCGCCGCGCGCGTGACCGAGATCAGCGACCTCACGAACAACTCGCTGAAGGTGATCGCCGATCACATCCGCGCGTGCTCGTTCCTGATCGTCGACGGCGTGATCCCCGGCAACGAAGGCCGCGGCTACGTGCTGCGCCGGATCGTGCGCCGCGCGATCCGCCACGGCTACAAGCTGGGCCGCAAGGGCGCGTTCTTCCACAAGCTGGTGGCCGACCTCGTCGCCGAGATGGGCACCGCCTACCCGGAGCTGAAGGAAGCCGAACAGCGCGTGACCGACGTGCTGCGCCAGGAAGAGGAGCGCTTCTTCGAGACGATCGAGCACGGCATGTCGATCCTCGAGGCCGCGCTGGCCGACGTCGACGCGAAGGGCGGCAAGGTGCTCGACGGCGAACTCGCGTTCAAGCTGCACGATACCTACGGCTTCCCGCTGGACCTGACGGCCGACGTGTGCCGTGAGCGCGGGATGACGGTCGACGAGCCGGCGTTCGACGACGCGATGGCGCGTCAGCGCGAGCAGGCGCGCGCGGCCGGCAAGTTCAAGGCCACGCAGGGCCTCGAATACTCGGGCGCGAAGACCACCTTCCACGGTTACGAGGAAATCGCGTTCGACGACGCGAAGGTCGTCGCGCTGTACGTCGACGGCTCGGCCGTCAACGAAGTGAAGGCCGGCCAGGATGCGGTCGTCGTGCTCGACCACACACCGTTCTACGCGGAATCGGGCGGTCAGGTCGGCGACCAGGGCGTGCTCGCGAACGCCGCGACGCGCTTCGCGGTGGCCGACACGCTGAAGGTGCAGGCCGACGTGATCGGCCATCACGGCACGCTGGAGCAGGGCACGCTGAAGGTCGGCGACGTGCTGCGCGCGGAAATCGACGCGCAGCGCCGCGCGCGCACGCAGCGCAACCACTCGGCCACCCACCTGATGCACAAGGCGCTGCGCGAAGTGCTCGGCGCACACGTGCAGCAGAAGGGTTCGCTCGTCGACGCGGAAAAGACCCGCTTCGACTTCGCGCACAACGCACCGATGACCGACGACGAAATCCGTCGCGTCGAGCAGATCGTCAACAACGAGATCCTGGCGAACGCGCCGGGCATCGTGCGCGTGATGCCGTACGACGAAGCGGTGAAGGGCGGCGCGATGGCGCTGTTCGGCGAGAAGTACGGCGACGAAGTGCGCGTGCTCGACCTCGGCTTCTCGCGCGAACTGTGCGGCGGCACGCACGTGCACCGCACCGGCGACATCGGCCTGTTCAAGATCGTCGTCGAAGGCGGCGTCGCGGCCGGCATCCGCCGGGTCGAGGCGATCACCGGCGACAACGCGGTGCGCTATGTGCAGGAACTCGACGCACGCGTGAACGAAGCGGCCGCGGCGCTGAAGGCGCAGCCGTCGGAACTCACGCAGCGCATCGCGCAGGTGCAGGACCAGGTGAAGTCGCTCGAGAAGGAACTGGGCGCGCTGAAGTCGAAGCTCGCGTCGAGCCAGGGCGACGAGCTCGCGCAGCAGGCCGTCGAGATCGGCGGCGTGTACGTGCTGGCCGCGACGCTCGACGGTGCCGACGCGAAGACGCTGCGCGAAACGGTCGACAAGCTGAAGGACAAGCTGAAGAGCGCGGCGATCGTGCTGGCGGCCGTCGAAGGCGGCAAGGTCAGCCTGATCGCGGGCGTCACGCCGGACGCGAGCAAGAAGGTCAAGGCCGGCGAGCTCGTGAACTTCGTCGCGCAGCAGGTCGGCGGCAAGGGCGGCGGCCGTCCGGACATGGCGCAGGCAGGCGGCACCGAGCCGGCGAACCTGCCGGGCGCGCTGGCCGGCGTGAAGGGCTGGGTCGAAGAGCGGCTCTGATCGTTGCACGACCGATGCGATGCCGTCGCCCCGACGGCATCGCGTGAATCGAAAAACGACCCGATCGGCAGGCGCCGGTCGGGTCGTTTCGTTTGTGCGGTCGAGGCGTGTCGATCGATGCGGCGACGCGCGGGCACGGGTCAGGCCGGTACGGTCACCGTCGGCTTCGTCACGTCGCCGGGCTGCCGCGCGGTGTCGGTGAGCGCATCGCGCAGCGCGGCGAGCGCCGCCGACGCATAGCCCCGCCGCCACGCGAGCAGCGTGTCGATCCCTTCGAGTTCGGGAATCCTGTGCGCGGCGATGTTGCCGGTCTCGGGCTGCAGATCGAGCACCGAACGCGGCGCGACCGCGATGCCCGCGCCGGCCGCGACGCACGCGACGATCGCGTGATACGAGCCGAGCTCGAGCACGCGGGCCGGCTTCACGCCGTGCGCCGCGTACCACTGCTCGACGTACTTGCGATACGTGCAGCCGCGCTCGAACGCGATCAGCGTCGGTAGGATCACGTCGCGTGGCGTGCGCACCGGCGGATGGCCGCGCGGCGTGAGCAGCACGAGATCCTCGCGGAAGATCGGCACGGTCTCGAACGTGTCGGGCAGCATGTCCGGCTCGGGCGGGCGCGCGAACAGCGCGGCGTCGACCTCGAAGTCGCGCACGCGGTCGATCAGCCAGCCCGTCGTGCCCGTCAGCAATTCGAGCGACACGTCGGGCCACGCGTGGTGATAGCGCGCGAGGATGGTCGGCAGCCGGCTCGCGGCCGTGCTTTCCATCGTGCCGAGCCGCAGCCGCCCGCGCGGCGTGTCCTCGCGCACCGCGTCGCGCGCCTCGTCGGCGAGCGCGAGCAGGCGCTCCGCGTACGGCAGCAGCGTTTGCCCGGCCGGCGTCAGCACGAGTCGGCGGCCGTCGCGCACGAACAGCGCCGCGCCGAGTTCCTCCTCCAGCTGCTTGATGCGCGTCGTGACGTTCGACTGCACGCGATTGAGCTTGGCCGCCGCGCGCGTCACGCCGTTCTCGCGCACGACCGCCCGGAAAATCGCCAGCGCCGCCAGGTCCATGATTCTCTCCGAGGGATGAGTCGATTCTTAATTATTCATTTTTCGAGAATGGTTGGTCAAGCTAGGATGGACCCATTCCGATTTCCGATCCGGCTGGCGCGCGCGAAGCGCCGGCCCATGCCGCCATGTCCCGCTTCGATGCTCCGCCTGCCGCCGCCCGCGTGCCTTCGTCCGACCAGGCCGACCGCCGCGCCCGCGCGGCCGCGCTCGCCTGCATGGTCGGGCTCGCCGTCGTGCTCGGCGTCGGCCGTTTCGCGTTCACGCCGCTGTTGCCGCTGATGCTCGCGGACGGCTCGATCGGCCTGAAAGCCGGCGGCTGGCTTGCGTCCGCAAACTATGCGGGCTACTTCGTCGGCGCGGCCAGTTGCGCGGCGCTGCACGTCGCGCCGGCGCGGATGGTGCGCTTCGGGCTCGCGGCGACCGTGCTGCTGACCGCCGCGATGGGCATCGGTCACTGGCTGCCGGCGTGGCTCGTCGTGCGTTTCGTCGCGGGCGTCGTCAGCGCATGGACGTTCGTGTTCATGTCGCAATGGGGGTTGCGGCGTCTGGCCGAGCTGGCTGCGCCCGAATGGAGCGGGGTGATCTACGCGGGGCCGGGCGTCGGCATCGTGGTGACGGGGCTGATCGGCAGTGCGCTGGCCGGCCAGCATGCGGCGGTGGGCTGGCTGGGTTTCGCGGCGTTGTCGGCCGTCCTGTCGGTCGCGATCTGGCGCACGTTCGGTGCAGCGCCGGCCGTGGCGCACGCGCAGCCAACGTCGACCGCTGCCGCGCCCACCGGTGCGCCGGTCGCCCCGGCGGCGCGGGCCGCCCCGCGAAGCCGTCGCGCGGACGCCGCGTGGCTCGTCGTGCTGTACGGCGCACCGGGCTTCGGCTACATCATCACCGCGACGTTCCTGCCGGTGATCGCGCGCGCCGCGCTGCCGGCCGGTTCGCCGTGGCCCGACCTGTTCTGGCCGATGTTCGGCGCGGCGCTGATCGTCGGCGCGATCACCGCCGCGCGGCTACCTGGCCACTGGGACAACCGGCTGCTGCTGGCGGCCGGCTGCGCGACGCAGGCGCTCGGCATTGCGGCCGGGATCGTGTGGCCGAACGCGGCCGGCTTCTCGATCGGCAGCGCGTTGCTCGGCCTGCCGTTCACCGCGATCACGCTGTTCGCGATGCGCGAGGCGCGGCGCCTGCGCGGCGAGCGCGCGGCCGGGCTGATGGGTTACGCGACCGCCTCGTATGGCGTCGGGCAGATCCTCGGGCCGCTCGTCGCGGCGCCGCTGGCCGCGCGCTTCGGGTCGTTTACGCCCGCGCTGTGGGTCGCGGTGGCCGCGCTGCTGATCGGCGCCGCCGGCTTCGCGGCGACCGCCGCGCGCGGGCGCCGATCATCCCGGCGCGGGTAGGGCCGGATCGTCTCCGGCGCGGGCAAACTCGCTAGAATGAAGCCTTTCCCGCGCCGAGCGGGTGCGCGGGCAGCCGGCAGGCGGCCGTCCGGCGCCCGCCAGATTCCCATCGATGACCACCGCCGACTACCGTTTTTGCCCGCGCTGCGCGAGCCCGCTCACCGAGCGGGCCGATCCCGACCATGAGGGCGGCCGCGTTCGCCAGGCGTGCCCCGACGAGTCGTGCGGCTACGTGCACTGGAACAACCCGCTGCCGGTCGTCGCCGCGATCGTCGAACTCGACGGCAAGATCCTGCTCGCGCGCAACGCGGCGTGGCCCGAAGGGATGTTCGCGCTGATCACCGGCTTTCTCGAAAACGGCGAGACGCCCGAGGACGGCATCGCGCGCGAGGTGTTCGAGGAAACCGCGCTCAAGGCCGAGCAGGTATCGCTCGTCGGCGTGTACGAATTCATCCGCAAGAACGAACTGATCATCGCGTACCACGTGCGGGCGTCGGGCACGGTGTCGTTGTCGCCGGAACTGCTCGAGTACAAGCTCGTCGATCCGCCGCTGCTGCGCCCGTGGCGCGCCGGCACGGGCGTCGCGCTCGCCGACTGGATGCGCGCGCGCGGCCTCGATTTCGAATTCGTCGACCGGCCGGGGCAGTGACGGGCCGGCCTGCCCGCAGGGTTTCATCCGCCGCGGCGCGCGCGATCGCGACGCGGCGCTTCGTCGCCGGCCGGCGCGCCGCGTCGTGCGGCCGCCACGCGTCGTCTTCGCCGTCGTCATCCCCATCGTTCCCTTCGCTTCCATCGTCCTGACCGCCATCGCCATGTCCGACAAGCCACAGCCGCGTCCGCGCGACGCCTATCGCCACTTCCTGCCGATCACGACCCGCTGGATGGACAACGACGTTTACGGGCACGTGAACAACGTCGTCTACTACAGCTACTTCGACACCGTCGTGAACGAGTACCTGATCCGCGCGGGCGTGCTCGACGTCGAGCACGGGCAGACGATCGGGCTGGTCGTCGAGACGCAGTGCAACTACTTCGCGCCGCTCGTGTTCCCGCAAGCGGTCGACGCGGGGCTGCGCGTCGTGAAGCTCGGCACGTCGAGCGTGCGCTACGAAGTCGGGCTGTTCGCGCAGGGCGATGCGTCACCCGCCGCGCAGGGGCACTTCGTGCACGTGTACGTCGATCGCGGCACGCGCCGTCCGGTGCCGCTGCCCGACGCGCTGCGCGCCGCGCTCGAACCGCTCGCCGCCTGACGCCACGCGGTGCACGCGTTCGCGCTCCAGGCCTTCAACGGCCTCAGCTACGGCTTGCTGCTGTTCCTGCTGTCGGCCGGCCTCACGCTGATCTTCAGCGTGCAGGGCGTGCTCAACTTCGCGCATGCGAGCTTCTACATGCTCGGTGCGTACGTCGGCTACGGCATCGCGGCCTGGGCGGGCTTCTGGTCCGCGCTCGTGCTCGCGCCGCTCGCGGTCGGGCTGCTCGGCGCCGGCTGCGAACGCGCGCTGCTGCGCCGTGTGCAGGCGCGCGGCCATACGAGCGAACTGCTGCTGACCTTCGGTCTCGCGTACCTGATCGGCGAGGGCGCGAAACTCGCGTGGGGCCTCGCGCCGCTGCCGGCGCCCGTGCCGCCGCTGTTCGACGGCGCGCCGGTGACCGTGTTCGGTCTCGCGTTGCCGCGCTACCGGCTGTTCATGATGGCGATGTCCACGACGATGCTGGTCGCGCTCGGCGTGCTGCTGCGTGCGTCGCGTATCGGGCTCGTCGTGCGCGCGGCGCTCACGCATCGCGCGGCCGTCGAGGCGCTCGGCTACGACGTGCCGCGCGTGATGACGGCGCTGTTCGGCGCGGGCACCGCGCTCGCGGCGCTGGCCGGCGTGATCGGTGCGCCGCTCGCGGTAATCGAGCCCGCGCTGGCCGAAACCGTCGGGTCGGTCGTGTTCGCGGTGGTCGTGATCGGCGGGCTCGGCTCGCTCGGCGGTGCGTTCGTCGCGTCGCTCGCGGTCGGTTTCGCGCAGACCTTCGCGGCGGCGAGCGACACGTCGCTGCGCGACCTCGTGCAATGGACGGGCATCGCGCTGCCGGATAGCGTCGCCGCCGTGTCGATCGCGCAACTGGCGCCGCTGGTGCCGTACCTGCTGCTCGTCGCGGTGCTGGTCGCGCGACCGCGCGGGTTGTTCGGCGAGCGTGTCGATGCATAGCCGCGCATTGGCCGGATCCGCGCGCTGGGCGCTGTTCGCCGCGTGCGTCGCGCTGCCCGCGTGGCTGTGGCCGCACGGCGCGGTGCTCGGCTATCTCGCGCAGACGGCCGCGCTCGTCGTGCTCGCGCTGTCGTACAACCTGCAGCTCGGCACGACCGGGCTGCTGTCGTTCGGGCATGCGGCGTTCGCGGGCCTCGGCGCGTTCGCGGCCGCCCACTGGTTCAATCGCGTCGGCGGCCCGCTGCCGCTGTTGCCGCTCGTCGGCGGCGCGGCCGGCGCGGGCTTCGGGTTCGTCGCCGGGCTGCTGGCGACGCGCCGCTCCGGCACCGCGTTCGCGATGATCACGCTCGGGCTCGGCGAATGCGTCGCGGCGGCCGCGTGGAGCGTGCCCGCGTGGTTCGGCGGCCTCGGCGGCGTGCCGATCGACCGGGCGAGCGGCGCGTCGTGGGGCAACGGCTATTTCGGCGCGCCGGCGCACGCGTATGCGGTGATCGCCGCGTGGTGCGTCGTGTCGGCGTGCGCGATGCATGCGTTGACGCGCACGCCGCTCGCGCGGCTCGCGAACGCGGTGCGCGACAACCCGGCGCGCGTCGCGGCGCTCGGCACCGATCCGCGCCGCGTGCGGCTCGCGATGGTGACCTGCGCATCGTTCTTCGCCGGCATCGCCGGCACGCTGACGCTGATCGACGTCGAAATCGCGACGCCCGACAGCGTGTCGATGGCGCGCTCGGCGACCGTGCTGATCGCCGCGGTGATCGGCGGCACCGGCGCATTCTTCGGGCCCGCGGTCGGCGCGGCCGTGCTGACCGCGCTGAGTATCGTCGTCGCGGGCGTGTCGCGCGCGTGGGCGCTGTATCTCGGCGTGTTGTTCGTCGCGGTCGTCGTGGCCGCGCCGGGCGGGATCGCCGGCATTGCGCAAACGCTCGCGCATGCGCTGCGCCGCGGCGCGCCGGCGGCCGAGCGGTGGCGCGTGCTGTGCGGCGTCGGCGCGTGCGCGTTCTGGGGCGTCGCGATCGTCTGCGCGGCCGAGCTCGGCTATGCGTGGCGGTTCGCGCAGGACGACGGCACGGGCCTCGCGTTCGGTGCGTGGGGCATCGATGCCGATACGCCGGTCGGCTGGGCCGTCGCATGCTCGGCGGCCGGCATCGGCACACTGCTGTGGGGCTGGCGCGCGCGGCTCGCGCATGACGCGGCAGCGACTCCGCGGGAGGACGCGCGATGAACGGCAACGCGATCGCGCTTCACGGCGTCGTGCAGCGCTTCGGCGCGCAGACGGTGCTCGACGGTGTGGATTTGAGCATCGCGGCCGGCGAGCGTCACGCGCTGATCGGGCCGAACGGCGCAGGCAAGTCGACGCTGTTCGGCGTGATCGCCGGGGCGACGCGGCCGACGCGCGGGCGTGTCGTGCTGCACGGCGTCGAGCTGCGCGGACGCGGGCCGGTCGTCGCGAGCCGCCTCGGCATCGGCCGCAGTTTCCAGCAGACGAGCGCGTTCGCGCGGCTGACCGTATTCGACAATCTGCGCTGCGCGGCGCTGCATGCGCCGGCCGAACGGCGGCGCTGGTGGAACCGGCTGCGCGAATCGGCGTCGATCGATCTCGCGGCCGCGCGCGTGCTGCACGACGTCGGCCTCGACGCGCGGCGCGACACGCCGGCCGGCGAACTGAGTTATGCGGAGCAGCGCGCGCTCGATCTCGGGATCGCGCTTGCAAGCGGCGCGCGTACGCTGCTGCTCGACGAGCCGACGGCCGGCATGAGCCGCGCGCAGGCGGCGCGGATGATCGCGCTGATCCGCGCGACGACGCAGGGCCGCACGGTGCTGATGATCGAGCACGACATGGACGCGGTGTTCGGGTTCGCCGAACGCATCACGGTGCTCGTGCGCGGCGCGGTGGTCGCGACCGGCGCGCCCGACGCGATCCGCGCCGATTCGCGCGTGCGGGCCGCGTACCTGGGCGAGGGCGCGACATGAGCGCCGTGCTCGACATTCGCGGGCTGCGCGCGTGGTACGGGGCGCAGCCCGTGCTCGACGGCGTCGATCTCGCGCTCGCGCCGGGCGAGACGCTCGCGCTGCTCGGTCGCAACGGCTCGGGGCGTTCGACGCTCGCGAAGGCCGTGATGGGGCTCGTACGCACGGCCGGCTCGGTGCGCATCGCCGGCGCCGAATGCACGGGCGCGCGCACGTTCGAAATCGCGCGGCGCGGCGTCGCTTACGTGGCTGAAAGCCGCGACGTGTTCCCGCTGCTGACCGTGCGCGACAACCTGCGGCTCGGTTTGCGCGGCGCGCGCGGCACGGCCGAACGCGCGGCGCTCGACCGCCTGTTCGACCGGTTTGCGCTGCTGGCCGCACGCGCGGACGTGAAGGCGGGGCGGTTGTCGGGCGGCGAGCAGCAGGTGCTCGCGCTGGTGCGCGCGCTCGCCGGCCGCCCGCGCGTGCTGATCGTCGACGAGCCGGCCGAAGGACTCGCGCCGCTCGCGGTCGATGAAGTCGGCGCGTGCCTTGCCGCGCTGCAGGCCGACGGCGTCGCGATCGTGCTGATCGAGCAGCGGTTGCAGCTCGCGCCGCGGCTCGCGCGGCGCGTGGCGGTGATGGGGCGGGGACGGATCGTCTACGACGGCGCGCTCGACGGGCTGGGCGGCGAAGTCGCCCACGCATGGCTGAGCGCCGGCTGACGACGCCCGATCGATTGTTCGGCAAACTCCGCCAGTCAATTCGCTTCAAGCCGCTTTATCGCTGCGGTGCCGCACAAGTACATTGCCAGTCAGGCCGGTCGCCATCACGACGCAACGATGCAACGACGCATCACCGCCTCGCTGCGGCAACCGGCACCATCCATCGAACGTCTTCGGACTGGAGAATGAAATCATGAGCAAGCTGGCAGGCAAGGTCGCGATCGTCACGGGCGCATCGAAGGGCATCGGCGCGGCAATCGCGAAGGCACTGGCCGACGAAGGCGCGGCGGTCGTCGTCAACTACGCGAGCAGCAAGGCAGGCGCGGACGCGGTCGTCAGCGCGATCACCGAAGCGGGCGGCCGCGCGGTCGCGGTCGGCGGCGACGTGTCGAAGGCCGCCGACGCGCAACGCATCGTCGATACGGCGATCGAAACGTATGGCCGTCTCGACGTGCTCGTCAACAATTCGGGCGTGTACGAATTCGCGCCGATCGAAGCGATCACCGAGGAACACTATCGCCGGCAGTTCGACACGAACGTGTTCGGCGTGCTGCTGACCACGCAGGCGGCCGTCAAGCATCTCGGCGAAGGCGCGAGCATCATCAACATCAGTTCGGTCGTGACCAGCATCACGCCGCCGGCCAGCGCCGTGTACAGCGGCACGAAGGGCGCGGTCGACGCGATCACCGGCGTGCTCGCGCTCGAACTCGGCCCGCGCAAGATCCGCGTGAACGCGATCAACCCGGGGATGATCGTGACCGAGGGCACGCACAGCGCGGGCATCATCGGCTCCGATCTGGAGGCGCAGGTGCTCGGCCAGACGCCGCTCGGCCGCCTCGGCGAGCCGAACGACATCGCGTCGGTCGCCGTGTTCCTCGCGTCGGACGATGCGCGCTGGATGACTGGCGAGCACCTCGTCGTGAGCGGCGGGTTGAACTGATCGTCCGCGGTACCGCGCGAACGGTGGGTGGGCGCCGTTCGCGCCGCTACGCGCTCATCGCCAGCGCATTCGCGCCGACGTGCCACCGCAAACATTCGACGACGAGCGCGTGATCGGCTTCGGAGCCGAGCCCCGCGATCGTCATCGCGCCGACGATGCCGGCGCCGGCGATCCGCAACGGCACGCCGCCGCCGTCGAGCGCGTAGTCGTCGTCCGACAGGCCCTGCGACCGCAGCGACCAGCCGGCCCGCCGAAAGCGCGCGCCGACCGCGAGCGAACTCTGGCCGAACCGCAGCACCGTGTTCTGCCGGCGGCGGATCGCGTCGCTGTCGTGCGCGTCGCTGCCGTCGAGCGCGCAGTAGAACAGCGGCGCCTGCTCGCCGACGATGCTGACCGCGATCGGCAGCCCGCGTCGCGACGCGAGGTTGACCGCGATTTCTCCCATGCGGCGCGCGGCGGCCGCGTTGAAGTGCGGCAGCGCCGGATTCGACGCATCGTCGTCGAAGGCGTGGGGTTCGAGGCGAAAGGGGGGCGTCACCATGGCGGCTCCGTAGCGTTGCCGGCGCTGTCCGCGCGCGCCGGGCGTCGCATCGTCACGGGCCGCGCGCGGGCCCGTGTTTCGTTCAGTGCTTCGGTGTTTCGGCACTTCAGCGCTTCAACGCTTCAGCGTTTCGGCGTCGCATCGAGCATCCACTCGTGCGCGGGATCGTTCTTGAACGCCCATGCGCGGCTGGGGCCCGCCATCACGTTCAGGTAGTACAGGTTGTAGCCGTGAGGCGCGACGACCGGGTGGTAACCGCGCGGCACCATCACGACGTCGTGGTTCTCGACCGCGCATGCCTCGTCGAGGCTGCGGTCGTCGGTGTACACGCGCTGGAACGCGAAACCCTGCGGCGGATCGATCCGGTGATAGTAGGTTTCCTCGAGCGAGGTTTCGTCGGGGGCCGCGTCACGGTCGTGCTTGTGCGGCGGATAGCTGCTCGAATGGCTGGCCGGCGTGACGACTTCGACGACCAGCAGCCGGTCGGCGGCCGGATTGTCGCCCATCAGGATGTCGCAGACGTAGCGCGTGTTGGTGCCCTGGCCGCGTACCGAGCGGCGCATCCGCTCGCCGTCGAGGCGCCGTACCGGCTTGTCGCCGCTCGCGTACGGCGCGGTGCACAGCGCGACTTCCGCATCGCGCGTCGCGACCAGCGTGACGGTCTTGCCGCCCGGCACGTACAGCGCGTCCGGCGACACGTCCTCGAACACGCTGTCGCGCTTGCCGAGCGCATCGTAGGTTGCGCCGTCGACGTCCGCGCGCACCGTGCCCGTGAGCACCACGACGCACAGTTCGCGGGTGCCGGTGTCGAGCGTTTCGGTGTCGCCGGCCTTCAGACGCAGCGCGCGAAAGCCGACGTGCTGCCAGCCGGCCGATTCGGGCGTGACGTTGCAGATTTCGCGGTCGGCGGATGCCTTGACCAGCAGGGGAGAAATCGTCATGAAAGGGGTCTCCGCAATAGGGTGGGGCTCGAGCGCTCACGCGCCTTCGTGCGGGCTCACGCGCTCAACCGGTCGACGATCGCGCGCAGCGACTCGTAGCCCTTCTTCGCATACGCGTAGCTCGGCGCGACGGCCGGGTCCTGTTCGGCCTCGACGACGAGCCAGCCTTCGTAGCCGGCGTCCTTCAGCGTGCGCAGCGTCGCGTCGTAGTCGAGCGCGCCGTCGCCCGGCACCGTGAAGGTGCCGTTGATCACGCCGTTCAGGAAGCTCCAGCCGTCGTTGCGCGCCTGGTTGACCACCTGCGGCCGCACGTCCTTGCAATGCACGTGCGCCACGCGCGATACGTGCTTCTTCAGCAGTGCGACCGGGTCGGCCGCGCCGCCGAAATACGCGTGGCCGGTGTCGAACAGCAGGAACACCTTCGCCGGATCGGTCAGCGCCATCAACCGGTCGACGTCGTCCGGCGATTCGACGTACGCGCCCATGTGGTGATGGTAGGCAAGCCGGATCCCGTACGTGTCGAGCAGGTGCGCGCCGAACGCATCGAGGCGCGCCGCATAGCGCCGCCACGCTGCGTCGTCGACGAAACGCGGCCGCTTCGCGACCGGCGTGTCGATGCTGCCCTGGATCGTGCCCGCGCACTCGCCGTACACGACCACCGTCACGTCGTTGTACTGCAGCTTCGTCATGTGCGCGCGGCAGCGCTCGATTTCGGCGGCGACCGCATCGGCGTCGGTCATGCCCGGCGCGAGCTCCGCGAGGAAGCCCGAATACCAGCCCGACACGCATACGAGCCCGAATTCGGCGAGTTTCGCCTTCAGTTCGGGGCCGGTCTTCGGAAACTTGTTGCCGAGCTCGAAGCCCGCATAGCCGATTTCGGCGCCTTCCTTCAGCGCCGTTTCGAGCGGCGTCTCGCCGCCGAGCGACGGCAGGTCGTCGTTCATCCACGACAGGGGGTTGATACCGATGCGGACGTTCCAGCTCATGACGTGCTTCCTTGATTCGAATGTTGTTGTCTCGGCGCGGCCGATGGAAAGGGGGCGGCTCAGCGTCGCTGGCGGGTTTTCGCGTCGAGATACGCGCGGTGTGCGTCCACGACGCCCGCGCGTTCGGACACCTGCGGCACCGCGACTTCCCACCATGCGCCGCCGTCGTCGGTCGTGCGACGGTGCGTGGTGTCGATCACGAGCACCTGGCTCTTCTTCGCCGCGCGGGCGCGTTTCATTTCGTCGCGCAATTCGCCGATGTCGCGCACGTGCACGGCTTCGGCGCCCATCGCGCGCGCGTGCATCGCGAAGTCGATCGTCGAGCGTTCGCCGCCTTCGGGCACGCAGTCGTCGAGCATGTTGTTGAAGCTCGCGCCGCCGCAATTCAGTTGCAGCCGCTCGATGCAGCCGTAGCCGCGGTTGTCGAGGATCACGACGATCAGCTTGCGGCCGAGCATCACGGAGGTCGCGAGTTCGGCGTTGAGCATCATGTACGAGCCGTCGCCGACGATCACGATCACTTCGCGCTCGGGCCGCGCGAGCTTCGCGCCGAGGCCGCCCGCGACTTCGTAGCCCATGCACGAATACGCGTAATCCATGTGGTAGTTGCCCGGCACGCCGCTGCGCCACAGCTTGTGCAACTCCGCCGGCAGCGTGCCGGCCGCGCACACGACGAGATCGTCGCGCGCGCTGTCGAGGCCCGCGTCGGCCGCGGAGTCGCGCACCGCGCCGATCACTTCCGCGTCGTACGGCAGCGTGTCCGTCGGAATCCGCGTGGTCAGCTCCGTCACGCGCGCGTTCCACGCGGCGGCCTGGTCGCGGCTCGCGGCGATCCACGCCGGGTCGGCGCGCCAGCCGGCCAGCGCGGCCGACAATTGGCCGAGGCCCGTGCGCGCATCGGCCACCAGTTGCCGGCCGCGTTTCTTGCCCGCGTCGAACGGCTGCACGTTCAGGCTCAGCAGCGTCGCGTCGCCGTAGAGCGCGTGCGAACCGGTCGTGAAATCCTGCAGCCGCGTGCCGACCGCGAACACGACGTCGGCCTGCGCGGCCGCGCGGTTCGCGGCGGGCGAGCCCGTCACGCCGATCGAGCCGAGGTTCAGCGGGTGATCCCACGCGAGGCTGCCCTTGCCGGCCTGCGATTCGGCGACCGGTACGCCATGCGTGTCGGCGAACGCGCGCAGCGCGTCCCACGCCTGGCTGTACAGCACGCCGCCGCCGGCGACGATCAGCGGCTTCTTCGCGGCCTTCAGCACGTCGAGCGCATCGGCGAGCTCGAGCGCGTCGGCCGGCGGCCGGCGCATCCGGATCAGCGGCGGCGCGAAGAACGCCTCGGGCCAGTCGTACGCGAAGGTCTGCACGTCCTGCGGCAGCGCGAGACAGACGGGGCCGCACTGCGCGGGATCGGTCATCACCTGGATCGCGCGCGGCAGCGCGACGAGCAGTTGCTCGGGCGACGTGATGCGGTCGAAGTAGCGTGTCACGGGCCGGAAGCAGTCGTTCGCGCTGACGTCGCCCTGTTCGAAATCCTCGACCTGCTGCAACACGGGGTCGGGCAGCCGCGACACGAACACGTCGCCGGGCAGCAGCAGCAGCGGCAGGCGGCCGACGTGCGCGAGCGCGGCCGAGGTCAGCATGTTGGTCGCGCCGGGGCCGATGCTCGACGTCGCGGCCATCATCCGCTGGCGGAAATTCGCCTTCGCGAACGCGACGGCCGCGTTGGCCATTCCTTGTTCGTTGTGCGCGCGAAACGTCGGCAGCCGGTCCTTCTCCGCGTGCAGCGCTTCGCCGAGCCCGGCCACGTTGCCGTGGCCGAAGATCGCGAATACGCCGCCGCAGTACGGCAGGATCTCGGTGCGGCCGTCGGGCTGGACGACTTCGGCGCGCAGGGCGGCCAGGTAGCGCACGAGCGCCTGGCTGACGGTCAGTCTTACGGTGGTGGTCATCGTCGGTCGATAGAGAGAAGTCGGGTGGTCGTCACGAACGGAGGCATCAGGCCGCGGCGGCGCGGGCGGCGGCCCGGCGGCCGAGCCACGCGTCGACCAGTTGCGCGAAATTGCCGGCCACTTCGTCGATCAGCGCCTGATCGTCGATCCGGCCCGCGAACCAGTTCAGCGACGCATCGGCCCACAGCGTGCGGCCGACCATGAAGCCCTTGACGATCGGGTTGGTCGCCGAGCGGAAGCTGTCGACGAGGTATTGCAGCGGCTGGTTCAGCCCGAGGATCACCGCGCCGCGGCAATGCGGGTCGCGCTCGGCGATCAGCGCGGCGAGCCGCGTCCAGCCGTCGGCGGTGAGCGGCGTGAGCTTCCACCATTCGGGTTTCACGCCGAGGTTGTAGAAGCGCGCGACCGTGCGCAGCACCGCGTCGTCCTCGGTGCCGGCCGGCGTGACCGCGCGCGGCGGAATCATTTCCAGCAGCAGCTCGTTGCCGCTCGCACGCGTGGCTTCCCACAGTTCCAGCACGCGCTGCTCCTGCTCGACACGCAGGTCGACGGGGTCGTCGGGGTGATAGTGAACCAGGCACTTCACGACCTGTTCGGTCGGCCAGTGCGTGAGCGACGAGCCGACCGAGCGCGTGTCGTCGAACCGCAGCGGGCGCGAGCCCGGCAGCTCGACCGGACGGCCGACCCACCAGCCGCGCCCGGTGGCCGACGCGAGCGCGTCGCTGCCGTACGCGCCGCCGTCGATCAGCACGCCGACGTGGCCGGCGATGCCGCGATCGCGCTCGACCTGTTCGACCGCGCGCACGAGCAGGCGCTTCAGCGTCTTGATCCGCGCTTCGTCCGCGCCGGCCTGCACCGCGAGCTCGTAGAACTGGCTGCGATGGTCGAACGCCATCACGCACAGGTCGTCCCAGTCGCGGCGCGGCACCGTCACGCGATGCAGGTGCGCGAGCGTGCGGTCGGCATCGACTACCGGATTGCGGCTGCCGTCGAACCAGTGCGCGAGTTCGGCCGGCGTCGGCATCGCGGCCGAGCACGCGTGGCGCGACACGACGATCGCGCCGCACGCGTTCGCGATGCGCGTCGATTCGGCCCAGTCGCGCCCGCGCAGCAGCCCCGACAGCAGGCCCGACAGGAATGCGTCGCCCGCGCCGAGCACGTTGAGCACCTCGACGCGCTCGCCGAGAAAGGTCGGCGCAGCGTCGATGCTGGCCGGAATGTCGCCTTCGATCACGCAACAGCCGAGCGCACCGCGCTTGACGACCAGCGTCGCGTTCGTGATCGCGCGCACCGCCTGCAACGACCCGACCAGGTCGTGCGGTACGCCGCCCGCGATCAGGAATTCTTCCTCCGTGCCGACCAGCAGGTCGAATTCGCCGAGCACCTGCTGCAACTGCCGCGTCACCTGCGCGTCGGGCACGTAGCGGTTTTCGCCGGCGCCGCGTGCGGTCAGTCCCCACAGCACCGGCCGGTAGTCGATGTCGAGGATGCGCACCGTGCCGTGGCTGCGCGCATACGTCAACGCGGTCAGCGACGCCTCGCGCGTACCCGGCGTCGACAGATGCGTGCCGGTGATCGCGAGCGCGCGGCAACCGGCGATGAAGTCCTCGCGGATCTCGTCGGCGCGCACGGCCATGTCCGCGCAGTTCTCGCGCACGAACAGCAGCGGAAACGTATCGCGATCCCTCAGCCCGAGCAGCACCAGCGCGGTGAGGCGCTCGCGGTCGGTCTGCAACTGGCTCGTGTCGCAGCCTTCGCGCTCGAGCGTCTCGCGCAGGAAGCGGCCCATCTGCTCGTCGCCGACGCGCGAAATCATCGCGGTCTTCAGCCCGAGCCGCGCGACGCCGAACGCGACGTTGCCCGACGAGCCGCCGAGATACATCTGGAAGCTGCGCGCGTCCTCGAGGCGGCTGCCGTACTGCTGCGCATAGAGATCCACGGCCACGCGGCCGAGGCAGGCGAGATCGATGGGGCGGTCACTCGGAAAGTTCAGCAGGCTCATATCACGTGTCACGCTCGCGGCCGGCGTTCGGCGCTGCCGGCAGATTAGGGGACCGATCCGGCGACGGCTGTCCGCAGCAGGTGCTGCACGACGCGAGGCTGCCTGTCGCCGGGATTCGGGCTACGGAACGGAGTCTAGACTTTTTGGAAATCCAGTTCCCTAGGTGAAATCACGTAGAAATAAATTTCCAAATTTTCGAGGAAGTGATCTACAGTTTCATCCGGATGCTTCAGTCCCGATCGGACCCGATCGGACTCGGCCCGGCGGCGCGCAACGCGCCGTCTTCCGCCCCCCGGAGATGAGGAGACAGATTGATCATGAAGACCAAGCTGATGGCCGTCGCGGCCGCCGCGATCCTGGCTGCGCCGCTCGCGCATGCCGAGAAGATCGGCGTGACGATGGCATCGTTCGACGACACATTCCTGACCATCCTGCGCAACAGCATCGCCGATTCGGCGAAGAAGGACGGCGCGACGGTGCAGATCGAGGACGGCGGCAACGACGTCGGCAAGCAGTTGAGCCAGGTCCAGAACATGATCGCGCAGAAGGTCGACGCGATCATCGTGAACGCGGTCGATACCGACGCGACGCCGAAGATCACGAAGATGGTGACCGCCGCGAAGATCCCGCTCGTCTACGTGAACCGCAAGCCGGTCGATTTCGACAAGCTGCCGGCCGGCGTCGCGGTCGTCGCCTCCGACGAAAAGCAGTCGGGCACGCTGCAGGCGCGCCAGGTGTGCAAGCTGCTCGGCGGCAAGGGCGACATCCTCGTGCTGATGGGCGAGCTGTCCAACGAATCGGCGCGCGCCCGCACCAAGGACATCGAGGACGTGATCGCGACGAAGGATTGCGCGGGCATGAAGATCGTCGACAAGCGCGAAGGCAAGTGGAGCCGCACGCAGGGCCAGGACATCACGATGAACTGGCTGAGCTCCGGGACCAAGTTCGACGCGATCGTGTCGAACAACGACGAAATGGCGATCGGCGCGATCAACGCGCTGAAGGCCGCGCGCAAGCTCACGCCGAAGACCGTCGTCGCCGGCATCGACGCGACGCCGGACGGGCTTGCCGCGATGAAGGCCGGCGAGCTGAAGGTGTCGGTGTACCAGAACGCGACCGGGCAGGGCGCGCAGGCGGTGGCCGCGGCGCTCAAGCTCGCGAAGAAGCAGCCCGTCGATCGCTACGTGAACGTGCCGTTCGAGCTCGTGACGCCCGACAACATGAACCAGTACGCGAAGCACTGACCGGTTTTTCCGTTGAACTGCGCGGGCCCGGTACGCCGGGTTCGCGCGACTTGTCGAGGAACGTCCATGTTTACAGCCAGGATCGCGCGCCCGATGGCCGCCGGCGACGCCCCGGCGGCTTCGTCCGGGGCGGCCGGCGCGTCCGGTTCGCCGCCGCCTTCCGCGGCCGACTGCGTGCTCGAGGTGCGCGGGGTCGGCAAGTCCTTTCCCGGCGTCGTCGCGCTCGACGGCGTGCAGTTCCGCGTGCGCCGCGGCACCGTTCATGCGCTGATGGGCGAGAACGGCGCCGGCAAGTCCACGCTGATGAAGATCATCGCGGGCGTCTACACGCCCGACCAGGGCGAAATCCTGATCAACGGCGAACCGGTCGTGCTGAACGGCCCGCTCGACGCGCTCGACCGCGGGATCGCGATGATCCATCAGGAACTCAACCTGATGCCGTACATGACGGTCGCGGAGAACATCTGGATCCGCCGCGAACCGAAGAACCGCTTCGGCCTGATCGATCACGCCGAGCTGCGCCGCCGCACGGCCGCGCTGTTCGAGCGGCTGTCGATCGACATCGATCCGGAAACCGACGTGCGCACGCTGACGGTCGCGAGCCGCCAGATGGTCGAGATCGCGAAGGCCGTGTCGTTCGACTCGGACGTGCTGATCATGGACGAGCCGACCTCCGCGCTGACCGACAAGGAAGTCACGCACCTGTTCCGGATCATTCGCCAGCTGCGCGAGCAGGGCAAGGGCATCGTCTACATCACGCACAAGATGAACGAGCTGTTCGAGATCGCCGACGAGTTCTCGGTGTTCCGCGACGGCAAGTACATCGGCACGCATGCGTCGAGCGACGTCACGCGCGACGACATCATCCGCATGATGGTCGGGCGCGAGATCACGCAGATGTTCCCGAAGGAGGACGTGCCGATCGGCGACGTCGTGCTGTCGGTGAAGGATCTCTGCGTCGACGGCGTGTTCCGCGACGTGAGCTTCGAGCTGCGCGCGGGCGAAATTCTCGGCGTCGCCGGCCTCGTCGGCTCGGGGCGCTCGAACGTCGCGGAGGCGCTGTTCGGCGTCGTGCCGGCCACCTCGGGCGAAATCCGCATCGACGGCAAGCCGGTGCGGATCGCGACGCCCGCGCAGGCGATGAAGCACGGGATGGCGTTCCTCACCGAGGACCGCAAGGATTCCGGCTGCTTCCTGAATCTCGACCTGCTCGCGAACATGGAAGCGGCGGTGCTCAGCCACCGCTACGTGAAGTTCAATTTCGTGCAGCAGGCGCAGTTGAAGCGCGACTGCGAGGAAATGAGCCGGATGCTGCGCGTGAAATCGCCCGGGCTGCACGAGGAAATCCAGAACCTGTCGGGCGGCAACCAGCAGAAGGTGCTGATCGGCCGGTGGCTGCTCACGCAGCCGCGCATCCTGATTCTCGACGAACCGACCCGCGGCATCGACGTCGGCGCGAAGGCCGAGATTCACCGGCTCGTCAGCGCGCTCGCGGGCAAGGGCGTCGCGGTGCTGATGATCTCGTCGGAAATGCCGGAAGTGCTCGGGATGAGCGATCGCGTGATGGTGATGCACGAAGGGCGCATGACCGGCATCGTCGATCGCAAGGACGCCGACCAGGTCCGCATCATGGATCTCGCGTCGCGCTGAGCCGAAACAAGATTGGAGACAACTGAAATGGGCAACCTGAACCCGGTCGCGGATGCGCAGACCATGACACTCAAGTCGCGGCATACGAAGTGGCCGCCCGAACTGAGCATCTTCCTCGTACTGGTCGGCATCAGCCTGTTCTTCGAGATCGTCGGCTGGATCGTCGTCGGCCAGAGCTTCCTGTTCAATACCGAGCGGCTCGAGATCATCGTGCTGCAGATGGCCGTGATCGGCATCATCGCGGTCGGCGTGAACCTCGTGATCATCACCAGCGGGATCGACCTGTCGTCGGGGTCGGTCGTCGCGGCGGCGGCCGTCGTGTCGGCGAGCCTCGCGCAGGTGTCCGACTTCCCGCGCGCGGTGTTTCCGCACCTCACCGACTTGCCGATCATCTGGCCGGTGCTGGCCGGCGTGTGCGTCGGGCTGCTGGTCGGCCTGCTGAACGGCTCGCTGATCGCGATGACGGGCATCCCGCCGTTCATCGCGACGCTCGGCACGATGGTCGCCGCGCGCGGCTTCGCGAAGTGGTTCACCAACGGGATGCCGGTGTCGATGCTGACCGACCAGTTCGCGGCGATCGGCGCGGGCGCCAACCCGGTGATCATCTTTCTCGTGATCGCCGCGATCTTCCACGTCGTGCTGCGCTATACGCGCTTCGGCAAGTACACCTATGCGATCGGCGCGAACCGCCATGCGGCCGTCGTGTCGGGCATCAACGTCACGCGGCACCTGGTGTTCGTCTATGCGATCGCGGGCCTGCTGAGCGGGATCGCCGGCACGGTGACGGCCGCGCGCGCGATCTCCGGCCAGTCGGGCATGGGCGTGATGTACGAGCTCGATGCGATCGCGGCCGTCGTGATCGGCGGCACGTCGCTGTCGGGCGGCCTCGGCCGCGTGACGGGCACCGTGATCGGCGTGCTGATCCTCGGCGTGATGACGTCGGGCTTCACGTTCATCCGCATCGACGCGTACTACCAGGAGATGGTGAAGGGCGCGATCATCGTCGCGGCCGTGATCGCCGACCAGTACCGCAACAAGAAGTCGCGCCGTTGAGCGCGCGCGTGATCCCAAAATCAGACTTCGCATAGGACACCCGATGAAGATCGCGCTGGACCCCTACATGATTCGCCATCTGCCGCTCGACCGGCTGCCGCACGCGGTGGCCGAGCTCGGCTACGACCAGATCGAGCTGTCGCCGCGCAGCGACTTTCTCGACTGGTGGGTGATGCCGCGTGCGACGCGGGAACGCATGGCCGCGTTCCGCCAGGCGCTGCGCGCGAGCGGCGTCGGCCTCGCGTCGCTGCAGCCGATGTACCGCTGGGCAAGCCCGTTCGACGACGAGCGGCAATGGTCGGTGCGCTGCTGGAAGAAGGCGATCGAGGTGGCAGTCGAGATGGAGTGCCCGCTGATGGTGTCGGAGTTCGGGCGCGGCGCGTCGCCCGAGCGCTCGGTCGGCGAGCGGCCGGGCGCGAACCCGAAGGAGCTGTGCGAGGCCGCGTGGTTCCGCTCGATGGACGAGCTGCTGCCGATCTTCGAGCGCGAACGCATCGTGCTGTCGGTCGAGCCGCATCCGGAGGACTGGATCGAGCAGTTGCAGCCGGCGATCGACATCGTCACGAACCTCGGTTCGCCGTCGCTGAAGCTGTCGTACATCGCGCCGCACACGTTCTACTACGGCGACGACATGGCCGCGATGATCGCGCAGGCCGCGCCGATCCTCGCGCACGTGCGCGTGGCCGACACGTTCGACCACCGCAAGAGCAGCCAGCTGCGCTACATCGTGAACCCGCCCGGCTCGAACCAGATCCGCGTGCACCAGCATCTCGACATCGGGCAGGGCGAGATCGACTGGGACGTGTTTTTCCGCGCGCTCGGCGCGGCCGGTTTCGACGGCGTGATGTCGTCGTGCGTGTTCGCGTGGGAAGACCGCGCGGAAGCGTCGTCGCGCTACATGCGCGACGCGATCCAGCGCTACGTCGATCGCCATTTCGATCGCACCGCGCGCTGAACGGCTGATGACCGATGACTGACCGGCGCGGCACGGGCCGCGTCGCTGATGAACGAACGACTGGAGAGAACTGCATGACCTTGCAAATCGGCGTGATCGGCTGCGGCGCGATCGGCCAGGACCACATCCGCAGACTGACCCGCACGCTGTCCGGCGCGCGCGTCGTGGCCGTCAACGACATCGATCCGCAGCAGGCGCGCGATGCGGTGACGAAGTACGGGCTCGACGCCGAGATCTACGGCGACGGCCACGAAGTGGTCGCGGCCGCCGACGTGCAGGCCGTGCTCGTCACGTCGTGGGGGCCGACGCACGAAGCGTTCGTGCTCGACGCGATCGCGCACGGCAAGCCGGTGTTCTGCGAGAAGCCGCTGGCCGTCACGGCCGACGGCTGCATGCGGATCGTCGAAGCGGAAGTCGCGCACGGCAAGCGGCTCGTGCAGGTCGGCTTCATGCGGCCGTACGACGAAGGCTATCGCGCGCTCAAGCGCGTGATCGACAGCGGCCAGATCGGCGCGCCGCTGATGCTGCATTGCGCGCACCGCAACCAGTCGGTCGGCGAGCGCTACACGACCGACATGGCGATCACCGACACGCTGATCCACGAACTCGACGTGCTGCGCTGGCTGCTCGGCGAGGACTACACGAGCGCGCAGGTCGTCTATCCGAAGAAGACGCGCCATGCGAGCGCGCATCTCGCCGATCCGCAGATCGTGCTGCTGGAGACCGCGAGCGGCGTGCGCATCGACGTCGAGATCTTCGTGAACTGCCAGTACGGCTACGACATCCAGTGCGAGGTGGTCGGCGAGCAGGGCATCGCGAAGCTGCCCGATCCGCCCGCCGTCGGGCTCAAGCATGCGGCGCGGCAGTCGGTCGAGATCATGACCGACTGGAAGGAGCGCTTCATCGCGTCGTACGACGTCGAGTTGCAGGCGTTCATCGACGGTGTGCGGCAGGGCGCGCTGACCGGGCCGTCCGCGTGGGACGGCTACGCGGCGGCGGTCGCGGCCGACGCGTGCGTGCGGGCCCAGCAGAGCGGCGCGGTCGAGCCGATCGCGATGGCCGAGCGTCCCGCGTTCTATCGCGGCTGACCCGCGGCTGCGCGCCGCTTACTTGCCGGACCGACCGACATGACGATGAAGATTGGCTGCGCGCCCTGCTGCTGGGGCGTCGACGACGTGAAGAACCCGCACCTGCCGCCGTGGCGGCACGTGCTTGCCGAGGCCGCGCAGGCCGGCTACTCGGGCATCGAGCTCGGGCCGTACGGCTACATCCCGCTCGATCTCGACGCGGTGAGCGCGGAGCTCGAACGGCAACGCCTGAGCATCACGGCCGGCACGATCTTCGACGATCTCGTGTCGCCGGAGAACCTGCCGAACCTGCTGCGCCAGACGCGCGACATCTGCGCGCTGATCACGCAACTGCCGAAGCTGCCGACGCAGGACGGCCAGCGCTACGCGGCGCCATACCTGGTCGTGATGGACTGGGGCCACGAGGAACGCGACTACGCGGCCGGCCACGGCGATCGCGCGCCGCGGCTGTCCGCCGAGCGCTGGGCGCGGATGGTCGACCATATCCGGCAGATCGCGACGATCGCGCGCGACGAGTTCGGCGTGCGCGCGGTGATCCATCCGCATGCGGGTGGCTACATCGAGTTCGCGGACGAGATCGACCGGATCGTCGCCGATATGCCGGCCGACACGGCGGGCCTGTGTCTCGACACCGGCCACCTGTATTACTCGGGCATGGACCCCGAAACGTGGTTGCGCCGCCATGCGGCACGGCTCGACTACGTGCACTTCAAGGATATCGACGCGGCCGTATACGACGCGGTGATGGGCGAGCACATCGCGTTCTTCGCGGCCTGCGCGCGCGGCGTGATGTGCCCGATCGGCACCGGCGTGCTCGACTACCCGGCGATCCGCCAGGCGCTCGTCGACATCGGCTACGCGGGCTACATCACGATCGAACAGGAGCGCGACCCGCGCAACGCCGGCACGAGCCTGCGCGACGTCGCCGCGAGCCGCGCGTTTCTCGCGTCGGCCGGTTTTGCATGATCCCCTGAACCCGCACCAGGAACACCACCATCATGATTGACGGACAGATTCTGCTTGGCCATTCGATTCGCTGGGGCATGGTCGGCGGCGGTCTCGGCAGCCAGATCGGCTACAGCCACCGGTCGGCCGCGCTGCGCGACGGCAGCTTCCAGCTGGTCGCCGGCGCATTCGACCTCGATCCCGAGCGCGGCCGCCAGTTCGGCGTGAAGCTCGGTGTCGCGGCCGAGCGCTGCTATCCCGACTACGCGACGATGTTCGACGCCGAGGCGCGTCGCCCCGACGGCATTCGTGCGGTGTCGATCGCGACGCCGAACAACACGCACTTCGAGATCTGCCGCGCCGCGCTGAACGCGGGGCTGCACGTGGTCTGCGAGAAGCCGCTGTGCTTCACGACCGAAGAGGCCGAGGCGCTGCAGCGTCTGTCGGTCGAGAAGAACCGGATCGTCGGCGTCGCGTACGGCTATTCCGGACACCAGATGATCGAACAGGCGCGCGAGATGATCGCGCGCGGCGATCTCGGCGAGATCCGCATCGTGCAGATGCAGTTCGCGCACGGCTTCCACAGCGAGGGCGTCGAGGCCGCGAGCGCGGCCGCGCGCTGGCGCGTCGATCCGAAGTTCGCGGGCCCGAGCTACGTGCTCGGCGACATCGGCACGCATCCGCTGTACATCTCCGAGGTGATGGCGCCGGCACTGAAGATCCGGCGGCTGATGTGTTCGCGGCAGAGCTTCGTGAAGAGCCGCGCGCCGCTCGAGGACAACGCGTTCACGATCATGGAATACGACACCGGCGCGATCGGCTACGTATGGTCGAGCGCGGTGAATGCCGGCTCGATGCACGGGCAGAAGGTGCGCGTGATCGGCTCGAAGGCGAGCATCGAATGGTGGGACGAGCATCCGAACCAGTTGCGCTACGAAATCCAGGGGCAGCCCGCGCAGGTGCTCGATCGCGGGATGCCGTACCTCCATCCGCACGCATTGCGCGAAGACCGCATCGGCGCCGGGCATCCGGAAGGGTTGTTCGAGGCCTGGTCGAACCTCTACGCGCGCTTCGCGCTCGCAATGGACGCGGCCGATCGCGGCGACATGGCGGCGGTGAAGGCCATCCGTATTCCGGACGTGCACGCCGGTGTCGAGGGCGTACGGTGGGTCGAGAATTGCGTGCGTTCGGCCGATGCGGGCAGCGTGTGGGTCGACTATCGTTGAAACGGGGGCGGGCCGGCTGCGCCGCGCGTCGTCGCGTTTGGTCGCGTTTGTTCGCGACCGCCGGCCTCGGTAGACGCCCTAATCTTTACGACGCCGCGAGCGCGTTGGACAATCGTTTTCAGTCTTGCCGTGGAGCGTGTGCAAGTGATGATCGAGCGCGTGGGAGCGAGCAGGCGGCGCGGGCCGTGCCGCAAACGTGATTAAATTCGCCCTTCATGCATGTATCCAGTCGAGCCCCGGGCCGTGCCGGCCAGCCACGCGCGCGCACCGGGGCCGTCAACTTCGCGCTATCCGATGAGTTCATCCGAGAAACCTCCCGCCACCGTCGAGGCGTTCCTGCAGCACCTGACGCAGGAGTACGACAGCCTCAGCAATCGCCTGAAGGTGATTGCGCGCCACGTGGAAACGCATCGGGACCAGCTTGGGCTGGAAGGCATCCAGTCGCTCGCGGAGGCCTGCGGCGTGCAGCCGTCGGCCGTCGTGCGCTTCGCGAAGCACTTCGGCTTCTCCGGGTTCTCCGAGATGCAGCGGCTGTTCCGCGAAGGGCTCGCGCAGCAGATCGCGCCGGGGCGCGCGTACAACCTGCGGCTGCGCGACGTGATCGAGGCCGGCTCGTCGAGCCTGCAGCCCGAACAGATCGCCGACGAATTCATCAAGGGCAGCATTGCCGGGATGCAGCAGTTGCGGCAGACGCTCGATTCGCAGGCGCTCGCGCAGGCCGTCGACCTGCTCGCCGATACGCAGGCGATCTGGATCGCCGGGTCGCGGCGCGCGTTCCCGATCGCCGTGTATCTCGACTATGCGCTGCAGCACACGGACAAGCGGATCGGGCTGTTCAGCGCGCTCGGCAGCATGCATCTCGGCCAGATCCGCTCGGTGCGCGAGGGCGACGTGATGATCGCGATCTCGTTCATGCCGTATGCGGACGAGACCGTGCAGGTCGCGCAGCAGGCCGCGCAGCGCGGCGCGCGGTTGATCGCGATCACCGACAGCCGGATGAGCCCGCTCGCGCGGGAGGCGGAAGTGACGCTGATGGTGCAGGACAGCGCGACGTTCGGTTTTCGTGCACTGACGGCCACGATGGGCCTCGCGCAGAGCCTGTTCGTCGCGCTCGCGTACCGGCTCGAGCTGTCGTACCTGCCGACCGCCGACGGCGCGCACGGCACGAAGGCCGGTTGATCCCGGCTGGCGGTGCGCCGCCCGCCGAACGCAGCGGCGGAGGGCGCTCCGGCCGGCTTACTTCGCGGTCGGCATCGCGAATTCGGCGCCCTTGCCGATGCTCGACGACCAGCGCTGCATCACCGACTTCTGGCGCGTGTAGAAGCGCACGCCTTCCTCGCCGTACGCGTGCATGTCGCCGAACAGGCTCTTCTTCCAGCCGCCGAAGCCGTGCCATGCCATCGGCACCGGAATCGGCACGTTGATGCCGACCATCCCCACCTGGATGCGCCGCGCGAATTCGCGCGCGATCCCGCCGTCGCTCGTGAAGCACGACACGCCGTTGCCGAACTCGTGCGCGTTGATCAGGTCGACCGCTTCGCCGAAATCCTTCACGCGCACACAGCCGAGCACCGGCCCGAAGATCTCTTCCTTGTAGATCCGCATGTCGGGTTTCACGTGATCGAACAGCGTGCCGCCGGTGAAGAAGCCTGCCTCGCGGCCCGGCACGCGCAGCCCGCGGCCGTCGACCACCAGTTGCGCACCTTCGTTCACGCCTTGCTCGATATAGCCTTCGATGCGCTTCAACGCTTCGCCGGTGACGATCGGGCCCATCTCGACTTCCGGCGACATTCCGTCGCCGATCACCAGCTTGCGCGCGCGCTCGGCGACGGCCGGCACGATCTTGTCGGCCACGTCGCCGACCAGCACCGCGATGCTGATCGCCATGCAGCGCTCGCCGGCCGAGCCGTACGCGGCGCCGATCAGCGCGTCGACCGCCTGGTCGATGTTCGCATCGGGCATCACGACGAGGTGGTTCTTCGCGCCGCCGAGCGCCTGCACGCGCTTGCCCGACTGCACCGCGCGCTGCTGCACGTAGGCCGCGATCGGCGTCGAGCCGACGAAGCTGACGGCCTGCACGTCCGGGTGGTCGAGGAGGGCATCGACCGCGCCCTTGTCGCCCTGCACGACGTTGAACACGCCGGCGGGCAGGCCTGCCTGCGTGAGCAGGTCGGCGATGAACAGCGCGGCCGACGGGTCGCGCTCGCTCGGCTTCAGCACGAACGTGTTGCCCGTCGCGAGCGCGACCGGGAACATCCAGCACGGCACCATGCACGGGAAGTTGAACGGCGTGATGCCCGCGACGACGCCGAGCGGCTGGCGCATCGTCCAGTTGTCGATGCCGGTGCTGACCTGGTCGGTGAAGTCGCCTTTCAGCAGTTGCGGCACGCCGCACGCGAATTCGATGATGTCGATGCCGCGTGCGACTTCACCCTGCGCGTCCGAGAACACCTTGCCGTGCTCGGCGGTGATGATCGCCGCGAGCGTGTCGCGGTGCTCGTTCATCAGCTGCAGGAAGCGGTGCAGCACGCGCGCGCGGCGGATCGGCGGCGTGTCGGCCCAGGCCGGGAACGCGGCACGGGCCGACGCGACGGCCCGTTCGACCTCGTCGTTGCCGGCGAGCGCGACGCGGCGCACCGCGCGACCGAGCGCGGGATTGAAGACGTCCTGGAAGCGGCCGCTGCGGCCGGCGACGGGCGCGCCGTCGAGGTAGTGGCCGACGTCGGCGTCGGACGTATAGGCGGGAACCGTGGTCATGCGTGTCTCCTGGGAATAGGGGGTGGACGGAACCTAGTCTAGGCAAAGCGGCAGGGCGCGAGAAGACCGCGAAACTTGATTCACTGTTCAGAATTCTGAATAATCAGTGGATGAATCAGCAAAATGTCCAGGCGCTCTGGCCGCATATCCATTCACTGACGGTGCTGGCCGCGGCCGGCAGTTTCACCGCTGCCGCGCAGCGGCTCGGCATCAGCAAGGCCGCGATGAGCCAGCGCATCGCCGATCTCGAAAAGGCGGCCGGCGTGCCGCTCGTGCGCCGCACCACGCGCAGCGTGCGGCTCACCGACGCGGGCCAGACGCTCGTCGACAGCACGCGCGACGCGTTCGAGTCGATCGGCCAGCACTTCGCGCGCGTGAAGGATCTCGCCGGCGAGCCGCGCGGGCTGCTGCGCGTGACGGCGCCGGTCGCGCTTGGCCGCCAGCAGGTCGTGCCGCACCTGCCCGATTTCCTGCGCCAGCATCCGGGCGTACAGATCGAGCTCGACCTGTCGGACCGCCTGCATTCGCTGACGCAGGAGGGCTTCGACCTCGCGATCCGCCATACGACCACCGCACCGCAGACCCACGTCGCATGGAAGCTGTGCGACACGCGTTCGCTGCTGGTCGCGAGCCGCGACTATCTCGACGCGCGCGGCGCGCCGCGCCACCCGAGCGAACTCGTCGATCACAGCTGCCTGTGCTACCTGCGCGACAACGAGCCGGCCGCGTGGAGCTTCGAGCCGGACGGCCGCCGGCGCCAGCGCGTGAGCGTGCCGGTGCGCGGCAGTTTCGCAGCGAACAACAGCGAGGCGATGCGCGAGGCCGCGCTCGGCGGGCTCGGCATCGCGCTGCTGCCGGACTTCAGCGCGCGGCGCGATCTCGACGCCGGCCGGCTCGTCGCGCTGCTCGACGGCTGGCGGCCGTCGGGCGCGTTCGGCGACCACATTTTCGCGATCCGCCCGTACAGCCCGGTCGTGCCGAGCGCGGTGCGCGCGCTCGTGCGGCATCTGCGCGAACGGCTCGCGGGCGGCTTTTCCGGCGCGTGAGCCGGGCGCCGGCGGGCGCCCGGCCGTGGGCGGGCCGGGCAGGCGCCGCGGCGCTGCGGTAAAATCGCGGCTTCCTCCCGCGCCGTGTGTGGCGCGTCATTCGAAGGTCGACAGCCGATGCAGATTCACAAGGAAGTGGACGCGCGCGGGCTCAATTGCCCGTTGCCGATCCTGCGTGCCAAGAAAGCGCTTGCCGATATGGAAAGCGGGCAGATCCTCAAGGTGCTCGCGACCGATCCGGGCTCGCAGCGCGATTTCGCCGCGTTCGCGAAGCAGACGGGCAACGAGATCGTCGAATCGACGACCCAGGACAAGACCTTCGTGTTCCTGATGCGTCGCCGCTGACGGCGCGCGTCGCACGTCCCGCCGCGCCGGGCTCCTGGCCGGCGCGCTTGACCGGGCGCCCCTAGCCGGGCGCCCCTCTCTGACAATTCTTAAACCTCGTTGCGTGACCGGCTGCGTATACTGACCCGGCCGGTCGTCCGCTCCCAGCGGAGGCGCCGGCCACGGTACGTCGTACGGCGGGCACGGGGGCCATGCCTGACGCTACCGTCGTACAACGGGGAGAGGACATGTCCTTCAGACCAGGGACCCTTCGAAGTCCGTCCGGAGCGGAAAGCATTGCGCCCGTGCGCACCTCGGAATTGAGCCGGATCGAGCTCGATCCGCAACAGGACCGCCACGCGCGTGCCGCGCTGGAGGCGTATGCGGATTCGGCCGCGGCCGAGATGCCGTGGCTGGCCGAATGGCTCGACGAACGGCTGCGCGACGCCGCGCGGGACGACGGCTCCGGCCTGACCTACTGCGGTGCGACGATCGAACGCGTGTTCGATCTGGCGCAGGCATGGGCGGCAGGCCAGCCCGACTATGCGGCCCATGCCTGGGAGCGGGTGCGCGACCAGCTGCAGCGGATGCTTGCGCAACCGCCGCTGTCGGAGTCGCCGTCGCCACGCATGCCGATCGACGATTTTGCCGAGCCGGTGGCCGGCATCGCGGGCGCCGAATAGGCGCCCGGTTGCGCAACAGAAAGGATTATTCGAAGAAAGGGCGATAGTCCGCGCAATTTCTTGGCGAATTTCATACTACTATGATGAAATCGCCGGTTCGTCCGTGCCCCGTTTTTGAGATATTTGACCGGGGTCGCCGGTTTGCGCAGGTGGCGCAAGCGGCGAACGACGGCTCGCCGGCCGGTATCCGGACGCCGCGCGCAGGCTGCGCGGCCGGGGCAGGCGCGGGAGCCGGATGGACGAATCGACTTCGATTTGCGGGGTGCTATGAGAATTGCTGTACTGGATGACGATCCGGCCCAGACGGATTTCGTCAGTCAAACGCTGACGGCCGTTGGCCATACGTGCTATGCGTTCAAGGAAGGCAAGGCCCTGAAGAAGCGCCTGCAGCGCGAGACGTTCGATCTGCTGGTGCTCGACTGGAACGTGCCCGACATGTCCGGCGAGGAAGTGCTCAAGTGGGTGCGCGCCAATCAAACCGAGCACAGCCTGCCGATCATCTTCATGACGAGCCGCGACGACGAGGCGGGGATCACGCAGATCCTCAACGCCGGCGCCGACGATTACGTGGTCAAGCCCGTGTCGGGCCCGATCCTGCGCGCGCGCATCGGTTCGCTGCTGCGCCGCGCGTATCCGGTCAACGCCGAGGCGACCGTCCGCGAATTCGACCAGTTCCGTTTCGACGTGAACCTGAAGCAGGCGTACGTCGGCGACAAGGCCGTGAGCCTCACGCAAAAGGAATTCGAGCTCGCGCTGCTGCTGTTCCAGCATCTCGACCGGCCGCTGTCGCGCGCGCACATTCTTGACCTCGTGTGGAAGCAGGCGACCGACATTCCGTCGCGCACGATGGACACGCATATTTCGATGCTGCGTACCAAGCTCGGCCTACGGCCCGAAAACGGCTACCGTCTGGCGCCGATCTATGGGTACGGCTACCGGCTCGAGCGGGTCGGCCAGGGGGAACCGGAGTGACCATGCGAATCACGCAGCGCACGGCGAGTGTGCGCACGGCGGCGCTGCGCGCCGCCTGCGCGGTCGCGTTGGCGTTCACCGCGCAGCAGGCCGCGGCGCAGCCGCCCGCCGCCGCGGGCAAGATGGTCGTCTATCGCACGCAGGCGGGCGACACGCTGTACGACGTCGCCGCGCGCTACCTGCAGGGCGCGGACGACTGGCAACTGCTCCAGCAGATCAACGGCGTGCCGGCGCCGAAGCACCTGCAGCCCGGCGTCGCGCTGAAGCTGCCGGTCGCGCGGCTGCGCAAGGAAAAGCTCACCGCACGCGTGATCGCGGTGCAGGGCACGGCCGAGCGCGCGTCCGGCGCGGCTTTCGCGCCGCTCGCGAACGATGCGACGCTCGCCGAAGGCGACCGCGTGCGCACCGGCCCGAACGGCTTCGTGACGATCGAGCTGACCGACGGCACGCACATGAGCCTGCCGCCCGACAGCCAGCTCGACCTGAAGTCGCTGCGCCGCACGGTGCTGACCGGCACGCTCGATCGCGAGTTCGAACTCACGCGCGGCTCGGTCGACAGCGAAGTCACCCACCTGAAGAAGCGCGACGACCGCTTCCAGATCCGCTCGCCGTCGGTCGTGGCCGGCGTGCGCGGCACGCGTTTTCGCGTGAACTACGACGCGGCCGGCAATGCGGCGACGCGCGTCGAAGTGCTCGACGGCACCGTCGGCGTCGCGGGCGGCCGGCAGCCGGCCGGCGCGACCCTCGTGCATGCGAACTTCGGCAGCGTCGCGACGTCGTCCGGCGCGGTCGGTGCGCCCGTCCAGCTGCTGGGCGCGCCCTCGCTCGCGCATCCCGACAAGGTGCAGGACGAGCCCGATGTCGCATTCGACGTCGCGCCGCTCCCGCAGGCGCAAGCGTATCGCGTGCAGCTCGCGCACGACGCGGGGCTGCTCGACCTGTTCCGCGAAACGCGCACCGATTCGCCGCGTGCGGTGTTCCGCGACGTGCCGAACGGGAATTACTTCGTGCGGATCGCCGCGATCGATGCGAACGGCCTCGAAGGGCTGCCGCGCACCTATGCGTTCGAGCGCCGCGTGATGGGGCTCGACGCGAGCGCGTCGCAAGGCGCGGGCGGTTACGAGTTCCGCTGGTCGCCGAACGGTTCGGGCAAGGGGGCGCGTTACCGGTTCGTGCTGTCGCGCTCGAAGGACCTGAGCGCGCCGGTCGTCGACCAAGTCGGCCTGCACGCGCGCCAGATCACCGTCGCGCACCTGCCGCCGGGCGACTATTTCTGGGCCGTGACCGTCGAGGAATTCGAAGGCGGCAAGTTCTACGAGAAGACCAGTCCGGTCAGCGCGTTCACGTTGTCGCGCTGACCCGCGGCGCATGAAACCCGACTCCGTTTCTCCGCGGCGGCGCCTCGGCCGCCGCTTCCTGATCGAATGGATCGCGATCGGCTGTCTCGGGATCGCGGTGATTCTCGCGTGCGCGCTCGGCCGCCTGTCGTCGAGCGTCGACGGGCTGATCTACGACCGGCTGCTGATGCTGCGCAGCCTGCCGCTGTCGCCCGACGTGGTCGTCGTCGACATCGACAACCAGAGCGTGTCCGCGCTCGGTCGCTGGCCGTGGCCGCGCGACGTGCATGCACGGCTGCTCGACACGCTCGCGCGCGCGCAGCCGGCCGCCGTCGTCTACGACGTGCTGTTTACCGAACCGTCGCCGGAGGATCGCACGTTCGCGGATGCGATGAGCCGCGTGCCGACTTTCCTGCCGGTGCTGTTGAGTCCCGAGCAGGCGGACGGCACGCGCTCGGTCGATCCGCCGGTCGCCGCGCTCGCCGCGCGCGCGACGGGGCTCGGCCATATCAATCTCGAAGTCGATCGCGACGGCATCGTGCGCAGCGTCGCGCTGTTCGAAAGCGACGGGCGCGTGCGCTGGCCGCAGCTGATGGTGCCCGTCTATCGGGCGATCCAGGCCGGCCGGCTGCACCCGGTCGGCGGCGTGCCCGGCGCGAACGCGCACGACCTGTCGCGCGATGCGGCGGGCGACGGCCGCTACCTGATCCCGTTCAGCCGCAATACGCCCGCGTATCCGACGCTGTCGTTCGACGACGTGCTCGAAGGGCGCGTGAAGCCCGACGCGCTGCGCGGCAAGATCGTCGTCGTCGGCGTGACCGCGTCGGGGCTGTACGACCGCTTCGCGACGCCGGTGTCCGGCGAGTTCGGCCCGCTCGCCGGCGTGTACATCCATGCGAACGTGCTCGACATGCTGGCAACCGGCAGCGCGATCTCGCCCGCGTCGCGCGCGGGGCTGTTCGTCGCGTCGCTGCTGCCGCTCGCCGTGTTGCTCGGCGGCTTCCTGATGCTGTCGCCGTGGCGCGCGCTGCTGCTGACGCTGAGCCTGGCCGCGCTCGCCGTCGTCGCGAGCCTCGTGCTGCTGTTCGAGGCGCGCATCTGGCTCACGCCGGCGCCGGCGATCTTCGGGTTGATTGCCGTCTACCCGATCTGGAACTGGCGGCGGCTCGAAATGACGATGTCGTACCTGCGTCGCGAGCTGCAGAAGCTTGCCGACGAACCGCACCTGCTGCCGGAGGCGCCGCGTACGCGCAGCGTCGGCGGCGACGTGCTGGAGCGGCAGATGGCGCTGATGGCGCAGGCCGCGCAGCGCGTGCAGGACATGAAGCGCTTCGTGTGGGACAGCCTCGACAGCATGCCCGAGCCGATCTTCGTGACCGATCTCGCGGGCACCGTGCTGATCGCGAACCATGCCGCGAAACGCTACGGGTCGCGGCTCGCGTTGCCGCTGCCGGAAGGGCGGCCGCTGCGCACCGCGCTTGGCGAGCTGACGTTCATGAAGACCGTCGACGGCAACGCCGAGCACGACGCGGCGATCCGCGAGCACTGGCCGGCCGTGCTCGATCCGACGCTCGAGGCCGAGCACGACGCGATGGCGCGCGGCATCGAGGTGCGCGATCGCGACGGGCTCGACCATCTGCTACGCTACGCGGCGTGTACCAACGCGCAAGGGCGCGTGACCGGCTGGATTGCCGGCCTCGTCGACGTGACCGAGCTGCACGCGGCCGAGCGGCAGCGCGAGGAAGCACTGCACCTGCTGTCGCACGACATGCGCTCGCCGCAGTCGTCGATCCTCGCGTTGGTCGAGATCGAGCGCGACCGCGTCGAGAGCGACGCGATGCGCGGGCTGCTCGCGCGGATCGAGCGCTATGCGCACCGCGCGCTGTCGCTCGCCGACGAGTTCGTGCAGCTGGCGCGCGCCGAGTCGCAGGCGTACCAGCTCGAGGTGACGAGCCTCGTCGACGTGCTGATCGATGCGAGCGACGAGGTGTGGCCGCAGGCGCAGGCGAAACACATCCGCGTCGAGACCGGCGTGGGCACCGACATGTGCTGGGTGCGCGCGGACCGTTCGCTGATCACGCGCGCCTTCGTGAACCTGCTGAACAATGCGGTCAAATACAGTCCGTCCGACACGGTGATCACGTGTACGCTGACGGTCGAGCACGCATCGAAGCGGATGTTCTGTACGATTCGCGATCAGGGGTACGGCATTGCGCCGGAAGATCAGCGGCATCTGTTCGAGCGTTTCAAGCGATTCCATGCCGGCGAGCGGCCCGAAATCTCGGGTTCCGGGCTCGGCATGGCGTTCGTGAAGACGGTCGTCACGCGCTATGGGGGCAGCGTGTCGGTCGACAGCGAAGTGGGTGTCGGTACCGCGGTGACGGTGTCGCTGCCCGCGATCGACGAGCCGTCCGCCTGACAGGGCCGGGCGCGACGGCAGGCATTTGGGGAAAGTCATGAGAAAGCAATGGGCAGCGACCGCGCTGGCGGCGTCGCTGTTGACGGGTTGCGCCGGCGTGACGACCGGCGTGAGCGCGGTCGGGCAGCCGAATGCATTTGCATCCGGTGCGCACGGCTACGATTTCGTGCGGACGGCCGCACAGGCGGGCGATGCCGAGTACCGGCAGATCGAGACGCTCGTGCGCGACGAGCTCGCGCGCCGCGGCTTCGATGCGCAGCCGCTCAAGGACGCGCGTTACCGGTTGTCGATCGCGTATGCGACGCAGCCGGCGGCGGTCGCGGCGATCGCCGAGCGGTGCGGCGCGGCGAGCAGCGCCTGCGTGACGGTCGACGGGCCCGCGCCGCTCGCGCTGCCGTTCATGGGGCGCGTGTACCGCCACGTGCTGACGCTGCGTTTCGTCGATGCGAAATCCGGCGCCGACGTCTATCGCGTATCGGCCTCGCTGCGCGACCGCGATCCGGGCACGCAGCAGGCCGCGCCGGCGCTCGTGAAGAGCGCGCTGGCGAAGGTGCCGTTCGGCGACGGCAGCGGCTGGCTGGTCAAGACGAAAAAAGACGACGCGGGCGGCATGCCGGGCGTCGTCTCGGTGAGGCCGGCCGACGCGCGCTGAAGCGGTGGCCGTGAGGTGAGGGCGGGCCCGCCGGGGCGCGCCCTTGCCGCGTTCAGACGGTCGGTTGAGCGCCGTCGCGCGTGCGCAGGTACGTCTCGAACTCCGCACCGACTTCCGGGTGGCGCAGCGCGAATTCGACCGTCGCCTTCAGGTAGCCGAGCTTGCTGCCGCAGTCGTAGCGCGTGCCCTGATACTTGTAGGCCAGCACCTGTTCGTCGGCGAGCAACGCCTGGATCGCGTCGGTGAGCTGCAGCTCGCCGCCCGCGCCCGGCTTCAGTGCGCGCAGGTGCTCGAAAATCCGCGGCTTCAGGATGTAGCGGCCGACCACGCCGAGGTTCGACGGCGCGACTTCCGGCGCCGGCTTCTCGACGATCGCCGACATCTTGACGATCGACTCTTCCCATTCCTTGCCGTCGACGATGCCGTACGACTTCGTCTCCGACGGCGGGATCTCTTCGACGCCGATCACCGAGCTGTGATAGTGGTCGAACACGTCGACCATCTGCTTCATCACCGGCGGGTTGCCGTCGAGCAGGTCGTCCGCGAGGATCACCGCGAACGGGTTGTCGGCAACCAGCTTTTCCGCGCACAGCACCGCGTGGCCGAGGCCGAGCGCCTCCGGCTGGCGCACGTAGAAGCAGTCGACGTGGCTCGGCTTGATGCTGCGCACCAGTTCGAGCAGCTTTTCCTTGCCGCGCGCCTCGAGTTCGGCCTCGATCTCGTACGACTTGTCGAAGTGATCCTCGATCGCGCGCTTGCTGCGCCCGGTGACGAAGATCATCTCGGTGATGCCCGCCGCGATCGCTTCCTCGACCGCATACTGGATCAGCGGCTTGTCGACGACCGGCAGCATCTCCTTCGGGCTCGCCTTCGTTGCCGGGAGGAACCGCGTGCCGAGACCGGCAACGGGGAATACCGCCTTGGTGACTTTCAACATGATCGAACCTTTATTCCTGTAATCGACTTGTCAGACGGTCTATGTTCACGTCCGCATTATAGTGAACGCAAACGACCTTACCGTTTGTTACGCAGGCAACCGATCGAGCTGCGCACGCAGTTTTTCGAGCGTGCTCTGGAATTCCGCGACGCGTTTCTGCTCCTGTTCGACCACGGCCGGCGGGGCTTTCGCGACGAAAGCCTCGTTGCCGAGCTTCGCGTTGCACTTCGCGATCTCGCCCGTCAGGCGCGTGATTTCCTTCGACAGGCGCTCGCGTTCGGCCGCGACGTCGATTTCCACCTTCAGCACCAGCTTGTTCGGGCCGACGATCGCGATCGGCGCGCCGTGCGCTTCCTTGTCGAGCGCCGCTTCGTCCGCGAGGATCTGTACTTCCGACAGGCGCGCGAGCGCCTGGACGTACGGCGCGAACGAGCGCAGGCGCTCGGCGTCGCCCGCCGCGAGCAGCGGCACCTTGGTGGCCGGCGACAGGTTCATCTCGCCGCGCAGGTTGCGGCACGCGTCGACGATCGCCTTCAGGTCGGCCGCCCACTGCTCGGACGCCTCGTCGAGCTTCTGCAGGTTCGCGACCGGATACGCCTGCGTCATCAGCGACGCTTCGCCTTCGGCCTTGCCCTGCGGATAGCGGCCGGCGAGCGGCGCGACCTTCTGCCAGAGCGCTTCGGTGATGAACGGGATGACCGGGTGCGCGAGGCGCAGCACCGTTTCCAGCACGCGCAGCAGCGTGCGGCGGGTGGCGCGCTGCTGTTCCGGCGTGCCGTTCTGGATCTGCACCTTCGCGAGTTCGAGATACCAGTCGCAGTACTCGTCCCACACGAACTTGTAGATGCTGCTCGCGATGTTGTCGAAGCGGTAATCGGCGAAACCCTTCGCGATGTCGGCTTCGGTGCGCTGCAAGAGCGACACGATCCAGCGGTCGGCCGCGGAGAAGTCGAGGTAGCCGCCGGGGCCGCAGTCGCCCGCGCCGCACACTTCCGGCTTGTCGTTGCCGCAGTCGTGGCCTTCGCAGTTCATCAGCACGAAGCGCGTCGCGTTCCACAGCTTGTTGCAGAAGTTGCGATAGCCTTCGCAGCGCGCGAGGTCGAAATTCACGTTGCGGCCGAGCGTCGCCATCGACGCCATCGTGAAGCGCAGCGCGTCGGTGCCGAACGCGGGGATGCCGTCCGGGAATTCCTTGCGCGTCTTCTTCTCGATGGTCGCGGCCTGCTTCGGGTTCATCAGGCCCGTCGTGCGCTTCGCGACCAGCGACTCGAGGTCGATGCCGTCGACGATGTCGATCGGGTCGAGCGTGTTGCCCTTGCTCTTCGACATCTTCTGGCCTTCCGCGTCGCGCACGAGGCCGTGCATATAGACGGTATGGAACGGCACCTTGCCGGTGAAGTGCGTGGTCATCATCACCATCCGGGCGACCCAGAAGAAGATGATGTCGAAGCCGGTGACGAGCACCGACGACGGCAGGAAGTGCTTCAGTTCGGGCGTTTCGTTCGGCCAGCCGAGCGACGAGAACGGCACGAGCGCCGACGAGAACCACGTGTCGAGCACGTCTTCGTCACGCTTGAGCGCGCCCGTGTAACCCTTCGCGGCGGCTTGCGCGCGCGCGTCTTCCTCGTTGCGCGCAACGAACACCTCGCCGTTCTCGCCGTACCACGCGGGAATCTGGTGGCCCCACCACAGCTGGCGCGAGATGCACCAGTCCTGGATGTTCTCGAGCCACTGGTAGTAGGTGGTCGTCCAGTTTTCCGGGACGAACTTGATCTGGCCGTCGCGCACCACGTCGAGCGATACTTCGGTGATCGACTTGCCCGGATTGAACGTGCCTTCCGGCGCGGGCTTCGTCATCGCGACGAACCACTGGTCGGTCAGCAGCGGCTCGATCACGACGCCCGTGCGGTCGCCGCGCGGCACCATCAGCTTGTGCGGCTTCACGGAGTCGAGGAAGCCCTGCGCGTCGAGGTCGGCGACGATCGCCTTGCGCGCGTCGAAGCGGTCGAGGCCGCGATACTGCTCGGGGCCGTTGTCGTTGATCTTCGCGTCGAGCGTCAGGATCTCGATCGGTGCGAGCTTGTGGCGCACGCCGACCTGGTAGTCGTTGAAGTCGTGCGCGGGCGTGACCTTCACGACGCCCGTGCCGAATTCGCGGTCGACGTAGTCGTCGGCGATCACCGGGATCTCGCGGCCGGTCAGCGGCAGCGTGACGCGTTGGCCGATCAGGTGCGCGTAGCGTTCGTCTTCCGGATGGACCATCAGCGCGACGTCGCCGAGCATCGTCTCGGGGCGCGTGGTGGCGACGGTCAGCGAGCCCGAGCCGTCGACGAGCGGGTAGCGGATGTGCCACAGGTGGCCGTTTTCCTCTTCGCTGACGACTTCGAGGTCCGACACGGCGGTGAGCAGCACCGGATCCCAGTTGACGAGGCGCTTGCCGCGGTAGATCAGCCCTTGTTCGTACAGCGTGACGAACACGTCGCGCACGGCGGCCGACATCTTGTCGTCCATCGTGAAGTATTCGCGCGACCAGTCGGTCGATGCGCCGAGGCGGCGCACCTGGTCGGTGATCGTCGAGCCGGATTTCTGCTTCCATTCCCACACGCGCTCGACGAACTTCTCGCGGCCGAGATCGTGGCGCGACACGCCCTGCGCGTCGAGCTGGCGTTCGACGACGATCTGGGTCGCGATCCCCGCGTGGTCGGTGCCGGGCACCCACAGCGTGTTCTCGCCGAGCATCCGGTGGTAGCGGGCGAGGCCGTCCATGATCGTCTGGTTGAACGCGTGGCCCATGTGCAGCGTGCCCGTCACGTTCGGCGGCGGCAACTGGATCGCGAAATCGGGGCGGGACGGATCGAATGCCGGGGCGGCATAGCCGCGTTTTTCCCACTCCGGCCCCCATTGGGACTCGATGGTATGGGGCTCGAAGCTCTTCGCAAGCGTGTTGTCGCTCATGTTGGAAATCTGCCGAAAAATGCGTGAATTGGATGCCGAATCTGACAATTATAAATGGATGCCCATCGGCCAGCCATCGCCTTGCCGGCGCGGGCCTGTCGGGACGCGTGCGCAACCGGCCTGCAACGCGCATGCGACCTGCGACCGGACGGATCGGAAACGGCATCGCGCGGCCGACTTATAATGTCGGGTCCGCATTTTTCTCGCCCGCCAGCTGCCGCTCCATGCCCGATCTGCTCGCCAATCTGAACCCCGAACAACTCGCCGCCGTCACGTTGCCGAACGAACCGGCGCTGATCCTCGCAGGGGCGGGCAGCGGCAAGACCCGCGTGCTGATCACGCGCATCGCTTGGCTGATCCAGCAGGGCTATGCGTCGCCGCCCACCGTGCTCGCCGTCACCTTCACGAACAAGGCCGCGCGCGAGATGATGGCGCGCCTGTCGGCGATGATGCCGATCGACACGCGCGGGATGTGGATCGGTACGTTCCACGGCCTGTGCAACCGGATGCTGCGTACGCACTGGCGCGACGCCGGCCTGCCGCAGACCTTCCAGATCCTCGACACGGCCGACCAGCTGTCCGCGATCAAGCGGCTGATGAAGGCGGCGAACGTCGACGACGAAAAGTATCCGCCGAAGAACGTCCAGTACTTCATCAACAACGCGAAGGAGCAGGGGCTGCGCCCGGACAAGGTCGACGCGACCGACAACTTCAACCGCAAGTTCGTCGAGCTGTACCAGGCGTACGACCAGCAGTGCCAGCGCGAAGGCGTCGTCGATTTCCCCGAGCTGCTGCTGCGTTGCTACGAACTGCTCGCGTACAACGCGCCGCTGCGCGCGCACTACCAGGCGCGCTTCCGGCACATCCTCGTCGACGAGTTCCAGGACACCAACAAGCTGCAGTACGCGTGGCTCAAGATGCTCGCGGGCGGCGAGAACGCGATCTTCGCGGTTGGCGACGACGACCAGTCGATCTACGCGTTCCGCGGCGCGAACGTCGGCAACATGCGCGACTTCGAAGACGAATTCCGCGTGCGCAACCTGATCAAGCTCGAGCAGAACTACCGGTCGCACGGCAACATCCTCGACGCGGCGAACCAGCTGATCTCGAACAACGCGCACCGCCTCGGCAAGAACCTGCGCACCGACGCCGGCCACGGCGAACCGGTGCGCGTGTACGAAGCCAGCACGGATTCGCAGGAAGCCGGCTGGATCGTCGAGGAGATCCGCTCGCTGATCAATACCGGGATGGCGCGCAGCGAAGTGGCCGTCCTGTACCGCAGCAACGCGCAGTCGCGCTCGATCGAGCACACGCTGATGTCGTCGGGCATTCCGTACCGCGTGTACGGCGGCCTGCGCTTTTTCGAGCGGCAGGAAGTGAAGCACGCGCTCGCGTACCTGCGCCTGATCGACAATCCGAACGACGACACGGCATTCGCGCGCGTCGTGAATTTCCCGACGCGCGGCATCGGTGCGCGCTCGATCGAGCAACTGGCCGACGCCGCGCGCCTGTACGGCTGCTCGATGGCCGCGGCGATTCCGTACGTGACCGGCAAGGCCGGCACGAGCCTCGGCGGGTTCGCGAACCTGATCGCGAAGATGCGCGCCGACACGCAGCACATGAACCTGCCCGACACCGTCGAGCACATCGTACGCGCGAGCGGTCTCGCCGATTTCTACCAGGGCGAGCGCGAAGGGCAGGATCGCCTCGAGAACTTGCAGGAACTCGTGAACGCGGCCACCGCGTTCATCGCCGAGGAAGGTTACGGGCTCGACACGCCGGCCCGCTCGATCCCGCTGCGCGCGGGGGCGATCGCGGCGCCCGAACTCGGCACCGCGACGGACGATCCGTCGGTCGACGTGCTCGATCCCGCCTCGCCCGCCGACCCTGCACAGAACCCCGACACGATGACGCCGCTCGCCGGCTTCCTGTCGCATGCGTCGCTGGAGGCCGGCGACAACCAGGCGCAGGCCGGCCAGGACGCCGTGCAACTGATGACGGTGCACGCGGCGAAGGGGCTCGAGTTCTCGGCCGTGTTCATCACGGGGCTCGAGGAAGGGTTGTTCCCGCACGAGAACAGCGTGCTCGAATCGGACGGCCTCGAGGAAGAGCGCCGGCTGATGTACGTCGCGATCACGCGCGCGAAGGAGCGGCTCTACCTGTCGTTCGCGCAAAGCCGGATGCTGCACGGCCAGACCCGCTACAACGTGCGCTCGCGCTTCTTCGACGAGTTGCCCGAGCACGTGTTGAAGTGGCTCACGCCGAAGGTCGAGGCCGGCTCGCGCTGGGGCGGACGTTCGGACAACGCCGGGTACGGGCGCGACTGGTTCGCGCGGCCGGGCGGCGGCAGTCGCGAGCAGATCGTCGACGCGGCCGTGTCCGCGCCGCTGCCCGCGTTCGCGGACAAGCAGCGCGCGGCCGACACCGGCTTCCGGGTCGGCCAGCAGGTGTTCCATACCAAGTTCGGCGAAGGCACGGTCACCGCGCTCGAAGGCAACGGCACCGATGCGAAGGCGCAGGTGAAGTTCAAGCGCCACGGCGAGAAATGGCTCGCGCTCGCGGTCGCGAAACTGCAGGCGGTGGAATGATGGACGTCGACATGATCGTGACGCCCGCCGCGCGTCCGCTCGGCATCCTGGCCGCGCTGCCCGAGGAGCTCGGCGACCTGATCGCCGCGATGCGCGCCGACGGCGCGATGAAGACGGTCACGCTCGGCCGCCGCGATTATCACGTCGGCACCGTGCACGGCGCGGCCTGCGTCGTCACGCTCGCGCGGGTCGGCAAGGTCGCGGCCGCCGCGACGGTCAGCGCGCTGATCCATGTGTTCGGCGTGTCGGGCGTGGTGTTCACCGGCGTCGCGGGCGGTGTGTCGCGCACGGTGCGGGTCGGCGACGTCGTCGTGGCCGATACGCTGCTGCAGCACGATCTCGATGCGTCGCCGCTCTTTCCGCGTTACGAGGTGCCGCTGCTCGGCATCACGCGTTTCGCGACCGACGCGGCGCTGACGGCCCGCTTGGCGGCCGCGTGCGCGCTGTTCGTCGAGGAGGAGGGCGCGCAGTTCGCCGAGCGCTTCGGGCTCGCCGGCGCGGCGCTGCACGCGGGGCTCGTCATCAGCGGCGACCGCTTCGTGTCGAGCGAGCAGGAGGTCGTCGCGCTGCGCGACGCGTTGCCGGACGCGCTCGCGGTCGAAATGGAAGGCGCGGCGATCGCGCAGGTGTGCGCGGAACACGACGTGCCGTTCGCGCTCGTGCGCACGATCTCCGATACGGCCGACGATCACGCGACGCAGTCGTTCTCGCACTTCCTGTCGGCGATCGCGAGCAGCTATTCGTCCGGCATCCTCAAGCGTTTCCTGACGCTGCATGCGACGACGGCGGCCTGAAGCCGCCGTCGAATTTTCCGTTCGTACCGTTCGACCAGCCGCGGCGCGCACGCCGCGGCTGGTCGTTCGTCACGCCTTCTTGCGCCCGCTGCTCTCGAGGTTCGGCAGGAACACCGTCAGCACGCCGATCAGCGGCAGGAACGAGCACACCTTGTAGACGAACGGGATGCTGGTCGCGTCGGCGAGCTGGCCGAGCACCGCCGCGCCGACGCCGCCCAGGCCGAACGCGAAGCCGAAGAACAGGCCCGCGACCATCCCCACCTTGCCGGGCATCAGCTCCGTCGCGTAGACGAGGATCGCGGCGAACGCCGACGCCAGCACGACGCCGATGATCACGGTCAGCACGCTCGTCCAGAACAGGTTCGCGTACGGCAGCAGCATCGTGAACGGCGCGACGCCGAGGATCGACACCCAGATCACGTACTTGCGGCCGATCCGGTCGCCGACGGGTCCGCCGATCAGCGTGCCGGCCGCCACCGCCGCGAGGAACACGAACAGGTGGATCTGCGCGGCCTGCACCGACAGGTGGAACTTGTCGATCAGGTAGAACGTGAAATAGCTGTTGATGCTCGCGAGGTAGAAGTATTTCGAGAACACGAGCAGCACCAGCACGCCGATCGCGCCCATCACGCGGCCGCGCGACAGCGTCGGGTGGCCGGCCGCCACGGCCTTCTTCTTCATCGACGGATGCTTCTTGTACCAGTGGCCGATCTGCGTGAGCACGATCATCGCGACGAGCGCGGCCGCCGAGAACCACGCGATGCTGTGCTGGCCGTGCGGAATGATCACGAGCGCGGCGAGCAGCGGCCCGAGCGCGGAGCCGGCATTGCCGCCGACCTGGAACACCGACTGCGCGAGCCCGTGCTGGCCGCCCGACGCCATCCGCGCGACCCGCGACGATTCGGGATGGAACACCGACGAGCCGCAGCCGACGAGCGCGGCGGCCACCAGCAGCATCGGGAAATTGGACGCCACCGACATCAGCAGCAGCCCGGCGAGCGTGAAGCCCATGCCGACCGGCAGCGAATACGGCTTCGGACGCTTGTCGGTATAGAGGCCGACCAGCGGCTGCAGCAGCGACGCGGTGATCTGGTAGGTGAGCGTGATCAGGCCGATCTGCGCGAACGACAGCGCGAACTGGCTCTTGAGCATCGGGTAGATCGCGAGGATCAACGACTGGATCATGTCGTTGAGCATGTGCGAAAAGCTGATCGCGCCGAGCACCGGGTAGACGGTGCGGGCGACGGGCGGGGCGGACGGCTGGGCGGCGGCTGCGCCGGCGGAGCCGGAGTCGAGGCTGGTTTCCATGTGAGCTGAACGAGTTGAGGTGGCTGGCGCGCTCTGCTGGGGATCGGCGCGTTGTCGATTCGTTGATGCGTCAAAGAAGTGTAATGTGGCGTATCGAGAATGTCAGGCCAAGTTTTATCGCGAATCGGACATTCGTGTGACGGATCGGCCGGTGCGGGCTTTTTTGGACAGGTATAACGCTGGCGGCGCGTCGGCCGCTTCGGCGGCGGCCGCGCTGGGGCCGGGTGGTGGTTTACCGGACTCAAGAAACGGCGGTGGCGGCCGTAGAACGACCCAATGACAACAGGCGCGCCGCGTCCGACGCCGGCTACCCGCCGGACAGGGCGCAGGACGCGCGGCATGGCCAGCCGTCGCGGGAACGCCGGACCGACCTTTCCGGCAGCGTGATCAATACGGGGATAGATCGATGAAAGCAGCATCTTTGCATCCACAGCCGGGTGCGGCCGCCGCCGCACCCGACGTTGCCGCCGGTCGCGCCGCTCGGCGTGCGCGCGCGGCGCGTCGCACGCGTCGGCCGTGGACCGTCAAGGCGACGTTGCGCGCCGCATTCGCGATCCTGCTGGCCGGCACGCTCGCGATCGGCGTGTTTTCGCTGTGGCAGATCAGCCGGCTGAACGCGTCGATCGCGTCGGTCTACGAGCAGGGGCACGTCGCGAGCCGGGCGGCCGAGGAAGTCCGCGCCGAAGTGCTGCGGGCGAGCCGCGCGCAGAAGATGCTGCTGACCGCGACCACCGCGAAGGAGCGCGACGAACTCGGCGCCGACGTGAGCGCGGGGCTTGCGTCGATCGGCCAGGCGCTCGGCACGCTGCAGCGCTATGCCGATCCGGCCGATGCCGGCGATTCGGCGCGGCTGCACGCCTTCTCGACGGCGGTCGGCACGTGGAGCACGCATCTGCGCGATTTCGTCACGCTGGTGCGCGCGCAGCCGCTCGACCTGTCGCAGATGAACTGGCAGGTCGGCACGCAGGACGTGTCGCTGCTGGTCGAAACCGGCAAGCTCGAAAAACTCGTCGCCGAACTCGTGAAGACGCGCGGCGAGAAGTCGAAGGCGACGCTCGATGCGTCCGCGACCATTTTTTCGTCGTCGTTCGCGATGATCGCGGCGATGACGGCCGCGTTGATCGTGCTGGCCGTCGCGATCGCCGAGCGCGTCGTGCGACGCCTCGCGTCGCAGCTCGGCGGCGAGCCCGCGCTCGCGAAGGAGATTGCCGCGGACATCGCGCGCGGCGACCTGACGCGGCCGATCACGCTCGGTCGCCACGACCGCGACAGCATGGTGCGCGCGCTGGCCGAGATGCAGACGGGGCTCGCGGCAACCGTGGGCGAGATCGCGGTGAGCGCCGAGGCCATCGCGGCCGCGTCCGGCGAGATCTCGACCGGCAACCTCGACCTGTCGCGGCGCACCGAGCAGCAGGCCGTCGCGCTCGAACGCACCGCGGCCAGCATGGAGCAGCTCACGTCGACCGTGCGGCAGAACGCCGAGAACGCGCGGCAGGCGAGCACGCTCGCGGCCAATGCGTCGGCGGTCGCGGAGACGGGCGGGGAAGTCGTCGGGCGCGTGGTCGCGACGATGAGCGAGATCGACGACAGCGCGAAGAACATTCGCGACATCATCGGCACGATCGAGGGGATCGCGTTCCAGACCAACATTCTCGCGTTGAACGCGGCGGTCGAGGCCGCGCGCGCCGGCGAGCAGGGGCGCGGCTTCTCGGTGGTCGCCGGCGAGGTGCGATTGCTCGCGCAGCGCTCGGCGACCGCGGCCAAGGAGATTCGGGAACTGATCGGCGCGTCGGTCGAGCGCGTGGCGAACGGCGCGGCGCTCGCGCACGACGCGGGCCGTACGATGGGCGACGTGGTACGCGCGGTGAAGCGCGTGACCGACATCATCGGCGAGATTTCGGCGGCGTCGGACGAGCAGAGCGCGGGGATCGACGAGATCGGCCGCGCGGTCACGCAGATGGATGCCGGCACCCAGCAGAACGCGGCGCTCGTCGAACAGGCGGCGGCCGCCGCGAACGCGCTCGACGAGCAGGCGCAGGCATTGAAGGCGCTGGTCGGGCGCTTCCGCATCGCCGCCTGAGCGCGCGGCGCGCGCCGGCGCTTACGACTTCTTCTGCTTGTCGGGGTCGATGATGACCGTGCAGGTCGTGCCCGCCGACAGCACCACGTCGGCCGGCACTTCGTCGATCTTGATGCGCACCGGCACGCGCTGCGCGAGGCGCACCCAGTTGAAGGTCGGGTTCACGTCCGCGACGAGGTCGCGGCTTTGCGGGTTGTCGCGATCGTAGATGCCGCGCGAGATGCTCTCGACGTGGCCCTTCATCACGCCGCCGCTCATCAGCCGCATTTCGGCCGGTGCGCCGATCTTCACGCGCGGCAGCTTGGTTTCCTCGAAGTAGCCGTAGACCCAGAACGAGTGGCTGTCGACGATCGCGAGCTTCGCCTGGCCGGCCACCGCGTAGTTGCCCTTGAAGGTCTGCAGGTTCGTGATGTAGCCGTCGACCGGCGCGACGACGCGCGTGCGTGCGAGGTTCAGCTTCGCGGCGTCGAGCGCGGCGATGGCCTGCTGATACTGCGCGTCGGCGCTCGACGCGCTGTGCGCCGCATTCTCGCGGTTTTCCTTCGACACGACGAGCGCATCGAGGTCCGCGCGGCGGGCCGCGTCGTCGCGGCGCATCTGCAGTTCCGCGCGACGGGCGGCCACCGCCGCCTGCGCCTGCTCGACCGCGATCTGGTAATGCGACGGATCGATCTGCATGATCAGGTCGCCCTTCTTCACGAGCTGGTTGTCATGCACGGGCAGCTCGACGATCGCGCCCGACACGTCCGGCGCGACGTTGACGATCTCGGCGCGCACGCGCCCGTCGCGCGTCCACGGATCGTCCATGTAGTGCACCCACAGCGAGCGCCCGATCAGGATCGCGACGAGAAGGATGACGGCGGTCGCGACGAAGCCGAAGAGTTTTCTGAGAATCATGATGGTTCGGAATCAACGGTAAACGGCAAGACTCAGTCCGCCGCAAATGCAGACGAGAAGGCAGGCCCGGAACAGCGACGGGTGCCAGACGAGACGGTAGAGGCCCGTATAGGCGAGCAGGCGGTCGACAGCCCAGGTCGCGATCGCGCCGAGGACGAACATCAGCACCACCGTGGGCATGTAGGCATCGAGAATGGCGATTTCACGCGGCATCATGACGAGGCTCCTGGTTGGGGACGCACGGGGCGGTTGCGGTTGAGCGGCTCGAGCGGGGATTCCGGGTCGAGCAGCGCGGTCCGCACGAAATGCAGGTGGCTCAGGATGCGCTGCAGCCGGTGGCGCTCTTCGCGCGACGGCTCGAACGCATCCAGCGTTTGCCGGGTCGCGTCGATCGCCGCATTGGTCGCGGCGAGCGTCGCGTCGAAACGCGCGGCGCTCGGCCGGGTGAACAGCGCCGACAGTGCGCTGCGCATCGTCTCGATCGCGCGCCGCCACGGCATCGCGGGCGCATAGCGCGGGTCGGACGGCAGCGTCGCGAGCTCGTGACGCAGGTCGATCGTCGCGTTGCCGGTTTCGAGCACCGCGAACATCCAGCGCAGCGCGTCGCGCTGCACGTCGGGCTGGTCGGCCGACAGCGTGTGCGCCTGGTACATCAGGTCGCGCGCGCCGCTTTCGAAGCGCGTGCGCAGGCCCGCGAGCCGCGCGTGGCCGGCCGCGACGGCCTGGTGGCGCAGGTCCGCGAACAGCCGCTTCTTGAGCCACGGCGCGGTCGGCGGGAACAGCACCGCGAACGCGATCGCCGACGCCAGCATCGACAGCACGAGCGCGAGCGAATCGTTCATGAAGCCGGTCGGATCGTAGTGCGTGATGTTGTCCGGGCCGGCGAGGAAGCTGAAGAAGATCAGGTAGCCCATCCCGTAGCCGGCGAGCTTCGGCTTCAGCGTCATGAAGATGCCGATCGCGAGCAGCGGCGCGAGCGCGACGCACAGCAGCGGAAAGCCGTCGATGTGCGGATAGATCCCGAACGTCAGCAGGAAGCCGGTGCAGACGGCGAGCGCCGTGCCCATGCCCATCTGCGCGGACATCGCGGTCGGGCGCGGCGTCGACGACGCGAGCGCGCAGGTGGCCGCCGCGGTCAGCGTGAGCGTCACGCCGCTCGGCCACGCGGTCTCGATCCAGAACCAGCCGAGCACGAGGATCACGGTTGCCGTGCGGATCGCCGCGATCACCATCGCCGTCGCGTTGGTGCGCGGCTCGTAGCGCTCGATCCAGCGTTCGCGTTCGTGCGTCGCGCTCGACAGCGACGCGTAGGTGGCCGCGTACTCGTGCAGGTCGGTGATGAAGCGGTACAGCAGTTCGGCGGCGGTATCGAAGTCGAGCAGCGGAAAGTCCGGCTGCGTTTCGAGCGCGGCGCGGGTCGCGCGGATGCGGCGCGGCAGCGCGTCGCGCCACGCGAGCAGTTGCGCGGCCGCATGGCCCGCGTCGGCCGACGTGCGCACCGGTTCGCCGGCAGGGGTCAGCAGCAGCGGCGCGATCTCGCGAAAGTACGGTTCGATCGCGTCGATCGCGGCCTGCGCGCCGGCCGCATGCAGCCGGTTCATCAACTGGTGCAGCGCATGAAACCGGCTCGACGCGCTCATGAACTCGCTGTTCAGCCGCGCAAGGCGGCCGCTGCGCATCCGCGTGTCCGGATCCTCGAACACGGCCATGCTGCGCGCGGCCTCGAACCCGACCACGTCGGCGACGAAACGCGTATGGATGGTTTCGATATGCGCGCGGTCGAGCTGGCCCGACAGCGCCGCCGCGACGTAGTCGACGAAGCTGCCGAAGCGCTTGCGCACCGTCGTGCGCATCTGCTCGCCGGTGGTCTGCGGAAACACGAGCGCGCTGACCACGCCGGCCGACACGATCCCGACCATGATTTCGGCCACGCGCGTCATCGCGCTCATGAACGCGCCGTCCGGGTGCTGCGACGCGGGCAGCCCGATCAGCGCGGTCGTGTAGCCGGCCAGCAGGAAGCCGTAGCTGCGGAAGTTGCGGTTGCGCGCGGCGCCGGCCGTGCACAGGGCGACCCACAGCGCGACCGCCAGCAGGAACAGCTGCGGCTGCTGCGGGAACAGCCCGACGAACGTGAGCGTCGCGATCAGCCCGAAGATCGTGCCGGCGACGCGGTAGAAGCTTTTTGCGAGCACCGCGCCGCTTTGCGGCTGCATCACGATGAACACGGTCGTCATCGCCGTTTTCGGCGCGGGCAGGTCGAGCCGCATCGACACGCCGGTCGCGATGAACGCGGCGAGCAGCGCCTTGAACAGGTAGAGCCACGCGGCGCCGTCGGTGCGGGCCCAGTCGCCGAACGCGGCATACCAGGCCGCGAACGGACCGCCGGCGGGCGTGGAAGCGGGGGAGGAGGCAGACATGGCGACGCTCCGCGTTACCGTGCGGTCGGCACGCCGGACGCGCCGGTGGTGGCGACTTCCGCGGGCCGGGCGACCGCTGCCGCGGACTTCGTGCCCTGCACGGCAACCGCGGCGGCGGCTTCGTCCTTCGGCACGTCGCTGCCCGTCTCGACCCCACCCCCGAGCGCCGCCATCAACTGTGCATGCGCGGCGAGGCGTTCCGCATCGATGCGGGCGGCCGTCTCCTGCGCGCGCAGCAGTTGCTGTTGCGCGACCAGCACGTTCACGTAATCGGTCAGCCCGCGGCGGAAGCCTTCGCGCGACAGTTGATAGCTGCGATTGTTGGCCGCCACCGAGCGCGCGGCGTCCTTCTTCTGCGTATCGAGCGAGCGGATCCGCACGACCTGGTCGGCGATGTCCTTGAGCGCGCCGACGATCGTCTGGTTGTAGCGCTCGACCGCCTGGTCGTAGCCGGCATTCGCGGCGCCCAACTGCGCACGCAGCCGGCCGCCTTCGAAGATGGGCAGCGACAGCGCGGGGCCGGCCGTCCAGCCGCCGTTCATCGCGCGCAGGAAGTCGGTGAACGGCGCGGTCACGCCAAAGCCGCCGACCGTCGCGAGCAGGTCGATGTTCGGATAGAACGACGCCTTCGCGACGTCGATGCCGCGTGCCTGCGCGTCGACCGTCCAGCGCGCCGCGACGACGTCGGGGCGGCGGCCGAGCAGGTCGGCCGGCATCGCCGACGGCAGGCCGGCCGGCGCGTCGAGCGCAAGCTGCGGCCGCTTGATCGCGTCGCCGGCGCCCGGGCCCTTGCCGGCCAGTGCGGCGAGCTGATGGCGCGCGAGCTGGATCGCTTCTTCATAGCTGTCGATCTGGCGCTCGTAGTCGGGCAGCGTCGATTCCGCCTGGCTCACGTCGAGCTGCGTGCCGAGGCCGGCCTGCAGCCGCTTGCGCGCGAGATCCGCGAGCGAGCGCTGGCGTTCGAACGTCTCGTGCGCGAGATCCAGCAGCGCGTAGTTCATCGACATGCCGACATACGCGCGCACGACGTTGACTTCGAGTTCGAGCTTCGCCGCCCGTGCGTCGGCGGCGGTCGCATGCGCGGTGTCGAGCGCCCGCTCGGTCGCGTTCTTGTCCTTGCCCCACAGATCGAGGTGGTACGACAGGCCGAGCGAGCCGGTATTGTTCCAGGTGTCGGCGTTCGCGAGCGGGCCCGGGCCGTAGTACACGTTGTCCGGCCAGTGCTGGCGCATCAGCGACAGGTTGCCGTTGATCTGCGGCAGTTCGGCCGAACGGGCGACGCGCGCCATTGCCTGCGCTTCGCGCACGCGGGCCTCGGCGGCCGCGAGGGTCGGGTTGCCGGCCTGGGCGGCGGCAATCCACGCATCGAGCTGCGGATCGCGGTACGCGCGCCACCAGTCGGCGGCGGGCCAGCCCGCGTCGCGGTCGGCGGCGCGGATGGCCGCGCCGGCGTCGAGCGCGTTCGCTTCGATGCGAGTGGACTGGGGTTTGTTGTCGCCCATGCTCGCGCAACCGGCCATTATTAATGAGACTGCAAGAACCGCCAGTGCGAGCGTCCCTTTTGTCGCCGGAGACTGCACGATTTTCTCCCTTTCGGATATAGATGAGTCGGAGGCGATTATATTTTTCAGTGATTCCTGAATAAATGGACAACGGTGCAAGTCATTTTTACGAATCCTGAGATAATATTTGTTGGACCCTGTGCAACAATCCCTCCGGATTCACACGGGTAATGGGATGGATACGTTACAAAACATGCGGGTATTCGTCCGCGTGGTCGACGCGGGCAGCTTTACCGCGGCCGCCCAGCAGATGAATTCGACCACCGCCTACGCGTCGCGCGCGGTCTCGGATCTCGAGGCCCACCTGCGCACGCGTCTCCTGAACCGCACGACGCGCCGGATCGCGCTGACCGAGGCCGGCGAGCGTTATCTGCAGCGCTGCGAACAGATCCTCGCTTACGTCGACCAGGCCGAAGCCGAGGCGGGCGACGCGCACGCGCGCCCGTCCGGCAAGCTGAAGGTCCATTGCTTCACGAGCCTCGGCCAGCACTATCTGGTGCCGGCCATCGCGCGCTACCGCGAGCGCTATCCGGACGTGCACGTCGAGCTGACGCTCGCGCAGCGGATGCCCGACCTGCTCGACGAGGGGTACGACGTCGCGATCGTCGTCGGCCGCGACCTGCCCGATTCGGGGCTCGTGTCGCAGCGGCTCGGCGAGAGCTACAGCGTCGTCTGCGCATCGCCGGGCTACGTCGAGTCGCACGGCGTGCCGCAGCGGCCGGCCGATCTCGCACAGCACGTGTGCCTGGGGATGGTCGCGCCGGGCTTTCACTTCGACGAATGGGCGCTGGCGGGGCCGAACGGCGACGAGGTCGTGCCGATCACGGCGCCGCCGTTTCGCGTGAACGTCGCCGAGGCGCTCGCGGTGGCCGTGCGGGAGGGGATGGGCGTCGGCGGGCTGCCGCTCTATTCGGCGATCGGCTGGCTGCGTAGCGGGCACATCGTGCGCGTGATGCCCGAGTACCGGTCGCACGTGATGAACATCTACGCGCTGTATCCGTCGCGCCAGTACCTCGACGCGAAAATCCGCACCTGGGTCGATTTCCTGCGCGAAGAGCTGCCGCTCACGCTCGAAGCGGACGAAGCGGCGCTCGAGCAGTACACGCGTGCGACATGACAGCGCGGTCGACCGCAATCTGACGAGATTTGTCCTTCACGCAACATTTTTTTACGAACGTGTGTCAGACAGTTTGATACTGTTGGAATTAACGAGATACACCACACCGGAGTAGCGATGGATACGCACCTGATGATCGGCCTTGGCGTCCTGCTGGGCGCGGCTGCCGCCGCGGCGGCGACCCGCGACCTGCTGCGTGCGATGAAGGCGAAGGCGCAGATGAAGCCGGTGCCGGTCCGCGTGCGCGAGCCGCGCCGCCCCGGCCGCTGATCTCGCCGTCACGTTTCGGACGGGCACGGCCGCGCAACGCGACCGCCCGAGCCGGCGCTCAGCCGAGCTCGACGACCTTGTCCCACGCGAACGCGGGGTTTTCCCGTTCGCCGGTGCGGCGATGAATGTAGCCGCGCGGATTGCACACGACGCGCGTGCCGCCGTCCGCAACGTAGTCGAATGACGTATGCGTGTGGCCGTGCAGCCACAGATCCACCGGCGGCCGTACCAGTTCCGCCATGTCCGTCACGAATCCCGCCGAAGCCAGATCGTCCGCATAGCGTTCCGCCAGCGAGCGCCGGTGCGGTGCATGATGGGTGACGACGATCGTCTTGCCCGCGAACGGCGCCGCCAGCTGCGTTTCCAGCCATGCACGGCCGTGCCGGTGCAGCGCGATCGCGTCGGCCGGCGCGAAATCCCGTTCCGGCTCGCCCGCTGCCGCATGCAGCGCCGCATCGTGCGGCCAGGTCACCTGGATCAATCCCTTGAAATCGAGCATCACGCGCAGCGCGGCGTCGATCGCGGCGGCCATGTCGGCTTCGTCCCGGCCGAACAGCGAAAAATCGCTCCAGAGCGTCGTGCCCAGCACGCGAAAGCGCTGGGCGGGATCGACGTAGACGCCGTTGTTCAGGTAATGCACGTTGTCGAGCGTATGCGCCGCGTCGCGCATCGCCGTCTCCAGCGCGCCGAATTCCCCGTCGTAGTACTCGTGGTTGCCCGGCACGTAGATCACCGGCACCGCCGGGTCGAACGTCTCGGCGGCCCAGCGCAGGCCTTCCGCGTGGTTGTGGATGTCGCCGGCCAGCACGACGAGATCCGCATCGGCGTGCGGGATCGCGTCGGGCAGGTTGCTTTCGAGGTGCAGGTCGGACAGGACGCGGATTTTCACGGGCTTGGCTCCGGAGTGGGCGGCTTCAGCGCAGGACCTTGCCGGGATTCATCAGGCCGCGCGGGTCGAGCGCGGTCTTCAGCGTGCGCATCAGCGTCGTTTCGACCGGCGACTTGTAGCGTTGCGCGTCGTCGATCTTCAACTGGCCGATGCCGTGCTCCGCGCTGATCGTGCCGTGGTGGCGGTGCACGTTGTCGTAGACGATCCGGTTGATCGGCGCCTGGAACGCGGCGAGGAACGCCTTCGCATCGCCGCCTTCGGGCATCTGCACGTTGTAGTGCAGGTTGCCGTCGCCGAGGTGGCCGAACGTGACCATGCGCGCGCCCGGCGCGGCTTGCTGGATCGCCGCGTCGGTCTCGTCGATGAAGCGTGCGATCGACGAGATCGGCACCGCGATGTCGTGCTTGATGTTGAGCCCTTCGTCGGCCTGCGCGAGCGGGATGTGCTCGCGCAGGTCCCAGAACGCACGCGACTGCGCGAGATTCTCCGCGACCACCGCGTCGACCACGAGCCCGGCCTCGAACGCTTCTTCCATCAGTTTCTCGAAGAGTGCGCGCGCATGCGCTTCGCTTTCGTTGTCGGACAGCTCCAGCAGCACCGTTTGCGCGTGCGTCTGCGCGAACGGGTAGCGCAGTTGCGGATAATGCTTGCCGACCAGCTGCATGCAGAAATCCGACATCAGCTCGAAGCCGGTCAACAAAGGCCCGGCCGCGCGCTGCGCGAGCGCGAGGAAATCGAGCGCCGCGTGCGGCGACTCGAGCGCGGCCAGCGCCGTGACCTGCGCGGCCGGCAGCGGATGCAGCTTCATCACGGCTGCCGTGATGATCCCGAGCGTACCTTCGGCGCCGATGAACAGGTCGCGCAGGTCGTAGCCGGTGTTGTCCTTGCGCAGTCCGCGCAGCCCGTCCCAGATCTCGCCCTGCGGCGTCACGACCTCGAGGCCGAGGCACAGCTCGCGCGCGTTGCCGTAGCGCAGCACCGCGGTGCCGCCCGCGTTGGTCGACAGGTTGCCGCCGATCGTGCAACTGCCTTCCGCCGCGAGGCTCAGCGCGAACAGCCGGCCGCCTTCGCGGGCGCGCGCCTGCACGTCGGCGAGGATCACGCCGGCTTCGACGGTGATCGTGTTGTTGTGCGGATCGAGCGCACGCACGCGGTTCAGGCGCGCGACGCTCAGCACGGCCTGGCTGCCGCTCGCATCGGGCGTCGCGCCGCCCGCGAGGCCCGTGTTGCCGCCCTGCGGCACGAGCGCGACGCCGTGTGCGTTGGCGAGCTTCACGAGCGCGGCGACTTCCGCCGTGTTCGCGGGCTTCAGCACCGCGCATGCGGCGCCCTTGTAGCGGCGGCGCCAGTCGGTCAGGAACGGTTCGGTATCGTGCGGATCGGTCAGCACGTGGTCGGCGCCGATCGCGTCGCGGCACGCGGAAACGAAAGCTTCGGAGGACATCATCACCTTGTCGCGTAAGGGTCAGGACGTGGCGCGCGGTTTTTTCGCCGCGCGCTTGAACGGCGCGACGTAAGCCAGCGCCGCCACGAAGAAGCCGACGGCGAGCGCGGTCTCGCACCAGCCGAGCGTCGCGGACAGCCCGCGATCGGACATGCCGCGCACGATGCCTTCGGCAAGATAGACGAGGACCAGCATGCTCGCCCACTGCATCGTATAGATGTTACGCCGCCAGACGCCTGGCAGCGCGAGTGCGAGCGGCACGGCCTTGAGCATCAGCGCGGAGCCGCCGGGGCGCAGCGGCGCGAGCCACAGCTCCCACGCGAGCGACAGGGCGATCAACGCGACGAGACATGCGGCGGCGGCCAGCGCGTAGCGCGGCCGGGCCGCGACGGCGGGGCGGGCGGGGGCGTTCATGCCGCCTCGGCGGACCGGGCGCTGGCGAGCGCCGCGGCGGCGCGCGCGAGCCGTACGCCGAGCGCGGCCGCGAGCGCCTTCTCGTCCGCCGACAGCCCGCCCGACGCCGCGCGGTCGTGCTGCGCGACGTGCGATGCGCCGTACGGGGTGCCGCCGGTGCGCGTCGTGCTGAGGGCGGATTCGGTGTACGGGATCCCGACGATCATCATCCCGTGATGCAGCAGCGGCAGCATCATCGACAGCAGCGTCGATTCCTGACCGCCGTGCAGGCTGCCGGTGGACGTGAACACGCTCGCCGGCTTGCCGGTCAGCGCGCCCGACAGCCATTGCGGCGTGGTGCCGTCGAGGAAATACTTGAGCGCGGCAGCCATGTTGCCGAAGCGGGTCGGCGAACCGAGCGCGAGGCCCGCGCATTCCTCGAGGTCGCGCAGTTCCGCGTACGGCGGGCCGTCGGCCGGGATGTCGGGGGCGGTGGCTTCGCAGACGGCCGACACGGGCGGCACGGTGCGGATGCGGGCCTGCATGCCCGGCACGCTGTCGATGCCGTTCGCGATCGCGAGCGCGAGATCGCGCGTGGCGCCGTGACGGCTGTAATAGAGGACGAGGATGTCTTTCATGGGCGACGGAGCCGCGTGCGGCCGCGCGCGTGCCCGGTGCAGTCGGCCCCTGCTGGAATCGAGCGGCTATTATAGGGGCTGAAGCCGTCGCGCAGCGCGGCGGCGGCGCGCCGTGACGCGCGCAGCATCAAGAAGGAGAAGCCGTTTGCCGAAGTTGAGCGTCGATCTCGACACCATCAAGCGCCTCGCGCAGTTCGCGGCCCGGCGCAGCGCCGAGGACCGGATCCCGCAGGTGGCGGGCAGCCTGACCTTCACGACGATGCTGGCCATCGTGCCGCTCGTGACGGTCGCGTTCGCACTGTTCACCGCGTTCCCGATGTTCGCGTCGTTCCAGATCTCGCTGCAGGGGTTCCTCGCGGATCACCTGATGCCCGCGCAGTTCAACATCCAGATCTTCAAGTACCTGAACCAGTTCGCGTCGAAGGCCAAGGGGCTGACGACGGCCGGCCTGATCGTGCTCGTCGTCACGTCGGTGATGACGATGATGACGATCGAATCGGCGTTCAACCTGATCTGGCGCGTGCGCAAGCCGCGGCCGTTCGCGCAGCGCGTGCTCGCGTACTGGGCGCTGATCACGCTCGGGCCCTTGCTGTTCGGCGTGAGCCTGTCGATCTCGTCGTACCTGTTCACGCAGTCGCTCGCGTTCACCGGCGCGGGGCCGTCCACGTCGATCGTCGAGTGGCTGCTCGCGCTCGCGTCGCTGCCGTTGACGGTGCTCGCGTTCACGCTGCTGTACGTGTACCTGCCGAACTGCGCGGTCGCATGGCGCGACGCGGTGATCGGCGGGCTGTTCGCGGCCATCGCGTTCGAACTCGCGAAGCGCGGCTTCGGCTACTACGTGCGGCGCATTCCGACCTATACGGCCGTGTACGGCGCGTTCGCGGCGCTGCCGGTGTTCCTGCTGTGGGTGTATTTGAGCTGGTTCATCGCGCTGCTCGGCGCGATGGTGGCGTCGGCGCTGCCGGCGATTCGCGTCGGGCAATTCCACCGCATCCACTATCCGGGCAGCGACCTGCTCGACGCGCTGGAGCTGCTCGCGCGGCTGGCCGAAGCGCGCGCGGCCGGCAAGCGCGGCTACACGGCGATGCGGCTCGCGACGATGCTGCGCTGCGACATGGAAACCGCGCAGCGGCTGCTGACGACGATGGAGGAGCGCGAATGGGTCGCGCGGCTCGACGGCGGCGGCGAGAGCACGCCGCGCTACATCCTGCTCGCGAATCCGGAGCAGTTGACGCTCGCGCAGTTGTTCGACGTGCTGGTGATCGATCGCACCGAGCTGACCTACCAACTCCAGCGACGCCGCAGCCACGTCGACGGGGCCGCGCTGCTCGACGTGCTGTCGAACGACCGGTTCGACGTGACGCTCGCGTCGCTGATCGCCGCGCACCGGCTGGCGGGCGCGCACCCGGCCGGCAGCGCCGGCCCGGCGCCGGGCGTGGCCGATCCGCACGCGCGACCGCCGCGGCCTGCCTGAAGGCGGGCCCGGCGGCTACAGCGGGATCTTGCCGGTGCAGATGTCCTTGAACATCACCCAGTCGCCCATCAGGCTGTAGATCGGGTGCCGGAACGTGGCCGGGCGGTTCTTCTCGAAGAAGAAGTGCCCGACCCACGCGAACCCGTAGCCGCAGACGACCGCGGCCGGCAGCCACAGCCAGTAGCCGGTCGCGACCGCCATCGCCACGCAGCCGATCACGCCGAGCGAGCCGATGAAGTGCAGCCGCCGCGACGTGAGATTCTGGTGCTCGTTCAGGTAATACGGGTAGAAATCAGCGAAGCTGGCGAATTGCTCCGTATGCGTATGCGCCATGGCCGTCTCCTCGGGCCGCTGTTCATGCGGCCATTGTGCGGCCGGCGGCCGGCGTCCGCAAGCGGCGGCGGGCCGCCGCGCCGGCCCGTGCTTTCCTTTTGACAGGCTTTCCGATAGGATCGAAAGAGATTTTGCATTCAAGCATGAGGGGACTACGATGCGCGTCAGCGATATTCTGAAAGTGAAGGGCAACACGCTGTTTACGGTGACGCCCGATAAGCCGCTGCGCGAAGCGGTCGATACGATGGCCGAACACGACATCGGTTCGCTCGTCGTGATGGAGTACGGCGATCTCGTCGGCATGCTGACGTTTCGCGAGATCATCCTGCGCCTGCACGTGAACGGCGGCGCGATCGGCGACGTGCAGGTGCGCAAGGTGATGGACGAGCCGCTCACCTGCACGCCGGAAACGGACGTCAACGAAGTGCGCCGGATGATGCTCGAGCGTCACGCACGCTACATGCCGGTGCTCGACAAGAAGGTGCTGATGGGCGTCATTTCGTTCTACGACGTCGCGAAGACGGTCGTCGAGGCGCAGAGCTTCGAGAACCGGATGCTGAAGGCGTACATCCGCGACTGGCCGGAATCGGAAGCCGAAGCGCACAAACCGTGAATCGCGTCGCGCCCGGCACGTCGATGCATGGGCGCCGCCATCCGGCACGCGGCGGCGCAGGCATGTCCTGCGCCGCCGTTTTTTCAACGACAACACGAGGCCCGCGCAGCATCGCCCAGACGACGCGCGCGCATTCCGCATGAGCGATCACACGCAAGCCACTTCGGGGCGGCGCGACGAACGGCGCGCCCACGCATCGCAGTTCGACCTGCTGCGCGAGCGCCGCTTCGCGCCGTTCTTCACGACCCAGTTCCTCGGCGCGCTGAACGACAACGTCTTCAAGATCGGGTTCACGTCGCTCGTCACGTATCACACCGCGCGGTTCTCCGGCGTCGATGCGAAGACGGCCGCATTCCTGATTTCCGCGATCTTCATCCTGCCGTTCGTGCTGTTCTCGGCGACGTCCGGCCAGATCGCCGACAAATACGACAAGGCGACCCTCACGCGCTTCGTGAAGACCTTCGAGATCGTGCTGATGCTGGTCGGCGCGGCCGGCTTCGTCACGCACAGCGCGACGCTGCTGTATCTGTGCACGTTCATGATGGGGATGCACTCGACGCTGTTCGGACCCGTCAAGTATTCGTACCTGCCGCAGCATCTCGGTGAGCACGAGCTGGTCGGCGGCAACGGGCTCGTCGAGATGGGCACGTTCATCGCGATCCTGATCGGCACGATCATCGGCGGCGCGGCGGCCGGCATCGAAGGCAGCGGCGAGCGCGTGCTCGCGGTGAGCGTCGTCGTCATCGCGCTGGCGGGGCGGCTCGTCGCGCAGCGCGTGCCGTCGACGCCCGCGCCGCAGCCGGACCTCGTGATCAACTGGAACCCGATCAGCGAGACCTGGCGCAACCTCGGGCTCGCGCGCCAGAACCGCACGGTGTTCCTGAGCCTGCTCGGCATCTCGTGGCTGTGGTTCGTCGGCGCGACGTTCCTCACGTCGTTCTTCAATTTCGCGAAGGACGTGCTGTCCGCGAGCCCCGACGTCGTCACGATCCTGCTCGCGACGTTCTCGGTCGGCATCGGCCTCGGTTCGCTCCTGTGCGAGCGGCTGTCGCAGCGGCGCGTCGAGATCGGCCTCGTGCCCCTCGGCTCGATCGGCATCAGCGTGTTCGCGATCGAACTGTATTTCGCGAGCCACGCGCTGCCGTCACCCGGCCATCTGCTGTCGGTCGGCGAATTCCTGGCTGGCACGCGCCACTGGCGCATCCTCGCCGACCTGTTCCTGCTCGCGATGTTCGGCGGTTTCTACAGCGTGCCGCTGTACGCGCTGATCCAGAGCCGCAGCGCGCCGACGCACCGCGCGCGGATCATCGCCGCGAACAACATCCTGAACGCGCTGTTCATGATCCTGTCGGCCGTGATGGCGATGGGGTTGACCAAGGCCGGGGTCGACATTCCGGGGCTGTTCCTCGTCACTGCGCTATTGAACGTCGTAGTCGCGACGTATATCTACCTGCTCGTGCCCGAGTTCCTGCTGCGCTTCGTCGCGTGGGTGCTCGTACATACGTTCTACCGGATCCGCCTCGTGCACGCGGAGCGGATTCCGGCGGAAGGGGCGGCGGTGCTCGTGTGCAATCACGTCAGCTACGTCGATGCGCTCGTGCTGGCCGCCGCGAGCCCGCGGCCGATTCGCTTCGTGATGGATCACCGGATCTTCAAGACGCGTTTCGCGAGCTGGGTATTCCGGCATGCGAAGGCGATCCCGATCGCGCCGCGCCACGAGGATCCCGCGATGCTCGCGCGGGCGTACGACCTGTGCGAGGCCGCGCTGAAGGACGGCGAGCTCGTGTGCATCTTCCCCGAGGGCAAGCTGACGAAGACGGGCGACATCAACACGTTCCATCACGGCATCACCGAGATCCTGAGCCGCACGCCGGCGCCGGTGATCCCGATGGCGCTGCGCGGGCTGTGGGGCAGCTATTTTTCGCGACATGCCGATGCGCGGATGCCGCGACCCATCAAGCGCGGCGTGATGAGCCGGCTGACGCTCGCGGTCGGCGAACCGATCCCGGCGTCGGTGGCGACGCCCGAGGCGCTGCAGGCGGCGGTGACCGAGCTGCGCGGCGCGCGGAAGTAGGCGGGCGCCGAGCCCGGCGCGGAATGATCGATCCGCGCGCCGGGCCGGGATGGGGGCCGCGGTTCGGCGGCTCCCGCGCGTAACACCGAGGGCCTGCGATCGCCGTACCGCGTTGCCTCTGCCCTTATCCGCGCCGGCCCGTGTGGTCTGAACGGTTCACGCGGCCCGCGGGCCCGGGACGGCTGGCATAATAGCGGTTTACCTCTTTTTCTCGACCGGCAAACGATCGACCTGCCTGCGGCCCCGGCAGCGCATCGGTTTGCCCATTTCTCTTTGGGCGGTTCCATCATGTCCGGCAATACCCTCGGCACGCTTTTCACTGTCACGACCTTCGGCGAATCGCACGGTCCCGCGATCGGCTGCGTGATCGACGGCTGCCCGCCGGGGATGGGGCTGACCGAAGCCGACATCCAGGTCGAGCTCGACCGCCGCAAGCCGGGCACGTCGCGGCACGTGACGCAGCGGCAGGAGGCCGACGAGGTCGAGATCCTGTCGGGCGTGTTCGAGGGCGTGACGACCGGCACGCCGATCGCGCTGCTGATCCGCAACACCGACCAGCGCAGCAAGGATTACGGCAACATCGTCGAGACGTTCCGTCCCGGCCACGCGGACTACACCTACTGGCAGAAATACGGCATCCGCGACTACCGCGGCGGCGGCCGCTCGTCCGCGCGCCTGACCGCGCCGATCGTCGGCGCCGGCGCGGTCGCGAAGAAGTGGCTGCGCGAGCGCTTCGGGGTCGAGGTGCGCGGCTACATGAGCGGCCTCGGCGAAATCGACGTGCCGTTCGTCGATTGGTCGCACGTGCACGAGAACCCGTTCTTCTCGCCGAATGCAGCGGTCGTGCCGGAGCTCGAAGCGTACATGGATGCGCTGCGCAAGGAGGGCGATTCGATCGGCGCGCGCATCGACGTCGTCGCGTCGGGCGTGCCGGTCGGCTGGGGCGAGCCGGTGTTCGACCGGCTCGATGCCGATATCGCGAAGGCGATGATGAGCATCAACGCGGTGAAGGGCGTCGAGATCGGCGCGGGCTTCGACAGCGTCGCGCAGCGCGGCTCGGTGCACGGCGACGAACTGACGCCGGCCGGTTTCGTCGGAAACCACGCGGGCGGTGTGCTCGGCGGGATTTCGACGGGGCAGGACATCACCGTGTCGATCGCGATCAAGCCGACCTCGAGCATCCGCACGCCGCGCCGCTCGATCACGAAGTCCGGCGAAGAGGCGACCGTCGAAACCTTCGGTCGCCACGATCCGTGCGTTGGCATTCGCGCGACGCCGATCGCGGAATCGATGCTCGCGCTGGTGCTGATCGACCATGCGTTGCGCCATCGTGCGCAGTGCGGCGACGTCGAGACGCCGACGCCGAAGATCGCCGGCAGCGCGACCTGATACAAAGCAGGGGAGGCGCGGAGGCGCCTCCCCTGGTGGCCTGCCCAGCATGCAAAACGGGGCGCTGCTTCAAGCAGCGCCCCGTTTCGTTTGTGGCGGTGTGCCATGTCCCAAAAAAATGCGCCGCTCGTGGCGGCGCGTTCCGGCAGGTTACATGTTCGGGTAATTCGGCCCGCCGCCGCCTTCCGGCGTGACCCACACGATGTTCTGCGTCGGGTCCTTGATGTCGCAGGTCTTGCAGTGCACGCAGTTCTGCGCGTTGATCACGAGGCGCTCGCTGCCGTCGTCGTTCTTCACGAACTCGTACACCGCCGCCGGGCAAAAGCGTGCCTCCGGCCCCGCGTAGGTACGCAGGTTCACGTTCACCGGCACGCTCGCATCCTTCAGCGTCAGGTGCGCCGGCTGGTTCTCCTCGTGGTTCGTGTTCGAGATGAACACCGACGACAGCCGGTCGA